>CABRID010000099.1 GCA_902470895.1 uncultured Collinsella sp.
GGAGATGTGTATAAGAGACAGCAACAAGGCCCCCGAGCAGCTTATTAAACTGCTCGGGGGCCTTTTTAGTTTAAAGCGACCTGATGGGCGATCTTTATACCGGCAGACAAAAAAGGGGTACCGACCAACGTCGATACCCCTTACAAGCCACTATGTCAGCGCGCACAGTACCGAGCGCACGACCCGCACGCCTACTTGCGAGAATTGCTCAGCTTATTGATCAGCGCCTCAAGACGCTCGCCGTCCTCGGCCGTCTGGGCAATAACCAAAATCGTATCGTTGCCGGCAAGCGAGCCAAGCACATCGGGCAGCTCTGCCGCATCAACAGCGGCGGCGATGCCGGAAGCCGTACCAGGCTGAGCCTTGATCATAACCAGATTATCGGTACGCAGAACGCCCGTAACGAGCTCGGAAACCATACGCTGCAGGTGCAGGTCCTCTGCCAGAACATAGATGCCCTCAGGGAGCTTACGCAGCCCCATGTCGGCAATATCGCGAGAGACAGTCGCCTGCGTGCAATCAAAGCCCATAGCGCGGAGCTCATCGACCAGCACGCGCTGCGTGCGGACGTCCTTATTGCGCACAATATCTCTAATGGCATCCTGGCGCCCATTGCGTTTTTTAGCCATACAAACCCTCTCTCCAAAAGATGGCGGAGACAATCAATCAGTGATTGAATAGTTTAGCGCTATTTGAAGGCTTTTGTGAATAAGAACGCATTTCGAAACAATTCTATGCAAGTTTGTTTCGAAATGAGCGTCTCTAGGCCGTTTTGGCACCCGTCCGGTTGAGAAAAGCCGCCAAATGCGTGCACATCACGCAACGTGTGGGCCTTGCGCTTGCAATTGGTCCAAACAACAAGCCGAGTCCACGATGGTCATCCTTGAGGGCTGCAACCATCTGACGGGTTCGAGGCGCCTCGAGCATATCACGCATACGAGCAGAGCGCTCGATTGATGACACCCCATGCGGGCTCAGACACAAATTCTCAATGCAGGCGACCAGGCCGGCAAAGTAGAACTTCTGGCTTGCCAGCTTGAGCCGACCACCGCTATCTGCTTCCGAGAGTGAGTCCGCAAGCTCGTCGAGCGCTCGGGTATCATCGGATACCTTGGCATACATGGTGGGATCAAAGGCATCTGTAAGCTTAGGTGCCGCCGCGTGGAAACAAGCATCGCCGCATCCGGAGACGCGCTGCGCCTGCGAGAGTGCGCACGCCATAAACCCAACTGTGCGAAACGTCTTATCGCACAAAAGGCATGCCTCAAACAGCGACCGGCTGAACATCACGCCAGAGGTTAGAACAACCAGGCCGCCTAAAATCAACTGAGGCAGCCCAGTCACCATAGAAGACTCGTCTTCTATGGCAATAGAGGCAGCATCCAAGACGCGCGAATGACGCTCGCGATGCGCATCGTATCGATCGAGCGACACCGAGGGGAGCACAATGTCTGCCGCAGTATCGCACGCGATATCGACCATCTTGGAAAGGGCCTGCGGAGCAAACCACTCATCGGCGTTCATGGCGATGATTTGAGAGCCGCGCGAGGCATCAAAACCGGCACGAAGACAAGCGCCGCGCTTCGCGTCCTCGACGTCAATCAAATCAATATGGATGTCCCTGTCGGCAGCAACTTGAAGCGAATGGCGCACACCGGGCGCAGCATCGCGGCAGACAACGGCAATCTGCAAATCATAGAGGTCTTGGTTCTGGATACTCTCGAGCGCACGCATCGCATAGCTGGGCGAACCTTCTACCACAAGGATCACCGAAAGTCGCGGATGCGAGCCACGTCGAACCAAATTATCCGTCCTCTCGACAGCAATGAATCAAACCGTGGTTCATGGTACACCCCGGCAATAAAAGCAATGAGACACCGGTTGCATTGCACGCCAAGAACAGATGTTGCACACGCGCAGCCCACAGATGACAGGTGTCGACGCACGACACGTCGAGCCCTCCCCTAGTCGAGCACGACAAGCTCGGCGGGATCGTAATCCACGCCCATAAACGTAAGGCCGCAGGCAGGAGCCGTGGGGCCCGCAGCGGTACGGTCGCAAGCATCGATGACCTCGCGCATCCACTCGGGTTCGCGGCGATGCATGCCAATCTCGACAAGCGTGCCCACGATCGTGCGGACCATCGAATGCAAAAATGCGTTGCCCTCAATGGTAAACGTCAGGATATCCTCGCCAAAGGCCACCTCATGGCCAAACTCGGCACGCATCACGCAGCGGTGCGTGGGCTTGCCCACGGCAGACGCCACCTTGCAAAAGCTCTTGAAGTCCTGCTCGCCCAGCAGCGCGGGACAGGCCGCAGACATGGCCTCGACGTCCAAGGGATAGCGATGCCACCACACGGCACCACGGGACAGCACGGGGCGCGCATCGCGATCGGCAATACGGTACGTATACGTACGGGAACGCGCGTCAAAGCGTGCAGAAAAGCCCTTACGGGCCCTGTAGACCTCGTTTATGGCGATATCTTTAGGCAGCAGGGCATCCATAGCCCGCAGCCACCTACGGCGCGTAAGGGCGAGCTCAGCGTCCGTTACGGGCACGCTGATGTACTGAGCCACGGCATGCACGCCGGCATCGGTACGACCTGCGCACGTCAGATCGATCGGACGGCGAAGCAGCGTCTCGATGGCTCGACGCAGCTCACCCGCAACCGTCGTCTGTCCCGGCTGCTCGGCAAAGCCGCTATAGGACGAGCCATCGTAGGCCACGCGGAAAACGAGCGTGGCGTCAAGCTCGGGGGTCAAATTGAAATCAGACGGCGCAGTCATGGGCGCTCCCAACAAACAAGTAACGGTATCGCGACAAAAAAAGAGGGGTACGCGAACGTACCCCTCGAATATAGCCTATGCAGACGGAAAGTCTACTCAGCGGTCTCCTCAGCAGGAGCCTCCTCGACAGCCTCGACCTTCTTGGGAGCAGCGGCCTTCTTGGGGGCCGGAGCAGCCTTCTTGGCCTTAGGCGTGCAAGGCTCGGTGACGAGCTCCATGATAACGATGGGAGCGTTGTCGCCCTTGCGGTTGCCGAGCTTCATGATGCGGGTATAACCGCCGTTGCGGTCCTGCCACATGCCCTGGGCAGCCTTGTCGAAGATCTCGGCAACGAGCTGCTTATCGCCGAGCTTGGCGATAGCCAGACGACGAGAGTGCAGGTCGCCCTTCTTGGCCCAAGTGATGATCGGGTCGACGACCGAACGCAGCGCCTTAGCGCGGGTCTCGGTGGTCTTGATGCGGTCGTTCTCGAAGAGGGCCTTAGCAAGGCTCTTCTTCATGGCCTTGGTGTGGCTCGCATCGGTGCCGAGCTTCAGGCCCTTCTTAACGTTGTGACGCATGGTCTAGTTTCTCCTCAAATATGCGAAGCATTAAGCCTTCAGGCTCAGGCCCATGGACTCAAGCTTGTCCTTCACTTCCTCGATCGACTTAACACCGAAGTTACGGATGTTGAGCAGATCGTTCTCCGAGAACTCAACGAGCTGACGGACCGAGTGAATGCTGGCGCGCTTAAGGCAGTTGTAGGAACGGACGGAAAGGTCCAGATCCTCGATCTGCTTGTCCAACTCAGCGTTGTCGTTGGTGACCTCGGGAGCGAAGATCGAAGCCTCCTCCTCGACCTCGGGGGTCTCGGCAAGGTTCATAAAGGCGGCCATATGCTGGTTGATGATATTGGCAGCCTGGACCACGGCGTCGCGCGGGGCGATGGAGCCGTTGGTCTCGATCTCGAGGACAAGGCGGTCGTAGTCGGTGTGCTGACCGACACGGCAAGCCTCAACGAGCTTGGCGCAACGGGAAACCGGCGAGTACAGCGAGTCGACGTGGATCACACCGATGGGATCGTTGTCGCGCTTGTTGGCCTCGCCAGAAACATAGCCGCGGCCATAGCCGATGCGCATGCTCATGGTGAGATGGCCACCCTCGGTGAGCGTAGCGATGTGCTGCTCGGGGTTGACCAGCTCAAACTCGGACGGAATAAAGAAGTCCGCACCGGTGACCTCGCAGGGGCCGTCAACCGAAATGGTGGCGGTCGCCTCGTCGGTCGTGCCGAGAGCCCTGAAGACAAGACCCTTGACATTCAGGACGATATCGGTGACATCCTCGACCATGTTAGGGATGGTCATGAACTCGTGCTGCGCACCATCGATCTGAATAGCCTCGACGGCGGCACCCTCGAGCGAGGACAGAAGAACGCGACGAAGGGAGTTACCCAGCGTATCGCCGTAGCCACGCTCGAGCGGCTCGACGGAGACACGAGCAGACGTCTCGTTGATCTCTTCGACCTGAACCTGAGGCCTAATGAATTCTGACATGTATTACCTCCAGCCTCAGCAGCCCGGATGGACTACTTAGAGTAGAGCTCGACGATGAGCTGCTCGTTGATATCACCGCTGATCTGCTCACGCGTCGGCAGAGCGAGCACGTTACCAGACAGCTTCTCGATATCGACCTCGAGCCAGCCAGGGACCTCAAAGCGCTCGGAGGAAATCAGGGCCTCCTTGATGGGGAGGAGGTCACGGAACTTCTCGCCGACAGCGACGACGTCGCCGGCCTTGACGCGGTAGGACGGGATGTCCACGCGCTTGCCGTTCACGGTGAAGTGACCGTGACGGACGGACTGACGAGCCTCTTTGCGGGTGCGGGCGAAGCCAAGACGGAAGACGACGTTGTCGAGGCGAGACTCAAGGATGATCATGAGGTTCTCACCGGTGACGCCGTTCATCTTGCGGGCCTTGTTGAAGTAGCCGTGGAACTGCTTCTCCAGAACGCCATAGATGAACTTGACCTTCTGCTTCTCGCGCAGCTGCATGCCGTACTCAGATTCCTTGCGACGGCGCTTGGGCTGACGGATAGATTCCTTCTTGCTGCTGTAACCGAGCTCAGCGGGATCGATCCCGAGCTGACGGCAGCGCTTAAGAACAGGAGTCCTGTCGATTGCCATATTGATACGATCCTTTCAGTTACACGCGGCGACGCTTCTTGGGGCGGCAGCCGTTGTGCGGAATGGGGGTCTTGTCCTGGATGCTCGAGACCTCGAGGCCAGCAGCCTGGAGGGAGCGGATGGCGGTCTCACGACCGGAGCCGGGGCCCTTGACGAAGACGGAAACCTTCTTCATACCGTGCTCCATGGCCTGCTTGGCAGCAGCCTCGGCAGCCATCTGGGCAGCGAACGGCGTGGACTTACGGGAGCCCTTGAAGCCCACCTGGCCAGCCGACTTCCAGGAAATGACGTTGCCCTGGGGATCGGTGATCGAAACGATCGTGTTGTTGAACGTAGAACGAATGTGAGCCTGGCCCACGGAAATGTTCTTACGGTCCGCGCGCTTCAGACGGGCAGCGCGAACGTTCTTCTTAGCAGTAGCCATCTATCTAGCGCTCCTTATTTCTTCTTCTTAGCACCGATCTGACGCTTCGGGCCCTTGCGGGTACGAGCGTTAGTGTGGGTGCGCTGGCCGCGGACCGGGAGGCCCTTGCGGTGACGAAGGCCGCGGTTGCAGCCGATGTCCATAAGGCGCTTGACGTTCTGGTTGCGCTCACGGCGGAGGTCGCCCTCAACCATGATCTGGTTCTTATCGATATAATCGCGGATGGCGTTAACCTCATCCTCGGTGAGGTCCTTAACGCGCGTATCCACGTTAACGTTGCACTCGACGCAAATCTTCGTCGCAGTGGTGCGGCCGATGCCGTAAATGTAGGTCAGACCGATCTCAACGCGCTTCTCACGCGGGAGGTCGACACCATTAATACGGGCCAACGTAGTCTCCTCTCTTAACCCTGACGCTGCTTATGACGGGGGTTCTCGCAAATGACGAGGACCTTGCCATGGCGCCTAATGATTTTGCACTTATCGCACATCTTCTTGACCGAAGGACGTACCTTCATCGTTCTTCCTTTCGGTAGCGCTCAAACTACTTCCCTACTATCTACTCGCCCAGCCGCAGGCGTTTAAAACTATGGCTGGTCTTCACACACAATCCGACCGTAGGTTGAGCTAAGCCTGCAGTCGGAAATGGAGTGCGTGTATGCGTGCCGCTATTTGTAGCGATAGGTGATGCGGCCGCGGGTCAGGTCGTACGGGGAAAGCTCCACGACAACCCTGTCACCGGGGAGAATACGGATGTAATTCATTCGGATCTTGCCAGAAATGTTGCACAGAACCGAATGACCGTTCTCGAGCTCGACCTTAAACATGGCGTTGGGCAACGGTTCCTTTACCGTACCCTCGAGCTCAATTGCGTCTTCCTTCTTCACAAGCAATCATCTTTCTCTAGAAAACGACAGCGATTGAATATTCTACAACACGTATGCACGCATCGTAATAACTTCGTAATGGCTCCACAACTAAGTGGAACTTGTTACATTTCTCCGCCTTGGAGCGAACACCAAGCACCTTGCGCATCCGTGGTGAGAATCACCGGGCCGTCATTGGTAATGGCGACGGTGTTCTCGTAGTGCGCGGCGGGCAGGTGGTCGTTGGTCGTGACGATCCAACCGTCGGAGCCCGTGCTCACATGGTTGGAACCCATCGTAACCATCGGCTCGATGGCAATGACCATGCCGGCCTGGAGGCGAACGCCCCTCCCCTTCTTTCCATAGTTAGGAACGTTGGGGTCCTCGTGCATCACGCGGCCAATGCCATGGCCCACATAATCGCGAAGCACGCCGTAACCGTGAGACTCGGCAAGGGACTGAACGGCATAACCGACGTCCCCGATATGGTTACCGGGAACAGCCTGCTCGATGGCAGCCTTAAGGCAATCGCGCGTGATCTCGCACAAAGCCTTGGCTTCGGGCGTGGGGGTGCCGACGAAAAACGTCCAAGCGTTATCGCCGACCCAACCGTCGACAACGGCTCCCGTATCGATGGAGATGATATCGCCATCGCGCAGGATCATGTCGGGGTTGGGAATACCGTGTACCACGGCATCGTTAATCGATGCGCAAATGGTTCCGGGAAACCCGCCGTAACCCTTAAAGGCTGGGGTGCCACCATGCATGCGGATAATCTGCTCCGCGAGCTGATCGAGCTCAAAAGTCGAAACGCCGGGGCGCACCATGGCTCCAACGTGGCGGAGCGCCATCTTAGATAGCGCTCCTGCCTTCTTCATCTGCTCGATTTGCGTTGCAGACTTAATCTTGATCATAGACCGAGAGCCTCTTTGACATCCCCGTACACGGTCTCGCGAGCCTGGTCACCGTTGACCGACTTGAGCAGACCCTGGCCACGATAGTAGTCGACGAGCGGGCTCGTGGACTTCTCGTAGACGTCGAGACGGTTCTTGATGGTCTCGGGCTTGTCGTCGTCGCGCTGATACATCTCGCCGCCACACTTGGGGCCTGTCTCTTATACACATCTCCGAGCCCACGAGACCGAGGCTGATC
>CABRID010000100.1 GCA_902470895.1 uncultured Collinsella sp.
ATCTACACAAGGCGTATCGTCGGCAGCGTCAGATGTGTATAAGAGACAGCCTCAGCAACATCAACCGCCGTAACCGGCAGCATCTGCAGCGCCAGCCAAGCGCCCACACCGCCCGCGATATCACCGGACTCAAGCGCCGCAAACAGTGCGTGCTCGCCGGCAGAAAGCTCGCGCGAGCGACGGCAGCGCGATAGCAGCACGCGCCCGCCGCCGATGAGCATAACGGGCGAATACGACAGCACCACGGCATGGTCTCCGGCGCGCAGCGGCAGCGGCTCCTCCAGGCGCACCTGCACGGTACGGGTCTCGCCCACCGCCATGGGGGCCTCGCCCTCCAAAAGCATGATGCGGCCGACGACCTCGGCCGTGCCAGCCATCACGTGCACGCGCGCACCCGACTCGAGCACACGCGGCTTGGCCCCCTCGCGGCCCAGGTAGGTGAACGTCATCATAAAGCGCAACGTCTGGCCAAAGCGGTCCGCCACGCCCAGCATCTCGCCACGGTCAAGCGCCGCGACACCGTCACCAACTAGGTTGAGCGCCACACGCTGACCAGGCAGCGCGCGCGGCGTATCGCCATGCACCTGAATCCCGCGCACGCGACAGACCGTACGCGACGGCAAAGCCATCAGCTCGTCGCCCACCGCAACCGGCGCATCGTGCAGCGTTCCCGTTACGACAGTGCCGACGCCCTTAATCGTAAAGCAGCGGTCAATCGGCAGGCGCGGCGCGGCATCGGTGCGCTCGGCACGGTCGCGGCAGGCATCCCAGCAGGCACTTACCTGCTCGTCGAGCACCGCAAGCAGCCCGTCGATTCCCGCGCCGGTCTTGGACGACACGGGCACAATCGGCGCACCCGCAAACACGGTACCCGACAAAAAGTCATCGACATCGAGCTCGGCAAGCTCGAACATCTCGGCATCGGCCAGGTCGCACATGGTCAGCGCGACCACCATATGCGTAACGTCCAGCAGCTCCAGCACATGCACGTGCTCGCGAGTCTGCGGCATCACGCCCTCAACGGCCGAAACCACCAGCACGGCAACGTCGATGCCTGTCGCACCCTGTACCATAGCGCGCAGGTAATGCGCGTGGCCCGGCACGTCGACAAGGCCAACGATCTTGCCGCTCGGCAGTGCCAGTTCGCCAAAGCCCAGCTCCACCGTCATGCCCCGGCGACGCTCGACCTCCAGGCGATCGGGATTCTTGCCGGTCAGCGCCTCGATCAGTGCCGACTTACCGTGGTCGACGTGACCCGCCGTGCCAACGATAACGGGACACTCCACCAGCGCCTGAACCTCACTCATCGAGCAATCGCCTTCTCAACGCACGCGACGAGCGTCGATGCCGCCGTCTCGATATCGCGGTCGCCAACGAGCGTGCGCACATCAAACAGAATGCGGTCGTGCGAGGTGCGCGTGACGACCGGTGTGTCGAAGTCCTGGACAAGCGAGCGCTTGAGCGCGTCGACCGTCAGGCGCTCGTCAACAAGACGCACGGCAACGCACATCGTGGGCAGCTCCACGGTAGGCAGCGAGCCGCCACCGGGGGTCGACGATTCCTCGACAATCTCCAACTCAACGGCACACGGGCAACCAGCCTTATCGAGCCCGGCGACCATACGATCACGCAGCTTACGGGCACGTCGCTCCAAATGAGCCTGCGGCAGCGTGAGCATGTTGAGCACCGGCACCTCACGATGGGCCACATCCGCCCCATCCATGTAAATGCGCAGTGTAGCCTCGAGCGCCGCGAGTGCGAGCTTGCCCGGGCGCAGGGCACGCATAAGCGGATGCGACCCGCAGGCCTGGACCAGATCGCGACGGCCCATGATAATGCCCGCCTGCGCGGCGCCTAGCAGCTTATCACCCGAGCACGATACGATATCGAGCCCTGCCGAAACCGAAGCCGGCGTGGTTTCTTCGCCGCCGCGCACCAAGATGTCGTCGGGCAACAGCGCGCCCGAACCCTGGTCCTCGTAGAACAGCAGACCATGCTTGTGGGCCAGGGCGGCAAGCTCCCGAGAGCCCACTTCCTCGTGAAAGCCCTCGATGCGATAGTTGGAAGGATGGACCTTGAGGATCATGGCCGTATCGGGCGTAATGGCTTGCTCATAATCTGTCAGGTGTGTGCGGTTGGTGGCGCCGACCTCGACGAGCTTGGCACCCGAAGCCGCCATGACATCGGGGATGCGGAAGCTGCCGCCAATCTCGACAAGCTCGCCGCGGCTGACGATAACCTCTTTGCCCGCGGCATGGGTCGCCAGCACCAGCAGCACAGCGGCGGCATTGTTGTTGGCCACGAGCGCGTCCTCGGCACCGGTGAGTGAGCGGATCAGCTGCGCGGCGTGCTCCTTGCGCGACCCGCGCGAACAGGTGTCGACGCTGTACTCGAGCGTGCTATACCCGCGCGCGACCTCGGCCACGGCTTTGGCAGCTGATTCCGCGAGCGGGGCGCGACCCAAGTTGGTATGGATAACCACACCCGTGGCGTTGACGGCGGGACGCAGGCTCGGCAGCGCAGAGCGGTGCGCACGCCACTCGATGGCCGAGGCCAGCTCGCGCTTGGAACGCGGGGCGGCACCGGCGCGAATGGCGGCGCGCTCCTCGTCGAGCTCGGCCGTAACGGCGGCATGGACTACCGCGTCGCACGTCTCCCCCGCCGCCTTCACGACCGGCCACTCGGCAAGCAGCTCGTTGACGGAGGGAATGGCACGCAGGCGGGCGCGCACCTCATCGGACATGTTCTGGCTATCGCTCATGTGCGACCTTTCAAAAAATACGTGGATCAATCAAATACATCAGCTGAGTCAATTACTCGTCATTATCCCCGTGCGTGGCAATCTTTTCCACGCGAACTGCGTTTTCCTGGGTAAGCGCGGCGCCCGTAATGGGGTCCCAGCGCAGCGGCGTGTGGTCGAGCGGACCGACGCCAAGTGCCTGGGCTCCATCCGCGCCGGCGCCAAACGAACGCCCGCCCGGAGCCGCCGACGTAAAGATGCACGCCGGATGTAGATAGGGTGTGGTCTCCACGCGTACGCGGTCGCGGCCCATGTCGCTTACCAGCTCGACGACCTCGCCATTGGCGATACCCATGCGCGCAGCGGCATCGGCATTCATCTGCACGGCATCCAGATCCGAGCCCGCCTCGGCGGCACCCGCCGCAGCAAGTCTGCGCGAAGTGTGCGACTCAAAGAGTCGGTTGCCGCTAATGAGGCGAAACATCCCCGGCCCTGGCTCCACCATCGGGGCAATCCAGCCGGGCACACGACCCAGGCCGGCGCGCTCCCATACATCGCTTACCAGCGCAATCTTGCCGCCGTCGAGCGGAATCACAGGCTCGCCCGTACGCGGCGGCAGTTGCACGCCCGTGTCAGCCCAACCGCGCTCCTTGAGCGCAGTGAGGTCGATCCCAAACGGAGCCACCTGGGCAGCCGCCAGATCGTCAGACGTAAACTGGAAGTACTCGCCCACGCCGCAGGCCGCAGCCAACCCGGCAAAGATCTCCCGACCGGGACGCGTGTCGCCATGCAACACGGGCAGCACGGCGTTGCGGTAGAACACGCGCGCATCGTTGGCGCCCGTCACCGTTCCCACGCCGCGGTCAGCCTCCAGATACGTCACGTCGGGCAGCACGAAGTCAGAAGCACGCGCCGTCTCGGACCAGCGAATATCAATCGTCACGAGCAAGTCGAGCTGCTGCAAAATACTCAACCAAGCCTGTGCATTGCCATAGCCCGCACCGGGGTTACTGGCATAGACGATGAGCCCACGCAAATCGCCGGCAAGAATCGACTGGCCGATGGTCGTGCACAGGCCGCGCACCGGATCGACCAGTGGATAGCGCTCGGACCCCAGCTTGGGTCCGCGAGGCACCGGCGGCGTCGCAAAGCGTGCGGGATCGAGGTCGCCCAACACAAGCGGCGTGGGCGGATTGAGGGCGCCGCCCGCGTGTCCGATGCAGCCCAGCAGCACATCGACCAAGCAGATAGCGCGCGCGGTCTGGGTGCTATTGGCATACGCGATACCGATGCCACCGTGAAAGCCCGCATCCACCACGGCGGCAGGCGCGGCGGCAGCCAGATCGCGCGCCGTGGCGACAATCTCTGCGGCCGGCACGTCGCACATCGACTCGGCCCACTCGGGCGTCCAAGCACGGGCCGCCTGCGCCAGCTCGTCAAAACCCGTGGTATAGCGGGCAACGAACTCGTGGTCGTACAAGTCCTCGGCAATCAGCACGTGGGCGATGCCCAGCAGTAGTGCCAAATCGCAGCCCGGGCGCACGCGCAGCCAGCGGTCGGCAAGCGCGGCGGAGCCGCTGCGCCGGGGGTCGACCACGATAATCTTCGCCCCGCGCCGGCGCGCATCGTTGAGCGCATCGACGGCCCCCATCGTCGATGAATCGACGATGGAACGCCCCAGGTACATGATGCAGTCGGTATGTGCCAGGTCGGAGGCGGGGCTATAGCCCAGGCTGTGCTCCCAACCGGTAAGTCGGCTTACCTCGCAGGCGCCATCGGCACCGTACACGTTGGGCGAGCCCAGCGCATGCATAAAACGATACGCCCAGTAGCGGTCGAACGAGGGAACGCCGAGCGTCATGCCCAGCGCGCGCGGACCATGCCCGTCAACAATCCCCAAAAGGCGCTCGGCAATCTGGGCAAACGCCTCGTCCCAGGTAATCGCATCGAACCCCGAGCCATCCCGGCGGCGTCGCATGGGGTGCACAATGCGGTCGCGCTCGTCAAACGGCATTGCCAGGCGATGCCGTCCGCGGGCGCACAGGGCACGCGCCGCGCACGGATGCCCCGCAACCGGCAGCTCAGCCACCACACGCCCATCCTCAACATGGGCCGCAAAGGCGCAATCGGCATAGCATCCCCCGCATGTGGTCACCACGGCGCGACCGTCACGCTTCACAGCAGATGCCATCTCGATTACCCCTTTCATCAGCCAAACACAACAGGCCAACAGCCCGACAACGAGCCCCAGACCCAAATAGCCTCCCGCGCGGCAACGCCCCGCGGGAGGCCCAACGTCAAACAGACGGTACCTTACGCCTCGGACTTCTTGGCGTAGACAAACCAGTAGCCGAGCGCGATCAGAACCGCGCCGCCCACGATGTTGCCCAGCGTGGCGGCGGACAAGTTAAACGCAATGCCCGCAGCGTTGAGCGCATCGGCGCCGGCGACGTCGGCACCATAGCCGCACGCGTGCATCACGGCACCCATAGGCAAAAAGTACATGTTGGCGACGCAGTGCTCAAAACCGCAGGCCACAAAGGCGGCGATGGGCAGCAGAATGCCCACAACCTTATCGACCACGGTCTTGCCGGCGGTACCGATCCACACGGCAAGGCACACAAAGATGTTGCACAGGATGCCGCGGAAGAAGATCGTCACCCAGTCGATCGTCACCTTGCCGGCGGCGACGCTCACCATGGAGTTGGCGACCGCCTCGCCGTTGAGCTTGTAAATGCCGGCCATGTACACCAAAAAGACGATGAACAGAGCACCGACAAAATTGCCGACCCACACGACGACCCATGCCTTAAGCATCTGGACCAAGGTGATCTTTTTGCTCTTGAGCGCGCAGACCATAAGCGAATTGCCGGTGAACAGCTCAGCGCCGCACACCAGCACCAGCACCAGGCCCAGGCAAAAGCACAGGCCGCCCACGACGCGCTGGGCACCCCAGCCCAGCGTGCTGTCGCTCAAAAACACCGTAAAAAACAGGCCGCCGAAGGCGATAAACGCGCCGGCGAACATTGCCAACAGAAAGGCCTTAGCGACCGGCAGGTTAGCCTTGGTCACGCCGGCGGCCTCGGTCTTGGCCTCGATCGCGGCGGGCGCCAAGCAATCGGGAGCGGGATATTCTGCCTTGGAATCTGCCATGTCAATCACTTCTTTCCTAATCAGCAGGGACAAGCGCTCCTATAGCTCCTGCCCCAAGCGGACAAAGTGGGAAAAGTCGTTGGCGGCCACGGCGTCATACACGGCGTCGACGGCCTCAAAGACCTCCGGGGACATGGGGTTATAGAACTCCGTATCGCCCGGCTGAATCCCTATGAAGACGATATCTTCGCACGATTGCTCGATTTCTTCGATCAGAATCGACAAGGGAAGCGAATGCGTGGTGAACATCGACTTGCGGGCCACGTCACGTTTGTCGAGCAAGCGGATGGCGCCGACGGGCAGCGCCATGTCGGCGGCATCGACCAACACCAGGCGCGGCGGACGCTCGCGCTTGACCTCGATGATGTCGTCCTCGGGCGTTTGCCCACCGTCGATGGTGTACCAACCGGCGATGGGCGCGTCCTCCATCTTTTTGGAGAGCACGGGGCCGGCGGCATCGTCGGCGCGCAGCACGCTTCCCGCCGTGAGCACAATGCCCGCAAACGGGGCGCCGTTCACACGGCCATCCACAACGCGACCCATTACTGTAGCCTCCCCGTCAGATACACGCCCGACACATCGCGCACGCGCTCAACCAGATCGCGAAACTTCATTAAGAACGCGACCTGCTGGGCATGCAGGCCAAAGTCGTCATCGAACACCGAGATGCCGGCCTTGGCCGAACCGCGAAAACCGCGATCGTCGAGCAGCGTGTCGCAGGCCTCGAGCAGCGACGGCACCGCCGCCTTGTCGAGCTGGCACTCGCCAAAGGAGCGGATGGCCTCGAACTTGGTCTTGGCCTCCCCCTCCGGCAGCGCGTCGACGAGCGAATAGAACACGTTCACCGGCACCGACAGGCGCGGCTCAAAGCAGTCGAGCACGCCGGTGTGGTGGCCCACGGCGAGCGTGTAGTACAGCACGTCGCAGGCCTCCTGGGGAACGTCTTCCTCGGTCTCCACAAACTTACGCGTGAGCTCATAGAAGACCACCTGGTCGGGCGCGTGGCCCAGGCAGGGGTCGGCGACGCCTTCGGCAGCCTCGTCGCTTGCGCGCGAGGCATCGCCAAAAGAGCCGCCGAGCATGCCGGGACCCGCAAAGTAACCAGAGCGGTCCGTGAGCTCCATCTAGCGACCTCCGGCCAGCACCAGATCCTGCAGCGCCGAGTACACCTCAACGCGGCGAGGATCGTCCTGCTTATCGATGAGCAGCGCCATGGCACCGCGGATATCGCCCTTGGGCGCGCCCTCGAGCGTATCCATAAACTCGTTGGCCAGGTCGCGGCCGTAACGGTAGCCGCTCATGGCGCGAGCCTCGCGCTCGATGGCAACGCGCAGCTTGTACGGCACGCCGGGGTGCAGGATCTGTCTCTTATACACATCTGACGCTGCCGACGATACTCCTTGTGT
>CABRID010000101.1 GCA_902470895.1 uncultured Collinsella sp.
GAGGAGACGCCTGGGGCTGGCAGTCTAGATGGTACGAAAAATTGTCCGCACCCCCTCTTAAACGACTAGTCAAATAAGAGCGTCCCCAATGACTAGGTTGGGCACATTGCTTTGTGAGTTTATTCAATCTTCTTTAATAACAATTAAGTTGTTTACCTGCTTAAAGTTACTTATCATTTTTAAAAATAATGCTCGAAAAAGCGTCCGAGAAGTCGCGGGA
The DNA here is from genome assembly GCA_902470895.1 of uncultured Collinsella sp. Classification (GTDB taxonomy): domain Bacteria; phylum Actinomycetota; class Coriobacteriia; order Coriobacteriales; family Coriobacteriaceae; genus Collinsella. The sequence goes on from CABRID010000101.1 coordinate 221, forward strand.
CGGTTTTTGAGGGGTCGTTCGTCAAGCAATGTGGCAAGTTCTTGGTTAGATATTGGTCAGTTTTGGGTCAACCTTGCCAAAAGCTTGACGAATGCAGATTTAGACGTCGACGAATGAACATTTCAGGCAGGTTCCAAGCAAAATTCTGGGCTGATTCTCGATAATCGCCTTCAATCGTCCCTTGCCAAGCGCTGGCCTCGCGTACAATCTGCTCCGACATTCGCGCGCCGTCCGGCGCTTAAGAGGGGAGGGCCCCATGGCAAACGAGATCTGGACCATCAAGCGTTGTCTCGAGTGGACCAAGGAGTACCTGGCCGAGCGCGGCGAGGAGCACCCCCGTCTTTCTGCCGAGTGGCTGCTGTGCGCCGCCACGGGCCTGGCGCGCATTGACCTATATATGCGTATGGACGAGACGCTTAACGCGGCCCAGCTCGAGACCATGCATGCGGCCGTTGTCCGCCGCGCTAAGGGCGAGCCGCTGCAATACATCACCGGCAGCACGCAGTTTCGCATGATCGACGTCGCGTGCGCCCCCGGTGTGCTCATTCCGCGCCCCGAGACCGAGATGCTCGTCGAGGAAGTCCTCAATTATCTGGATGCCGAGGTGCTGAGCCCCGAGGCTGCTGCCCGTCAACGTGTTGAGCTGCCTTGGAACGATGAGGTCGAAGAGGCCCGCAAAGCCGAGGCGGCGCTGGCCGACGAGCGCGCGACTGCCGAGCGCCGTGCCGCTAACCTGACGGCCGCCGATGAGGCGGCACTAGGCAGCGACGTGCTGGGCAGCCGTGCCTATGCCGAGGAGCTGGCCGACCGCGAGGCCGAGGAAGCCGCCGCGCAGGCAGCAGAAGCCGACGCCGCGGAAGCCGCCGAGCCCGAGCTCGACGAATACGGCATCGCCATCGAGGGTGCCGGCCAGGAGACGGCTTCAGCTCAGGATGCCGCTGCGCCTGCCTCAGCCGAGCCCTGCACTGCCCGCGTTCTCGAGGTCGGCTGCGGCACGGGCTGCATTTCGCTCTCCCTTGCCTGGGAGCGCCGCGGCCACGTTACCTGCACCGCCACCGATATCGAGCCGCGCGCCATCGATCTGGCCACCAAAAACCGCGACGCCCTCGGCCTCACGGCAGATGAGGTTGCCTTTAGCCTCACCAACCTGGTGAGTTCCATTCCCCGCGAAGAGTGGGGCACCTTCGACGTGCTCGTCTCCAACCCACCTTACATCCCGACCGGCGTCATGCGTTCGCTGCCGCACGAGGTCAAGGACTTTGAGCCCGACCTGGCGCTCGAGGGCGGCGCCGACGGCCTCGATATCTTCCGCCGCCTGCTCAATGCGGCGCCTTACATGTTGCGCGCCGGCGGCCTGTTTGCCTGCGAGCTCTACGAGGGTGCCCTCGATGCCGCGGCCGAGCTCTGTCGCCAGGCAGGCCTTTCGGACGTGCGTATCGTCCACGACCTCACCGATCGCCCCCGCATCGTCCGAGCCATCGTCACCGAGCCATCGTCACCGAGCCCAAACAGCGTATTTAAGCTGAATAAATAGACATTTGCGCAAGTTTGTCCTTGCAATATACCGTAAAACTTCTACTATAGAAGGAGAAAGGTATGTCAAATCAGCTGCATCGGTACCGTATCGTGCTTGATTACATTGAACCTTGGCTTGATGAGCAGGATGAAGCTACGCTGAAGCAGATTTATGCAGACCTTTTGGTGCTCGAGAAGGAAGGTCCCAGCCTTGGTCGTCCGCTGGTTGACCGCGTAAAGGGCTCGAAGCTTCATCATTTAAAGGAGCTGAGAGTGACGTCGTGTGGTGGGCAGGTGATTCGCATCCTCTTCGCCTTTGACCCCAAGCGCCAGGCGGTATTGCTATTGGCGGGTGATAAGTCGCGAGCGGGATCGTCAAGGGCAAAATGGAACGGTTGGTATGCGATCAACATTCCAAGGGCCGAGCAAATATACCGTCGCCACGTAAGGAGGCTCGATCGAGATGGAACTGCATGAGTATATGGAATCTCGCGGGATAACACGCGACTCCATTACCGCCGAGCAGGAGAGGACTCGCGATCGTATCGAAGCCTATAAGCTTGCTCAGATTCGCAGGTTAAAAGATCTAACACAGGCGTCGGTCGCCCAGTCGATGGGCGTTTCTCAAAAACGTGTATCCGAGCTCGAGCGTGGGGAGTTGGGTTCGATGAGGCTCGACACGCTGAGCAGGTACGCAGAGAGCCTCGGCGGAAAACTGGTTGCAAGCATCGAGTTTCCCGATCGTACCGTTACGCTTGCGCGCTAAAAATCTGCAATAACCCCCTCACTTTCACCGACTACTAGAGCCGCTCACCAAACCAACATGCGCTCTGGGCAAATAGGTTGAATGTTTCGTGCGAGAATGCCCCACAGTAAACAAACTTGCACCGGAGCGTAAGGGGCTGGCATACACATGCAGACGGTCTATCGGGTATACGAGGGAACGCGCGAGCCGCATCGGCTTGCCGTCGAGCGCACGGCCGAGGTGCTCGGCCGCGGCGGCCTGGCCTTGATTCCGACCGAGACCGTCTACGGTGTCGCCGTGGCAGTCAACGCCTTCTCGGACGCCGTGCCCCAAGATACAAGCGAATTCCCATCGTGGCCGCGCGATCCGCAGGCTGCCGTCAATGGCGCCGCAGTTCCTGCGCTCGGCACCGGCTATCGCCGTATCTTCACTCTCAAGCAACGTGAGCTCACGCAAACCGTCGCTTGGCTGGTCGATGGCGTCGAAGCACTCGACCGCTATGGCGTGGATATCCCGGAAGATGCCCGCGTACTTGCGCGACGATGCTGGCCGGGAGCCCTGACTATCGTGGTCAAGGCGGCTCCCTGCGTGCCGACCTTTATGCGTGCTGCCGACGACACCGTGGCCCTGCGCGCTTCGGCCTCTCCCGTGGTCCAAGCGCTCATCCGCGCCTGCGGCAGTCCCCTTGCCTGCACGAGCGCCAACACACACGGCGCGCCCTCGCCGGCAAGCTTTGCCGCCGTCGAAGGTCGCATCCTGGAGGGGGTCGATGTTGCCGTCGACGCCGGTGAGACCCCGTGTCGCGACGCCTCGACCATCGTGTCGTTCCAGCATGGCGGGCTCCAGATCCTGCGCCAAGGCGCACTTCCCGCATCAGAGATCGAACGGGTCCTGTCCGACCCGATGCAATAGAAAGGTGTAAGCGATGTCGTTGAATCTGGGCAGCCTGGGCATGGAAGATGCCTCGTTTAACTTTGGCGGTTCCTACATCATGGCGCTCGACTGCGGCACCACCTCGGTACTTGCGACCATCGTCGACGAGTACGGCTGCATCGTCGCGCAGGCACGTCGTAGCGTCAAAACCGACTTCCCGCGTCCCGGTTGGATAGAGCAAGACCCCATGGAGGTGCTTGCCAGCCAGATCGGCGTGATGATGGAGGTCCAGTTTAAGAGCGGCATCCATTCTGACCGCATCGCCGCCATCGGTATCTCCAACCAGCGCGAGACCACGGTGGTGTGGGACCGCATAAGCGGTCAACCCATCTATAACGCCATCGTGTGGCAATGCCGTCGCACCGCACCTCTGATCGACGAGCTGGTCGAGCGGGGCGCAGAAGAGCTGGTGCGCTCCCGCACGGGACTCACACTCGATCCGTATTTCTCGGCTTCCAAGGTGCAGTGGATCCTCGACAACGTCGACGGTGCGCGTGAGAGCGCGGCGGCGGGCGACCTCATGTTCGGCACCATCGACACCTGGCTCATCTACAACCTCACCGGCAGTCAGGTCTTTGCCACCGACTACACCAATGCCAGCCGCACGGCGCTCTTTAATATCCATACGCTCGATTGGGACGACGACCTGCTGGCGCTCTTTGACGTTCCACGTTCCATGATGCCCGAGGTTCGTTGGAGCTCGGGCGACTACGGCCGCGTCGCGAGCGACATCATGACCAACATGCCGCCCATCATGGGCGTGGCGGGCGATCAGCAGGCGTCGCTGTTCGGCCACTGCTGCTTCCATCCCGGCCAGACCAAAAACACCTATGGCACGGGTTGCTTTATGCTCATGAACACCGGCGACGAGGTCGTCGAATCCAAGAACGGTCTGGTCTCCACGATCGGTATCGCCGCGGACGGCAAGATCAGCTATGCGCTCGAGGGTTCTATCTTTGCCGCCGGCTCAACCATGAACTGGCTGCGCAACAACATGGGCATCATCTCGAGTGTGAGCGAGTCCGCGCAACTCGCCGCTTCGATCAACGACAATGAGGGCTGCTACTTCGTCCCCGCCTTCGCTGGCCTGGGCGCTCCCTGGTGGGACCCGCGTGCCCGCGGTATCGTGTGCGGTCTGACCGGCGCCTCGAGCCGTGCGACCATCGTACGTGCCGCCTGCGAATCCATGGCATATCAGAGCTACGACGTGCTGCGCGCCATGGAGCAGGACGTGGGGCTTTCGATTGAGCGCCTGTCTGTCGATGGCGGTGCCTCGCGCAACGAGTTCATCATGCAATTCCAGGCCGACCTGCTGGATATCCCCGTGCTGCAATGCGAGACGGTGGAGACCACGGCAATCGGTGCCGCGTACTTGGCGGGTCTTGCCGTCGGCTATTGGGAAGACCTGGAGGAGCTGGAGCAAAATGCCCAGATCGTTAGGACCTTCCTTCCCCACATGTCTGCCGAGCGCCGCGAGCAAAACCTTGCGGGCTGGCGTGATGCAGTCAGGCGCTCGCTCAGCACCGCACAGTAGGGCTGCGATGGGCTGCTCGATACAACAAACCGCTAAACTAATGCATGGCGCGCGGCGGCAACATTGCTGCACGCCTTGTCAGCAAGGCCGTTTTGCGGCCGCAACGAAAGGGGCAATCAACCCATGACCGTCACCTACGATGCGTCCCGTGTGACGCTTGTCGATCACCCGCTCGTCCAGCACAAGCTGTCGATCCTGCGCGACAAAAACACCGGCACCAACCAGTTCCGCCAGCTCGTGCGCGAGCTTGCGCTCTTTGACGGCTACGAGGCCATGCGCGACCTGCCCATGGAAGACGTCGAGGTCGAGACCCCCATCACCACCGCCACGTTTAAGCAGCTCGCCGGCAAGAAGCTCGCCATCGTTCCCATCCTGCGTGCAGGCCTTGGCATGGTCGACGGTATCCTCGACTTGGTACCCTCTGCCCGCGTGGGCCACATCGGTATGGAGCGCGACGAGGTTACCCACGAGCCGCATGAGTATTACTGCAAGATGCCCAAGGATATCGACCAGCGCATCTGCCTGGTTGTCGACCCCATGCTCGCCACGGGCGGTTCGGCCGAAATGGCCATCAGCTACCTGCGCGAGCGCGGTGTCAAGGACATCCGCATGCTGTGTATCGTCGCCACACCCGAGGGTCTCAAGTCGCTGACCGAAAAGGACCCCGACGTACATATTTATACGTGCGCCATCGACGACCATCTCAACGAGGCTGCCTACATCGTTCCCGGCCTCGGCGACGCCGGCGACCGCATCTACGGCACGCTCTAGTCGCTGGGCTAAACGGCCGCGGCTGCAAATACGAAGAAACGGTGCGCGCGGACGAACAAAAGGCGACCGCGCGCACTCCTGTTAACGGACGTTTTGCCCTGCAGGGTTCGAGAAAAACGTATTACCGTACCTGCGGCATAAAGAAGGTCTTAAGAAAACGAACAGGTGCGTATTAACCGATGCTTTTTCGGTTGTACTTTAACGATTGGCTCGTACAATAGTCACCAATGTTTGGCGGGAACTGTTCTGTGAGGCGTTAAAAAGGAAAGTGAGGACGCCAGTGTTTCAGATAGCCGATCTGCTCGCTATCGTTGCAGGCGCCATCGCGGGCGCAATTGCCTTCCTTCCCTTTGTCTTTACGCTCAAGCCGGTTCTTGACGATAAACAGAATGCGGACATGCTCAAGGGTATGGTGAGTCTGGCGGTCTCGGCAATCGCCCTGCTCGTCTTTACCTTGGTTGTGTTTGTGTTGTTCGGAGAGGCATTTCGCATGTTCCTCCTGGGCGAGGCGATCGGCTTCGTGACCTTTATGGCCGCCTGCGCGGTTCGTGTCGCCAAGGCGCTGCGAGATCCTCATGAGGTCGAAAGGTAAGTCGTGGAAATTTTTGAAAAGCTGCCTGATGAGATTAATCATCTGGTCAGCGAGTTCAGCTCCACCCCTGTCGTGGGCGATCTGAGCTGCGGCATCACGCAGTACTCGTTTTGGCTGATCGTCTCCACGATCGTGCTCCTGATCGTCCTGGCCGTGTTCAAGAAGAAGCAGACCCTGGTCCCCAAGGGCTTCTTCGTCAACGGTTTCGAGTACATCATCGAGTACGTCGAGAACGATATCGGCAAGGGCGTCGTGGGTGAGAACTGGAAGAAGCACTTCCCGTTCCTGTGCTCGCTTTTCCTGTTCATCCTGATCAATAACATGATCGGCCTGATCCCGGGAATGAAGCCCGGCACCGGTGCAATCGGCTCCACCGCCGCGCTCGCCATCTTCGCCTTCGTGTACTTCATCTACTACGGATGCAAGGCTCACGGCGTGATCGGCTACATCAAGAGCCTCGCCCCGCAGGGCGTGAGCTTCCCGATGAACGTGCTTGTGTGGGTCGTCGAGCTTTTCTCGACCTTCCTGCGCCTCATCACGCTCGCCGTCCGTCTGTTCTGCAACATGTTCGCAGGACACGTGGTCATGGGCTCGTTCGCCATCATGGCGAGCATGTTCATGCAGCCGCTGCTTCAGCAGGTTTCCGCGGCCCACGCCGTCGGCGCCCTGCCTTCGCTAGCCTGGCTTGCCATCCTCATCCTGATCTATGCGATCGAGCTTGTGGTCGGCGCCATCCAGGCTTACGTCTTCACGGTCCTTACCGCCGTGTATGTCTCCGAGGCAGAGGAGGTCGCGGAGGAGGAGTAGTCTTCCGTTCGCGCCTTAAAGGTAAGGCAATTCGTTAAACCGCCGGTACCCGTACCCATGGAGCCCGGCAGTTATAAAAAGGTTATCCTGCGTGAAATAAGACACGCACGACAAAGGAGGAATCGCTGTCTCTTATACACATCTGACGCTGCCGACGATACTCCTCGTGTAGATCT
>CABRID010000102.1 GCA_902470895.1 uncultured Collinsella sp.
CCCGCGGCGCCGGCGCGCGTTCCCCGTTCTTCTGGAAGGTCTTGCTGCTATCGGTGGCGGTCATCTGGGGCTATTCCTTTACCACCATGAAAGATGCGCTCGACACCATTCCGGTGTTCGAACTGCTCTATATTCGTTTTCTTCCGGCTTCGCTGGTTATGTTCGCCATCTTCCACAAACGCATCATCGCGCACTTTAATGCCCGCAACCTTATCGTCGGACTTGGTATGGGCGCACTTATGTGGGGCGCGTACGGTTTGCAGACGATTGGCCTGGCACAGACCACGGCGGGCAAGAGTGCATTTTTGACGGGTACCTATTGCATCCTCGTGCCGTTTGCGAGCTACGTCCTAAGCGGCGAAAAGCTTACCCGTTACAACTTGGGCGCCGCGTTGCTGTGCCTGGCGGGCATTGGTCTGGTGGCGCTCGATAGCGTCGAGTTCAATGTCGGCGATGTCATCACACTGGGCGGTGCGGTCTTCTTTGCCATCCAGATGGCGGTGACCGCCAAGTATGGCCGCAAGATGGACATCAACGTCATCACGTTTTGGATGTTTGTGGGCAACGGCGTGCTGAGCCTGATCTCGTCGCTGTTATTCGAGACCCAAGCGCCGCTGTCCGTGTGGACGCCGAGCTTTATCGGTGTGATGGCGTTTCTATCGGTGGGCTGTACGTGTGTGGCTCTGCTCATCCAAAACGTCGGCCTGGCGCATGTCCCGGCCTCAACGGGCTCGCTGCTCCTTTCGATGGAGTCGCCTTCGGGTGTGCTGTTCTCGGTGCTGCTGATGGGGGAGGCGCTCACCTCGCGCCTGCTCGCCGGCTTCGCGCTCATCTTTCTTTCGATTATCTTGAGCGAGACGCATTTCGATTTTTTGCGTCGAAAGCCGCGTCCGCAATTGTAAACAATTTGTTGCGCCGCCTCCCGGGGCGGCATTTTTTATGCGTCGCCCTTAAAGTAGTACCTTGCACTTTACGCTATCAAAGTGCTTGCTGCAAAAACGTTACTGGAGGGCATCTATGGCACCAGCACTGTCCGATCTTCAACCGCAATCAGCGCCCAAGGCCACCGCGGCGGCGCAGACCGCTATCGGTGACGGTCTTGTTGCAGAAGCTCAGGCCTTTGCAGACGAGCTCGCTGCGTGGCGACACGATTTACATCAGATGCCCGAGCTGGGTAATAGCCTCCCGCAGACCTCTACGTATATCCAAGCGCGCCTGACCGAGATGGACATCCCCCATACCACGCTCGTCGACGGTTCCTGCGTCGTTGGCCTGATCGGTGCCGGTGCGGCCGCGGCTGCTCAGGGCAATGGTACGTGCACGGACGAGCAGGCCGGTACGGTCATCATGCTCCGTGGCGATATGGATGCTCTGCCTGTCGCCGAAGAGTCGGGCGAGCCCTTTGCCTCCACCAACGGCTGCATGCACGCGTGCGGTCACGATATGCACGCGACGGCGCTGCTTGGTGCGGCCCGTCTGCTCAAGGCGCGCGAGGCGGAGCTCGTAGAGGCCAACGCCACAGTCAAACTACTGTTCCAGCCGGGCGAAGAGACCTTTGAGGGCGCCCGCGCCGCCATCGCCGATGGCTTGCTTGCAAACCCGCGCCCCCAGGCCGCGTTCGCCATGCATGTCAACAGCCAGTCGCCGCTTGGCCTGGTGCTCTACGGAAGCCCGGCACTCTCGGGCGTGTACGGTTTTCGCATCACGCTCCAGGGCAAGGGCGGCCATGGCTCGAGCCCCGAGATCTGCATCGACCCCATCACGGCCGGCGTCCATGTGCACCTGGCGCTCCAGGAGCTTATCGCCCGCGAGGTGCCGGCGGCCAAGGAAGTCGCACTTACCGTTGGTAAGTTTGCTGGCGGCTTGGCGGCCAACGTCATTCCCGGCACCTGCGTGCTCGAGGGAACGCTGCGCGGCTTTGATGTCGAGCTCATGGCTCACCTCAAGGAGCGTATCGCCGAGGTCGTCAACGGTGTGGCGGCAACGTATCGCACGCCGGCGACCATCGAGACGCTCTCGGACGTCCCGCCGCTCGTGCTCGATGATGGCATGACCCAGGCCTCACTTGGCTATGTGGGCGCGGTGCTGCCCAAGGCTGCCTTCCTGCCGCTGTTCCACGCCATGGCAAGCGAGGACTTTGCGCTCATTTCGAGCGAGGTCCCGAGCGCGTACTTTACCGTGGGCGCTGCCGTGACCGACACGGACGAGCATTTTGCCCAGCACCATCCCAAGGCGCGCTTTAACGATGCCGAATTGCCGCTCGGCGCCGCGGCATATGCCGCCGTCGCCCTGGGCTTCATCGCCGACCACCGGTAGCACCCAACCTTGCCTTTCAAACCTGCGGGCATGGCCATAAGGCCTATGCCCTTGTCTTTCAAGGCAATTTTGGGCACTACCGGCGCCCGGCGCAGGCTATTCGTTTATTTAAAAAGGAGCAGTATGTCCCAGCAACGTAAGTTCTTCCCCGGCTGGCTCGTGGTGGCCTCCGGCTTTGTGATCATGGCCACGTGCTACACCATCTTCGTCAACTGCATGAGCCTGTTCCAGCCGCTCATTGTTAGCGACCTCGGGATTACGCTTGCCCAGTACAACATCTCCAACGCCATCTCCACCGTGGTGAGCGTTGTGGGCTCGCTCGTCATCGGCCATGTTGCCGACAAGGTAAGCGGCCGCGTCTTGGGTTCGCTCACTGTCATCGCCACCTCGGCGGTGCTCGTAGGCATGAGCTTTGTAGGCGAGCTTTGGCAGGTCTACGTGCTCTTTGCCGTCTCGGGCTGCTTTGCCGTGGCCTCGACCCGTCTGCTCATTAGCCTGGTGACCGCCAACTGGTTTACCGCTAAGCGCGGTCTTGCCATTTCCATCGCGCTCTCGGGCTCGGGCTTTGGCGGCGCTATTCTGTCTCCCATCGTGAGCTCGCTTATCGTGAGCGTTGGCTGGCGTTCCGCCTTCCTGGTGCTCTCGGCTATCTGCATGGCGGCGGCGCTGCCCATCACGGCCTATTCCTTCCGCACCAAGCCTTCCGAGATCGGCCTTAAGCCGCTCGGCGAGAACCCGGGCGATCCGTCCGTCTCGACGGCCGGCGACAAGGACGAGCACACGGCGCCCGAGGTTAACGTTGGCTGGTCTCGCATCAAGAAGAGCCCGGCGTTTTGGCTGCTTGTCGTCGCCTTCCTCTTTATGGGGCTCGTTAACGGCGCTGTCTTGCCCAACCAGGTCACCAACATGACGAGCGTTACCGTCAACGGCGCCAAGATCGTCACGGGCGGCCACGACCCCATGTGGGCAGGTACCGTGCTTTCGGCCTACATGGTTACCGTCGTTATCGCTAAGATCTCCCTTGGCGCCATCTATGATCGATTTGGCCTGCGTTTTGGCAATGTGTTGGGGTCCGTTGCGTGCATCGTCGCCTGCGTCGCCTTGTGCTTCCCCGCAACCGACCTCGGCCCCATCGTGGCTGCCGTGAGCTTTGGTATCGGAACGTGCATGGGCACCATTACGCCCACGATCGCTGCGTCTAAGCAGTTTGGCATGGCCGACCTGGGTAAGGTCACGGGCACTATTACCTCGCTCGAGATGGTCGGCGGTACCATGGGCGCCATCGTCTCGGGTGTGCTGTTCGACGCTACGGGCTCCTTTGCGAGCACCTGGATCGTGTGCCTGATGTGCTCCGTGGTTATGCTTGTGTTCCTGTTGGCGTCCGAGCCCATCGCTGCCAAGCTGCGCGCGAGCGTGGCGGGGGAGTAGACGTCCGTCGCTCTTTTCTGTTCGCCCCGTTCTGTCCGTGGTCGCCCTGGAAGCCGAATGGATGCTCGTACCATCATTCGGTTTCCAAGGCGGCCACGGGCCTACGAATGATCCGTTTTCCTCCGTCCCTAACAGATCATGTGACCCGAAGGGGTCGGAGGAAAGCGGATCGGCTGTTGCGGCGGCGCGTCTGGCCGAACGAGCCCCCATACCCTCGTTCGGTCAGACGCGCTGCCGCGTTTTGTTTTTGTGCCGTATAATGACCACTACCTATGACGCGATACAAAAGAAAGGTGTTTGCCCATGCAGGCACAGAAGGCGGAGGGAACCCGCGACCTTATCGGCGCCGAGATGCGCGCTTGGCAAAAGATGCAGCAGATTGCGGCCGGCGTATTCGAGCCGTTTGGCTTTAAGCCCATCGAGACGCCCGCGATCGAGCAAGTGGACGTGTTTGTCCACGGTATCGGCCAGTCGACCGACGTCGTTCGCAAGGAGATGTTCCGCGTGTTTAGCGGCGCCAACCTTGAGCGCGTCTTTACCGAGGGTACCGATACCAAGCTCAAGCCCAAGCAGCGCCTGGCGCTTCGCCCCGAGGGCACGGCCGGTGTGGTGCGCGCCGTTGTGGAGAACAACCTGGTGCCCCAGGGCTCCACGCCGTTTAAGGCTTACTACGCCGAGGCTATGTTCCGCGGCGAGCGTCCCCAGAAGGGTCGCCTGCGTCAGTTCCACCAGATAGGCATCGAGTGGCTCGGCGCTCCCGATCCGGCGGCAGACGCCGAGTGCATCATTATGCTCATGGAGTTTTACAAGCGCCTGGGCTTCGATCTTTCCAAGCTTCGTCTACTCATTAACTCAATGGGCGATGCCCAATGCCGTCCGGCCTATCGCGAGCAGGTCAAGCAGTTCATTCTCGATCACGCCGACGAGATGTGCGACGAGTGCCGCGAACGCGCCGAGCTCAACCCGCTGCGTGCCTTCGACTGCAAGAACGACCACTGCCGCGAGATCATGGCCGAGGCTCCGCTGATGGGTGACAACCTGTGCGATGAGTGCCGCGAGCACTACGAGCAGGTCAAGCGCTATCTGGATGCCGCCGGTATCGAGTATGTCGAGGATCCCACCTTGGTGCGCGGCCTGGACTACTACACCCGTACTGTCTTTGAGGTCGAGGCCCCTGGCTCCGGCGTCGGCTCCATCGGCGGCGGCGGCCGCTACGATGGCCTGGTCGAGCTCGAGGGTGGCAAGCCCACGGCGGGCGTCGGCTTTGCTGTCGGTTTTGAGCGCGCCCTGCTGGCCCTGCAGGCCTTTGGCAGCGATTTGGGTGCCGATGAGGCCCCGTGCGTCTATGTCGCCAACGCCGGCAAGGAGCTGCGTCAGAACGTCTTTGCCATTACGCAGGAGCTTCGCGCCGCAGGGATTGTGACCGAGGCCGACTATCAGGGTCGTTCGCTCAAGGCCCAGTTTAAGCAAGCCGATAAGGTAGGCGCCAAGCTCATCTTGGTCCTGGGTGGCGACGAGCTTGCCGCCGGCAAGGTCAAAGTGCGCGACATGCAGAGCCATGACGAGGTGCTCGCCGATCTGGACAACGTCGTCGAGGCGGTTCGCGAGCGCCTGTAGCGCATCTTTTTGAGCTTCGGGCCTGCTAACGTGCCCTGCTCATGGAGAGCGATTGTTACGGGGGTGTTTCGCTTTTATGCGGAATGCCCCCGTTTACGTATGCCGCCCACCGAGAAATACGACCATTTAGGGCAAAAACCTTTGCAATGCAGAAAATACTTTTGTGTGGTAAAGCGCAATCAGTGTCGAAAGTATTTCTCAAGCGCCTATAATGAATACCGCATGTTACGTGCATAGAAGGAGGAATGGGAGGAAACGTGGCTGAGAACCTAAGCAACCAGTCTGTACCCGAAGCCGCGGCGCGCGTCGCTGCCGTGGTCAACCGCCTCGTTAACCGAATCGGCTCGAATGCCGAGTCCAGGGAGCGTCTCGCCGAGATCGAGATCCCCGAGGAGCTGCGCGACAATCTGGCGCTGTTCTTGCGCCTGGAGCGCCGTGTGCTTAGCGAGTATGATCCCGAGATCGCGGACCTGTTCGACAAGATTTTGACAGCCGAGATTGTGGTCAATGCCGGCAACCCCGGTACCTGCGCTGCCGACGAAGCCGTCGACGAGCAGGGCGTGCCCACCGCCGACGAGCCCACTGCCGTGGCATTTCGTGAGGTCGTCGATTTGATCGACAGCCTGCCGCTCGATAAGCAGCAGGTCATTGTCCGCGCCTTTACGAGCTTTTTCCATCTGGCAAACCTGTCGGAGGAGAACTACCGTGTGGCGCAGCTGCGCGAGCGCGAGGCCGGTGCGTCGACCGATACCGAGGTCGATCCTGCCAACGAGCTTACCGTTGCCTATCACCAGCTGGTGAATGAGCTGGGTGTCGAGGGTGCCAACGAGCTGCTCGACAAGCTCGAGTTCCACCCTGTCTTTACCGCACATCCCACCGAGGCCCGTCGTAAGGCCGTCGAGGGCAAGATCCGCCGTATCTCCAACCTGCTGGAGGAGCGTCCGCGTCTGGGCGGCTCCGACCTGGTGGAGAACGAGCGCCATATGCTGCAGGAGATCGACGCCCTGGTGCGTACGAGCCCCATCGCGCTCAAGAAGCCCACGCCGGTCGAGGAAGCCGATACCATCATCGACATCTTCGATAACACGCTGTTCGACGTTATCCCCGTTATCTATCGTCGTTTTGACGATTGGGTGCTGGGCGACAAGGCCGGTACTGTGCCGCCGCTGTGCCCGGCGTTCTTCCATCCCGGCAGCTGGATCGGTTCCGACCGCGACGGTAACCCCAACGTCACCGCCAAGGTGAGCCGTGAGGTCGCCGCCAAGTACTTTACGCACATGGTGCTCAAGCTCGAGGACAAGTGCCGCCACATCGGCCGCAACCTCACGCTCGAGGCTACCTACAGCAAGCCGTCGGCCGAGCTCATTAACCTGTGGAACCATCAGGTCGAGATGAGCCCTCGGTACACGGCCCGCGCCGAGCTGATCTCCGAGCACGAGCCGCATCGCGCCGTCATGCTCGTCATGGCCGACCGTCTGAACGCCACCGTGCGCCGTATCACCGACACTATGTACCACAGCGCCGACGAGTTCCTGGATGACCTGCGCGTCGTCCAGCGTTCGCTGGCCGCCTGCGGTGCCGTCCGTGCCGCCTACGGCCCGGTCCAGACCATCATCTGGCAAGTCGAGTCCTTCGGCTTCCATATGGTCGAGATGGAGTTCCGTCAGCACTCCGTGGTGCATGCCCGCGCCCTCAAGGATATCCACGAGAACGGTATCCATGGCGACCTGCAGCCCATGACGCGCGAAGTCATCGATACCTTCCGTGCCATCGGCTCCATCCAAAAGCGCTACGGCAAGAAGATGGCGCACCGCTACATC
>CABRID010000103.1 GCA_902470895.1 uncultured Collinsella sp.
CAACGTCGTCGAGGTGTGGGTCCCCGACGACGAGTGCGAGGCCGCCCGCGACCTGACCAGGGCGCTCGAGGACGCGAGGGACGACCTCTCGCGCGCGAAGCAGCGGCTCTCCAAGTTCCTGCTCAGGCACGGGCTCGTCTTCGACGAGAGGACGCCCACCGGCCGCAGGAAGGGCAACTGGACCCGGGCGCACTGGTCCTGGATCGAGTCGATAAGGTTCGCGGAGGGGGCCGACAACGACGTGCTCGCCTACTACGTCGACGCGGTCAGGCGGGCGGCGGAGGAGAAGGCGAGGCTCGAGGGGCTCGTCGAGGCCGAGGCCCGCAAGCCCAGGTGGAGGAGGAGGGTCGACTCCCTGCGCTGCCTCAAGGGCGTCGACACCGCGACGGCCGCCGACCTCGTGTTCGAGGCCGGCGAGTTCTCCAGGTTCGGGAACGCCCGCTCGTTCGCGGCGTGGGTCGGCCTGACGCCCTCCGAGCACTCCAGCGGGGAGAGCGACCGCAGGGGCGCGATCACCAAGGCGGGCAACAAGCACCTGAGGAAGGCGCTGGTCGAGGCCGCGTGGCACTACCTGACGTGCTCGGGGCGGCCGAAGGACCTCGCCAAGGGCCAGGCCCCGGACCGGGTCGCCCGCAGGCATGCCGCCAAGGGCGTGCGGAGGCTGGTCGAGAGGCGGGAGGCGCTGCTCGCGCGCGGGGTCCACGGCAACAAGGCGAACGTGGCCACGGCGCGCGAGCTCGCCTGCTGGGTGTGGGCGGTCGGCCTCATGGCCGAGGAGGCGTAGGGGGCCGGTCCCCCGCACATAAGCCGATCACCCCGGAAGCGGTTCGATCCGAAGCCGTTGAGGCGAACCTCAGGTCCCTTTTCTGCGAGCGCCCAGGGCGCCACACGCGTGCACAGACTGTCGGTTCGACGAAGAAGCCTCAGCCGTAGCAACGGATTGCCCGGCGAGAGATCGCCACGGGCGGATATTAAACTGCAAAGACGAGCGTCGGGAAGACACGCCGAGGTCGCCGCGGACGGGTTGATATAGGGAGAGGGCCTGACCCCATATCGTTGGGGCCAGGCCCGATTTTGCCTCTTGACAATGTCCTGCTCATATTAAAAGGAACGTCCCTATCTGCCGGCTAGAGAGCACCGAAGAGGATGGCATAGGTAGTGGATTCGCCGAGCTTGAGCTCGTCGCCGGGATTGAGTTGGGCGGAACGGCCGGGCTCGACCTGAATGCAGACGTGCGTGGCCCCGTTTACCACCACGGTTCCGTTGGTGGACGACAAGTCCTCGACGTGCCAGATATTTTGAGCATCGCACCAGATATGGGCATGGCGGGCCGAGACATCGTCGCCGACGTCGGTAATATCGCCCTCGCCAGTGGCCAGCGCGCCAATCTCAACACCCTGCTCACTCGGCTGAATCCAGCGCGGGGCGCTCACGACAAAACTGTTTTGTACGCGCAGCAAGCCCAAGGGGTGCGCCGGGGCGGGTTCGCGTTCGCCCGCGGTCATCGACATGCCAAGCGAACGCGGCGTGGATGTGCCTCCGCCACAGGTCGCGTGCGCGTAGTCGATGGCATAGTTCACCGAGGACCGCACATCCGCCGAACAACCGACGGCGACAAACAGCACCAGCACGGCCTCGGCGCGCTCGGCGGGCATGAGTTCCGCCGCCTGGGACAGGCGATCGAGCGCGTTGCGATAGAGATTCGTGTCCTGGTGGCACTCTTCGAGCGCGCGTACCATCGGTTCACCTGCAGGACCGCACACCATATTGATCACAGCCGTGGAGTCCATGGGATTGCGCTGGCGCAGGGCCAGTTGCGACATAATACGCGCAGACGAGGTACCGTATTCGGCAAAGTAGCGCTGCTGAAGCGTGCCGACCGGCGCGCGAACGATAAAGCGGGAAACCCAAGAGCGATCGGCGGCTCGGCTCTGCGGGCTGCGGCCGTCGGCGAGCGGACGGGACGAAAGCACCAAGCCGCACAGCTCGATATGGCTCAGATGCGCCGCGCGCTTAAAGATGTCAAACATGGCCCCGCATGGGGTGAGCTCAACTTGAGATGCCATGACCTAGGCCTCCTTGGTCGTAGAAATAGAATCGGACGATACTTCGACAGGTCCGCCAAAAGTACGGGCAGTTGCGGCTCCACCGGCAAGCGGAGTCGCCATCTGGGCTTTTGTGCGTCGCGGTGCCGAAACGGGAAGTTCAAAGGCAAAGCCCATCGCAAGCAAAAACCACGTAAGCGTATAGGTTGCAACCAGAGCGGCAACAAGGCCGCCCGTCACGGCGCGTTGGGAAAATACGCTACATGCAGCCACAACCAGCACCGGAACCTCGCAGGCAGAAAGCGCAAGCACACCCTGCAGGAACCCCGAGCGCCGATCGCGCGCAAGTGCCCCCGCGGCAACGCCGGCTATGCCTGGCAGCGCCAACGCCAGTGCGGCAATAATACCCGGTAGCGACCCAGACCACACGAGCGATCCCAAAGTCGCCGTCACGCGAGCGCCCGACGCCAGCAGCGCGGCCGAAACCACGACCACAGCCCAAACCACGCTGCAAACGACCGCCGCACCGATCATCGCCGCGCGACGAACCGCGCGGCCAGACGCATCCATGGGGCACGGCGTGAGCGGCTCGCCGCGGAGCGAACGACCGACATGTTGCGCATAGTGGTCACAAAACGCCGAGAGCGCCGCCTCGACCGCCGCCGGCTCGGGACGATCTTTTTGATGGCTGGACAGACAGGCCATCACCACGTCGAACAGCTGGGCATCGACAAACGCCAGCGCATCGCGTAGCTCTTCGGAATCCGGCTCAAGCCCTAGCTGCTGGGCCGCTCGCGCAGCGAGCGCCACATCGGGCTCACGACGAAGCAGCTGAGTCAAATCACAACCGGGCGCATGGACACCAATGGGATAGTCGGGCCGCGTGTCCATCTTGAGACGGTAGGGGCTCACGATGTCGCGCGTCTTTTTGCGCGAACCCGAGGTGCCCGAAGTGCTCGGCGCGGCTTCGTATGGCGCGACGCCGGCAATGAGCTCGTAAACCGTGCTTGCCGCGGCGTAGACGTCAATCGCCGGCGACATACGCAAAGCGCGCAGGTCGGGAATATCGTCGGTGAGCATCTCGGGCGGGGCATAGGCAACCGTCGCGCGACGCAGCGTGGCATAACGCTCCGCAAACGACGCCTTGCCGCCGGTACCGGCCACGGCCGACGCAGGCTCAAGCGCCAGCGACGAGCCAAAGTCGATCAGACACAGGTCAAAGGTGCCCTCGGCAAGCTGCCGGTCAAGCGGTAGACGCTCCGTGCGCACCATAATATTAGCGGGCGAGATATCGCGATGGACAAAGCCCTCGCCCACCAGGCTCATACGGCAGAGCAGATCGAACAGGTCGCGACCCAGACGCGCCGCCACAAGCGGCGACAGGCGTCCGGCATCGTCCACGGCGAGTCGCGAACGCAAGCGGGCAAGCGTCTCGCCCTCGACCCATTCCATGACAATTGCAGGCACACCGTCGACCTCGCCCCAACCATAGAGGCGGGGAAAGCCCTTAAGGCCCGAAAGGGCGCGATGGCATTCATATTCCTCGCGAAATGCCGCTTTGAACTTGGCGACCAGCGACTCATGGGCGGCATCGTCGTCAAACTCATCGCGCGTCGGCAAGATGAGCTGTTTGAGTGCTACGTCCTCGCCTTGGGCGTTGACGGCACGCGTCACGCGGCCGATACCGCCACGGCGCATGGTGGCATCGTCGGCAAACAGCATCGTAAAACGACGCAGATAGGCAGGCAGTTCGTCCTGACCGAGCGCAATGGCCGGCTCAAACCCGTCGACACGCGCCAGGCGCAGGCCGACCATGGGATCGCGACCGAGCGATTGTGGTGTGGTGGATGCAAGATCGGTCATCATAGGGCAAGCGCCGCCACGTTATTGTTGAAGTTACCGAGCGCGACGTCATCATCGCCGTAATGGCCGACCCATTGACATAGGTTGGTGTAACAGCCCCACAGATTGGCATACTGCTGATACCACTTTGACCGGGGCGAGAATGTCTGACGACCGAACTCGGCTCGAATGACGAACATCTCCCCGACCAGGCTGTCGCACGGCCTGGGATCTCCCGTAGAGTTATAGGTCGAGACCACGTCATTGGCACGAGAAACATAGCCGTCGAGCATGTTGTACTTGGTCACAAGCCAACTGTGAATGCTCTCTTCCTCAGCAGCGGAAAGGCCACCGGAGTTTGCATCGCTGTCAGTGTTGCCGCCCGTCGAGCCGCCGTTTACAGACCCTCCGGTAGAGGAACCCGACCCAGAGCCGCCGCCCGAACTCGACGAATCCGAGCCGGAGCCAGAAGTATCCGAGCTACCGGGCTTTCCGGACTGCTGGGCGTCCTGTTCCTTTTGCTGCTCGACCTTATTCACCGTTGCCGCCACGCTATTGTTGGACAATCGATCGATGATCTTGGTGTTGGTGAGCACGATGGTTTTGCCATTGGCAAGCGTGACTTCGTTGTCCGGGGCCTCGGCGCCGTCCGCATCGTCGGTGCCAAACACAATATGCCCGACCACACTTGCCCAAGCATATCCAGTCGTGGTGCCCAGATCGCTTTTGACCTCATGCCCCACGCGCGGTTCGCGTGCGGCATGCGCCTGCATCATGGACGGCACGGTCATGCCATAGGCAGAAACGCCAGCTATGACCAGCACCAGCGAGCACGACAGCAGCACGTACGCCCGAGGCGCCAAGCCCAGTCGGCGTCGGATGCGCACCGCGGCGCCGCGCTTTGTCTGAGTGCCACCGGGCCGCATGCGTTCTCCTCCAACAAAAACACGCCGCTCAGAAGCGGCGCATTCATTCAAATCCATATTTGAGTGTATCAGCGAACCCAAAAGGTTGCGCAACGAATGGGCAAATTAAGGATGCGAGCGGAAGCATCCATGCGATAAGCGGATACGAAGCATCTTTGTTGCACAACAAACTCACAGTCGCACGGGGAAATTATGACTACCCCGTGCGACTGTGAGGAAAACATACGGCAGGAGCAGGCTCGCCACCTAAATCGCGCGACGGGCCTCGATGGCGCGGCCAAGCGTAAGCTCGTCGGCATACTCCAAGTCGCCGCCCACGGGAAGGCCGCTTGCCAGACGCGACACCTCGACGCCCAACGGCTTGATGGTACGGGCCAGATAGCTCGCCGTGGTCTCGCCCTCAATATTGGGGTTGGTGGCGATGATGACCTCGTGGATGTCCTCGTGGCCCAAGCGTGCCAGCAGCTCTCGAATGTGCAGCTGCTCGGGGCCAATCTTGTCCATGGGACTGATCACGCCGCCCAATACGTGGTAGAGGCCGTGGTAGCTGCCCGTGCGCTCGATCGCCTGGACATCGCGCGGCTCGCCCACCACGCAAATGCGAGTGGTATCGCGCATCGGGTCCTGGCAGATGGAGCACTCGTCGGCCGTGGCGTAGTTAAAGCAGCGGCTGCAAAAGTGGACCTCCTGCTTGACCTCCAGGATAGCCTCGGCCAGGCGGCGCGCCTCCTCGGCGTCGGCCTCCAACAGGTAATAGGCGATGCGCTGGGCCGACTTGGGACCAATGCCCGGCAGACGGCCCAGCTCATCGAGCAGTTTTTGCAGACTGTGGTTGGCACTCATATATATGCGTGTCTTAGAACGGCATGCCCGGGATGTTGAGGCCGCCGGTGATGGCGCCCATCTGCTTGTTGGCGAGCTCGTTGACGCCGCGGACGGCCTCGTTGACGGCAGCCATGATCATATCCTGCAGCATATCGACGTCCTCGGGATCGAGCGCATCGGGATCGATGGTGAGGTTGACGAGCTCCATCTCGCCGTTAACGGTCACCTTGACCATGCCGCCGCCGGCAGAGGCGTCGACGGTCTGGGACTTGAGGTTCTCCTGCGCGGCGGCAAGCTGCTCCTGCATCTTGCGAGCCTGCTTCATCATCTGCTGCATGTTCATACCGGCCATGATGGCTCCTTTACGTGCGGCCGCACGCCGAGCTGCAAGGGCAGCCGGAGCACGGCGGGACTTTCAAACTCAAAAATCGTACCACGGCGCGCGGCGAGAGAGCGGGGCGGACGTGTTACCTCAGTCGATATACATGTCCTCCAATACAAACCGCACTCAAAGATTATGCAAGGTCGAATTATGCAAGGTTGCATAATATCGCACACTCAATCTAGTAGAGCCGAATCCGGCATTTCATGTGCGCCACTAAATAGGGTTGATTTCCGATCTCAGCCGAACACATTAGGCGGACAGGCCGTTCCCGCAGCTAGCCGAACGCCCCCGAGGCCCCATCCGGGCCCCGGGGGCGCCGTTTTCCCAGTTGAAGGAACGGTGGAGATGTGTTTCGATGGGTCCGGTGGCCATGCTCCGCCTGCCGCCCGGCACCTCTTCCCAGACTTAGCCGGACGGTCGGTCCGTCTATTCCGTTTTCGCCCTTAGGCTAGGCCAGCGGGGCATCGCCCCTCTCTGCGCGCGCCCTCTCGATGAGCCCCGGCGTCAGGTCGAGTTCGCCGATGGGCACGTCCCCCACGCCGTAGGCGTCCAGCAGCGCCGCCGCGTCCTCCCCGAGCATCGCCCTGAAGGCGCGCGCGGGCGTCGAGAAGCCGAGCGCGCCGCGGGGCTCGGAGTTCACGTGCGACATGGCGAGCGCCATGTCGGCCGGGGATAGCCGGTCGAACCTGAGCCCGGCGCCCTTGGGCAGCAGCTTCCTGATCTCGACGTGGTTGCGCTCGCAGGCGCCCTTCTGGTCGCTGCGCCCGGGGTCGCAGTAGAACGGCCTCGTCTCGCCCGGCCCCTCGCCGAGCAGCGCCGCGATCGCCGCCTCGTCGGAGAACTCGGCGCCGTTGTCGGTGAGCACGGCGCGGAACACGCGGCGCGCCCCGTCGGCGCCGAGGACCGCCCGGACGCCCTCCAGGGCGGCCGCGACGCACCCGGCGGTCTTCCCGCCCAGCGGCAGCGCGAGCTGCAGCCTGCTGGGGCGGTGCAGCAGCGTGAGCAGGCACGCGGAGTCCTCCCGGGCGCCCTCGACGGTGTCCATCTCCCAGGCCGCGGCGCACGCGTCCTCCCCGAGGG
>CABRID010000104.1 GCA_902470895.1 uncultured Collinsella sp.
AAGATATGGCACCGTGGGGACACATGTATGTCAATCCTGGTCTAACAGAGCCAAAGAAAAAGCCTCCGCAGGTTTCCCCGCGGAGGCTTTCGCCACAAAGACTATTTGTCGGCGTCGGTGTCGGCATCGACGACGGCATGGTCATCGTCAGCATCATCGGATGCGGCTTCGGCATCCTCCTGCATGGCCGCCTGCGCAAAGGCTGCGGCATCAGCCGCCAGCTCCTCCTCGCTCATGCGAGGCAAGCGCTTCTTGGTCGGCATGCCGGCCGCCTTGGCATTGCGCTCCTCCTTGGCCGCCAGGATATCGCCCTCGCGCTCAAGGTAAGCGTCCCACTCGTTGTCGAGCAGGGCGTTCACGGCGTCACCCTCGACGGTCTCGCGCTCAAGCAGCACCTTCGCCATCAGATCGAGTTGATCGCGGCGGGCATCCAAAATCTCGACCGCACGACGATGGGCCTCACGCATAATGCGCTGGACCTCGATGTCGATGCGACGCGCCGTCTCCTCGGAGTAATCCTGGTGATCGGCATAGTCGCGACCCAGGAACACCTGATGCTGCGCCTCGCCAAACACTTGTGTGCCCAGTTCCTCGCTCATGCCCAAACGCGTAACCATCTCGCGCGCCATCTTGGTCGCGCGTTCCAGGTCGTTGCTCGCACCCGACGTGATGTCATCGCACATGAGCTCCTCGGCGACGCGACCGCCCAAGAACACGGCAAGCTCGTCGAGCATCTCGTTCTTGGTCTTGAGGAAGTGATCCTCCTGCGGAAGCTGCAACGTGTAGCCCAGAGCCTGGCCGCGACTGACAATCGAAATCTTATGAACCGGATCGGAGTGCTCCAGGATGTGGCCCACCAAAGCGTGACCGCTCTCATGGTAGGCAATCGTGGTGCGCTCGGCTTCGGTCATCACGCGACCCTTGCGTTGCGGTCCGGCAATCACGCGCTCCATCGACTCCTCGACCTCGTCCATCGAGATTACAGAACGATGACGGCGAGCGGCCAGCAGCGCAGACTCGTTGAGCAGGTTCGCCAAATCGGCACCAGTAAAGCCAACGGTCATCTGGGCGAGCTTCTCAAACTTAACGTCCTCGTCCATCGGCTTGTTCTCAGCATGCACGCGCAAGATCTGCTCGCGGCCCTTTACGTCCGGGCGGTCAACCGTGACTTGGCGGTCAAAACGGCCGGGACGCAGCAGCGCCGGATCCAGAATGTCGGGACGGTTGGTCGCGGCGATCAGGATGACCGACTCGCTTTCCTCAAAACCGTCCATCTCGACCAGCAGCTGGTTGAGCGTCTGCTCGCGCTCGTCGTGGCCGCCGCCCAAACCGGCTCCACGCTGACGTCCCACGGCATCGATCTCGTCAATAAAGATGATCGACGGAGCCTGCGACTTGGCCTCCTTAAAGAGGTCACGCACACGGCTGGCGCCGACACCTACGAACATCTCGACAAAGTCGGAACCCGAGATGCTAAAGAACGGCACGCCCGCCTCGCCGGCAACGGCCTTGGCCAGCAGCGTTTTACCGGTGCCCGGAGGGCCAACCAGCAACACGCCACGCGGGATCTTGGCGCCCAGCTTGCGATAGCGATCCGGATCGCTCAAAAAGTCACGGATCTCCTCGAGCTCCTCGACTGCCTCGTCCACGCCGGCAACGTCTTCAAACTTGACCTTGGGGCGTGTGGCCTCGTTGGTCTTGGCGTTGGTCTTGCCAAACTGCATGTTCCTGTTGTTGGCGCCCATCATCTGGCGCATAAAGTAGAACATGATGGCGATAAGGGCAATCGTCGGAAGCACACTCATCGCCAAGTCGCCCCAAAAATCGGGATCGTTGGTGTTGACGATGTACTTGGTATCGGGGTGCTCCGCCATGAGCTCGGCAAGCGAATCGGAGCCGACATAGGTCGAGGAGAAGCTCTTGAGCTCGCTCGTATCGCCCTTGTCCTTCTTCGTCTTCCAGTAATGACCCGTCACGCTTCCGTCTTGAACCGTATAGGTCAGATCTTCGACGCGATCCTGCTTGATGGCGCTCACCATCTCGCTCGTCGCGAGCTTAACGGTATTGCTGGAATTGGCAAAGCCGGAGCCCATGTTAAAGAAGGCGTAGCCCAGAAGCGCGCAAGCCAAAATAAAATACAGCCAGCCCGTACGCGTGGGCTTCTTGCCTCCGGGCATCCCCGGGATCTTAGGCTCCCGGGGAGTCTGGGAATTGTTATCGTTATGGTCGTCGGGCATCTTACGAATAAACCTCCGGTTTCAAAATGCCCAGATACGGAAGGTTACGATAGCGCTCGGCATAGTCGAGGCCGTAGCCCACCACAAAGGCATCGGGGCAATGGGTTCCAACATACTTGGGCGTGATGGCCGAGACGCGGTCCTCAACGTCCTTCCACAGGAAGGCGGCGACCTCCAGAGAAGCGGGCTTGCGGCTCTCGAGGTTCTTCATCAGATACTTGAGCGTCAGGCCCGAGTCCAGAATGTCCTCGACGATCAGCACGTCGCGACCGCGGATGTCGATATCCAGGTCCTTAATGATACGCACGATACCCGAGGACTTCACACCGTCGCCATAGCTCGAAACAGCCATGAAATCGATGTTGGTCGGTAGCTCAATCTTGCGCATCAGGTCGCCCATAAAGACAACGGCACCGCGCAGAACCGCGATCAGCACCAGATCCTTACCCGCGTAGTCGCGAGTGATCTCCTCGCCCAGGCGAGAAACGATGCCGTCGATATCCTCCTGCGTAAACAGAACCTTCTCGATATCCGGATGTTGAGAAGCCATGACAACCCTTTCTTGTGCTTAATCGCCCACACACCGCCGTATGGACGCGAACTACACATTCTAGCAGCGCACGGGGTATATTTTCCAGCCCGCGCACCATCAGCGTGGGAATACCGTCAACGCCGCACAGAACAGCTGGTGCGAGGGGCTAATCCGCGTCAACCACGCGAAGCAGATAAGCCACACGCGTCGCCGCCGTGCATTTAAAACGTTCGTCCGCGCGAACTCCGGCGACCCACACCACGGCACCTCCCGGCGCCGTCCTCACCACGGGCACGCCGGCGCGCTCGGAAACGGGAATGCGAGCCTCGCCTAGCAAGTCGGATACCTTCTTGCTTCGGCCACTCATTCCTAACGGGCACATCACGTCTCCCGGTGCGGGACCGTCCACCCACAGGCGCGCCAATCGCGCCTCTGCAGGGATCTCGCCACGTGAGCCCGCCAGGATCCGCTCACTATCGCTGTCGGCAAAACCCAGGGCAGCCGCGTCTACCAAAGCTGTCACTTCCCCGGCAGCCGCAAGCTCACGGGCGCGGCGCACGATATCGCATCCCGGCTCAACGGCCATCGGCTCTGCGACCAGCATGCGCCCCCCGCCCAACGGCAAACGACCGGGTATGGTAATCCAGTCCGCAACCAGCCCCTCACGAGCCGCCGGCGCCTTAAACGCTAGCATGCCAAACTCGACGCGCGCGTCAATTCCCGCCGGAAGCGTGACCGAGCCTGTGCCTTCGGCAACGCAGGAAAGGACTCGCTCCACATGTCGCATCTCTGGACGAGCGCCCGGATCGATGCGTTTGATCGCCAGTCGCACGATGCGCCGCGCGATTACCACCTCGGCCGCAGCAAGGCGTCTGGCATCGAGCACTAGCGCGCCCGCCGCCTCCTTGCGCAGGCAGCTTCGAAACGCCTGTGCCGACAGCTGGGATAGAAACGCATCTTCGTCACCCAAGATCTCACAGGCGGCGCCAATCGTCTTGCACACGCTCGCATTACGCTGTGCCACCACTGGCATTACCCGATGGCGCACGTAGTTTCGCAGATACGAGATATCCTCATTGCTCTCGTCTTCACGCCACGGCTGACCATGTACCTGTAGATAGCCCACGAGCTCGCCATGAGTTAGGTCGAGCAAGGGACGCACCACGATATTCCTCCGGCGAGGAATGCTCGATAGACCAGCGGGCCCCGAACCCTTAATCGCGTTCATCAAAAACGTTTCCGCGCGATCCGAAGACGTGTGCGCGGTGCAGATACGAGCCGCCGTTCGCGGTGCCCCCGTCTGGGCGCAGAGTTCGCGAACATACCTCCGCGCCGCGGCATAGCGCACCTCGCGGGCCGCGGCCTCAATATTGCCCGACTCCCCATCAAAATAAGCGTGCTCCACACACAGCGGTAAACCATATTGCGCGCAGAGCTCACGCACAAAGGCCTCGTCGCCATCGGACGCCTTGCCGCGCAGATGATGGTTTACATGCAGCACATGCAGGCGCTCGCGAGCAATGGGGGCAACACCGCGTCCGTCTTGGATATCCAGCTTTGATGTGCACGCCATAAGAAGCAGTGCCGTCGAGTCCGCGCCGCCTGATACCATGAGCACGACAGGAGCTGCCTGCTGCCTCGTCCGGGTCTCATCGACTGCCCCAGGCACGGCATGGTGTCCGTAATGCTGTGATACCGTTGGCATTCGCTTCCTCCTTTATTCGTCCGCACCCATTGTATCCTTTGGAATCTTATGTCTTGCCTGCACCTTCATATCCTCGGCAGTGGCTCTAAAGGCAACTGCGCACTCATCGAGGGCCCGCAGGGGCTCATTATGGTCGATGACGGACTGTCTCGCCGCGAGACATTAAAGCGCATGGCAGAACTGGGGCTCTCGGCAGACAACGTCTCGGCTCTTCTCATTACTCATGAGCATAGCGATCACATCAAGGGCCTCGATGTCTGGTGCAAGCACTGGCACGGCCCCCTCTTTGCCAGCAGGGGCACTCTTTCGAGCAAAGAAAATCTTTCGCATCTGCCTGTCGAGGAATTCGATCCCGGTGACACCCTATCCATTGCCGGCATCCACGTGCAAACCTACTCAACGTCACACGATGTCATCAATCCAGTCGGCTATCGATTCGACACCCTCGATGATTCCATCGGCTTTGCCACCGACACCGGAGAGCTATCGAGCCAAGCCATAAACACCCTCGAAGATTGTCGAGTCCTCGCACTCGAAAGCAACCACGATGTGACCATGCTGCGCGAGGGAGAATATCCCCGCTTTCTTCAGGAGCGCATCCTGTCTGCAAGGGGACACCTCTCCAATGGCCAAGCCGCCGAAGCCGCGCGCGAACTTGTTACCGATCGCACCGAACAGCTCATTGCCATGCATATCAGCCAAGATAACAATCGTCCGAGCCTTACCGTCAAAAGCTATGCCGAAGCTCTGACCGCAACCCTGGATGACGAGGTCAGCAGCTCCGCAACCCTTCTCCAAGGATCGCGAAAACTCTCGATACGCCCCGCAAGCCAGCATCGGCCAGTAACCATTCAATAGACTGTCCTAGACAGCAAAAGGGGCCGAGAATCGCTTCCCAGCCCCTTTTGCTGTCTTTTAATAGCGCAGAACACCAACGAAGTTAGTCGATGGAGATCTTCGTAACGTTCTTCTTCTCGACGATCTTGGGGACCGTAACGGTCAGGATGCCGTCAGCGTACTTAGCCGAGAGGCCCTCGCTCGAAGCGTCCTTTAGATACACGCCACG
The DNA here is from genome assembly GCA_902470895.1 of uncultured Collinsella sp. Taxonomy (GTDB): domain Bacteria; phylum Actinomycetota; class Coriobacteriia; order Coriobacteriales; family Coriobacteriaceae; genus Collinsella. The sequence continues at coordinate 5,541 of CABRID010000104.1, forward strand.
CGTCGCGCTGTACGAGCTGAACTCCTTCTGCAGGAAGTTCTTGCCCTCGTTCTCCTCGTCTTCCTCGACATTCACGCTAATGGACAGACGACCCTCGTTAAGCTCGACATCGATATCGTCCTTGGCGACGCCGGTCAGATAAGCCTTGACCTCATAGCCGTCGCCCTTATCCTCAACGTCAACGGGAAACGCCTTGGAAGCAATCGAGTTGTTTGCAAGGTCAGTCATATCATCAAACAGATCGAACAGCGAGCTAGCAGAAGGACGAACGCCAAAAACCGAACGATAAGGAACCATGCTTGCCATGTTTACCACTCCTTTTAAGGACTGCCGAGTCATCTTCTAGGTGACTGGGACTTCTTTTGACGCTCTTATATATGCCCACCCAGTGCTCATATATACATCGACTATAAAGTTTTTTGAGTCTAGTACTATAAGCATATCTAAGTGTGTTTGACTCAGGTTTTAATAAGGTTAAGGTTCTTTGAACCAGAGCTTAAATAACAAGTATGTTCACAGCTACAAATAGCAAGGGGCTTACAATGAGCGCGTACACGTTGTTGGTAACGAGCTAAAGGGCATCATGGACGACCAAAACCAGAACAAAATGTTTATGCCGACGCAGGGGGAAGATACTTCCACGCAGCCGCCACGGTTCCATCGTCCCCACATCTCGCAAAAGCCCATTAATGATCCGGAGCCCGAGTATGTGACGAGAAATCGATATCAAACACTCGAGGATGCCCAAACGGGGCGCAAACATATGGGCGTCGCCTCGGGAGACCCTGTATATCTGAAAGACGCACCATTATCTAAAAACAGCGCAGCTAGTGATGAGCCGATGAAAGCATCCGCCACTCATCAACAAAGAGGTCCTCGACCAAAGCAAACCTTGACGCATTCGGCTCGCTATCTCGAAACGCCAAAACAGGGAAAATCAATCTTCGTTTCATCAAGTAAACGACGCAAGCAGCATCGACTGACAATCCTGCTTTTGATCATTGTGGCCATAGCAGTTGCCCTTGTTATTCGATTTATCTTCTTTAAATAAAGGCTCAATACCAAAAACGATAAGATCGTCTGGTGTAATAGAGTCATTTACGCCCCATAAACGCAAAAAAGGGGAGGCCGCGAGGCCTCCCCCTTCCAAGTTCAAGCGTACGGCTCGGTGCCGTCCACCGGTCAGCGGCGCCCTGGCCTCCCA
>CABRID010000105.1 GCA_902470895.1 uncultured Collinsella sp.
ACCTTCATTACTCCAACGACGAATTCTAGGCGGTGTCCCCTCCCTTTCAAGAAAGGGAGGGGGCGGGGCATGCCCCGCCTCTTACACCACATCTCTGCGCGCTACCTGCCCACCGACCAAAACCGCCCGCTGAAGGTGTTCTTGGGACCAATAAGGTATGTCCGGCGCGTATGCAGCCGTCCTGGCTTGCTGAATACTCCCAAAAATGCACGGTGCTTCCCAGGGGACCCGTGCGCGCAGCGAAAACCATACCCACGTTCCTATCCGCATCGCCATTTTGCTGCACTGACTTTTCTGAATGTCGGGCCCGAATTAGTTAGCCTGCCTCCCGTGTGGCTCCGGAGGGGCGGGGCATAAGGTTTATCGCGAGTTCCGCACGAGCCGAAGGCCACTTAATGTGGCCTTCGTGCGAGCAGGACTGCCCGAGCAGGAAACCTTACGCCCCGCCCCTCCGGAGCCACACGGGAGGCATCGCTAAGTTATCCCCCGGCATTCAGAAAATCTAAGTGCCAAAAAATAAGATTTTTTGACTCCGTGTTGTATAACCCGCCATTCGTGGGTACCATTCAACGCGTACGCAAACAAAAAGGGTTAATTCGCGTGGTATAACCGCGCGGCCCAAAAAGGAGGAGACAAGCATGTCGTCTTTGAAGCCGCTTGCAGATCGTGTTCTGGTCAAGCCCGACGAGGCCGAGCAGAAGACCGCTTCTGGTCTGTACATCGCCAGCAACGCTCAGGAGAAGCCGCAGCGCGGCACCATCGTTGCCGTGGGCGCCGGCAAGGTCAACGACAAGGGTGAGCGCATCCCCATGGACGTCAAGGTTGGCGACGTTGTCATCTACGGTAAGTTCGGTGGCAACGAGGTCAAGGTCGACGGCGAGAAGTATCTGCTGATGCGCGCCGACGACATCTACGCTGTCGTCGAGGCCTAGTCTCGTCAGAATCTCTGATTCGTCTTTGAACGCGCCCGCCGCATAGGACTCGGAAGCGGCGACGCGAGTCACATTTCTTTTGGAGGATTACCTACCATGGCAAAGAACATTACGTTCAACACCGATGCCCGCGCTAAGCTTGCCAAGGGCGTCAACACTCTGGCCGACGCCGTTACCGTCACCATGGGCCCCAAGGGTCGCTACGTTGCGCTGCAGCGCACGTTCGGTGCCCCGACCATCACCAACGACGGCGTTTCTGTCGCCAAGGAGATCGAGCTCGAGGACAACATCGAGAACATGGGCGCTCAGCTGGTGAAGGAGGTCGCCACCAAGACCAACGACACCGTGGGTGACGGCACCACCACCGCAACCCTGCTCGCCCAGGCCATCGTCAACGACGGCCTGCGTAACGTCGCCGCTGGCGCCAACCCGCTGGCCATCCGTCGCGGCATCGATAAGGCCGTCAACGCCGCCGTCGCCGAGATGAAGAAGCAGGCCAAGCCGGTCGAGACCAAGGAGCAGATCGCTTCCGTCGGTACCATCTCCGCCGGTGACCCCGAGGTCGGCGAGAAGATCGCCGAGGCCATGGAGGTCGTGGGCAAGGACGGCGTCATCACCGTCGAGGATTCCCAGACGTTCGACATCACCATCGACACCGTCGAGGGCATGCAGTTCGACAAGGGCTATGTCTCCGCTTACTTCGTCACGGATAACGACCGCATGGAGGCCGTGATGAAGGATCCGTACATCCTCATCACCGACCAGAAGATCTCCAGCGTTCAGGACATCATGCCCGTTCTCGAGGCTGTCCAGCGCGCTGGCCGTGGCCTGCTCATCATCGCTGAGGACATCGACGGCGAAGCTCTGCCTACCCTGGTCCTCAACAAGATCCGTGGCGCCCTCAACGTCTGCGCCGTCAAGGCCCCGGGCTACGGCGATCGCCGCAAGCGCATTCTCGAGGACATCGCCGTCCTCACCGGTGGCCAGGCTGCCCTGGACGAGTTGGGCGTGAAGGTCGCTGACATCACCGCCGATATGCTCGGTACCGCTAAGTCCGTCACCATCTCTAAGGACAACACCGTCGTCGTCGGCGGCGCTGGCTCCAAGGAGGCCATCGACGCCCGTATCGCTCAGATTAAGGGCGAGATGGAGAACACCACCTCTGACTTCGACCGTGAGAAGCTCCAGGAGCGCCTGGCCAAGCTCTCCGGTGGCGTTGCCGTCATCAAGGTCGGCGCTGCTACCGAGTCCGAGCTCAAGGAGATCAAACATCGCGTCGAGGACGCCCTGCAGGCCACCCGCGCTGCTGTCGAGGAGGGCATTGTCGCTGGCGGCGGCGTCGCCTTCATGGACGCTGCTCCTGCGCTCGATGCCGTCGAGATCGATGACCCCGAGGAGAAGATCGGCGTCGACATCGTCAAGAAGGCTCTGACCGCTCCGGTCGCCACCATCGCCAAGAACGCTGGCTTTGAGGGCGCTGTCGTGGTCGACAAGGTCGCCGAGCTGCCCGCCGGCCAGGGTCTCAACTCTGCCAACGGCGAGTGGGGCGACATGATCGAGATGGGCGTCCTCGACCCCGTCAAGGTCAGCCGCGTCACCCTGCAGAACGCTGCTTCTGTCGCCAGCCTGATCCTCATCACCGAGGCCACCGTCTCCGATGTGCCCAAGAACACTCAGCTTGAGGACGCAATCGCTGCTGCTACCGCTGGTCAGCAGGGCGGCGGTATGTACTAAGGCCGACAAGGTCTAGAACTCCCACCGGGAATCCGGGGGCGGGACGGGGACTTCTCTCCGGAACGTCCTCGGACATGCAAAGAGGCTCCGCATCGCGCTTCGCGCTGCGGAGCCTCTTTGCGTCCTGCGGAATATTCCGGAGAGAAGTCCCCGTCCCGCCCCCGGATTCCCTGCGTTTACGGCCTTGAGGCCGGCGGGCGGAGAAGGATGTGGTCGATAGGGATACGTGTCCCCTTCGCTGTTTCGCGCTTTGCGCGAAAGGCGCGTTGCTTTGGGATGGGTGGGGGACGTGGTTGCTTTGGCAACTGATCTCCGCCACAAATTACCCTTGGCATACTTGCGCGAGAACCTGCTCGTGCTACACTTGCAATTGCTGTTTCAGGGCGGGGTGGAATTCCCCACTGGCGGTAAATCGGGCGGTGTCAAAGGGACGCCGTGGCGCAGGCGAGGTGTCTGCGACCGAGCCGATGAGTCCGCGACCCGTGCGTGTGTTGGTTCGCATGCCGGCTGAACTGGTGAGATCCCAGTACCAACGGTTAGAGTCCGGATGAAAGAGGCAGGTGATCTTATGTCTGAACAGTCGCAGCATATCCATTTTGAGAACACGAATAGGTGGAGCACCAAACAGCTCGTTACCATGGCGTTGATGTGCGCCTTGGGCGCCCTGTTTATGTACGTGCAGCTGCCTATCCTTCCTTCGGCGCCGTTTTTGACGTATGACCCGTCGCTGGTACCGGCGATGGTGTGCGGGTTTGCGTATGGTCCTGGCGCCGGCACTGCTGTTGCCGCTATGGCTATCGTTATCCATGCGCTCACCACGGGTGACTGGGTCGGCGCGCTTATGAACCTGGTTGCCACGCTGGGCTACATTCTGCCTGCGGCTATCGTCTATCAGAAGATGCATACCTATAAGGGTGCCGTGATTGGCCTGGTGCTCGGCGTTATTGCCGCTACGGCGTTGTCTATGGTCGCAAACCTTACCATTGGCGTATGGTTCTGGTATGGCTCGGTCGATGTGATCGCCCCGCTCATGATTCCTGCCGTGCTGCCGTTCAACCTTATCAAGACCGTGCTTAACTCGGTGTTGACGCTGGCGGTGTATAAAGCAGTCTCCAACCTCATCACGCCTAAAAAGGACCAGGTCAAAGGCCGCGCATGATTGAGTGTCGGGGCGTTTCCTTTAGTTATGACGGTGCCGTGTCGGCACTCGACGGCGTCGATCTGAATATCGAGGACGGCGAGTTTTTCTGCATCCTCGGTGGCAATGGGTCGGGCAAGTCGACGTTTGCCAAGCATCTGAATGCGCTGCTGCAGCCCGATGCGGGCACGGTGCGCATTAACGGCATGGATGCGTCCGATCCCGAGCTGGTCTACGACATTCGCTCGACCGCGGGCATGGTATTCCAGAATCCCGATGATCAGCTGGTGGCAACGCTTGTCGAAGATGACGTTGCCTTTGGTCCCGAAAACCTTGGCGTGCCATCGGCGCAAATTGCGCAGCGCGTACGCGAGGCGCTGAAGGGCGTGGGCCTGGTGGGCTTTGAGTGCCACGAGACCCATGCGCTTTCGGGCGGCCAAAAGCAGCGCGTGGCGCTTGCCGGCGTGCTCGCCATGGAACCGCGCGTGCTCATATTGGACGAGGCTTCCTCGATGCTCGATCCGCGTGGACGCAAGGGCCTCATGAAGGCTTGCCGCGCGTTGCGCGCTCGCGGCATGACCATCGTGATGATTACGCACTTTATGGAAGAGGCCGCCGAGGCCGATCGTGTCGCGGTGTTTCGGGCGGGGCGCGTTGCCATGCTCGGTAAGCCCGAGGTAATCCTGACGCAGGCGGACGAACTTGCGCAGCTGAACTTGGAGATGCCGGAGTCGTGCCGTTTGGGCATGGCGCTTCGTGCGAAGGGTGTGCCCGTTCATGCGCAAGTGCGCGAAGCGGATATGGTTGCCGAGGTTGCGCAGGCCTATACCGAGCGAAGTGAGGTGGGCACCGCGGGGCAGCCTTCCACATCCCAGTTGGAAATCGCTGACGGCGCTGTTCCGGCAGGCAGCGAGGACAACGTGTCGGAGCCCGTCATCGAGCTATCCCATGTTTCGTACAGCTATTCGCTCAGTCCGCGCGAGCGCCGTCGCTGGCATAAGCGCTCGGCCACTGCGGGCAAATCGAACAAACAGGCTCTCTGGGGAAACGACCCCAGCAGCCCGTGGGCGCTGCGCGATGTATCGCTGACGGTGCGTCGCGGCGAGTTCCTGGGTTTGGCAGGTCATACCGGTTCGGGTAAGTCGACGCTGGTCCAGCATCTCAACGGTTTGATTCGTCCCCAGGAGGGAAGCGTTTGCGCGCTGGGGCTCGACCTATCAAACAAGAAAGACGCCACTGCGGTTAAGGCCAAGGTCGGCGTGGTGTTTCAGTATCCTGAGCGTCAGCTGTTTGCCGAAACCGTGGCGCAGGACGTGGCGTTTGGTCCGCACAACCTTGGCTTGCCGCAAGATGAAGTCGACCGTCGTGTCGAGTCATCGCTCTCGCGCGTGGGCCTCGATCTTTCCACGGTCGGCGACAAGAGTCCCTTTGAGCTTTCGGGCGGTCAGCAACGGCGTGTGGCATTCGCCGGCGTGCTCGCCATGGAGCCCGAAGTCCTGGTGCTCGATGAACCCATGGCGGGGCTCGATCCGGCTGCCCGCAGGGATTTCCTAGGGCTCATCGATCGGCTCCATCGCGAGGGCCTGACCGTTGTCATGGTTTCGCACAGCATGGATGACCTGGCCAATTGCTGCGACCGCATCGTCGTAATGAACGAAGGCGCGGTGTTTGCCGAGGGAACCCCCGCGCAGGTGTTTGCGCATGCCGATGAGCTCAAGTCGATTGGCTTGGGCGTTCCCGCCGCCCAGCGTATGGCGCTGGCGCTTACGGAGGTGGGCGTGCCGCTGCGTCGCGGCGGGCTCTATACGGTTGAGTTGTTGGCCGACGAGTTGGCAAATTTGCTGATCGGTCGCTCAGACGGTTCTTCTAACGTCTCGGACATTGCTAAATCCAAGACGGTCGCGCGAGAGGAGGGCTGCTGATGGAGGCGTTTTCGTTTGGCAGCTACTATCCCGGCGATAGTGCAATCCACCGCCTGGACCCGCGAACCAAGTTGCTCTTGGGCTTTGTGTTTCTGATCACGACGCTCACGGTCAGTGGCTTCCGCGGACTGGCCCCGGTCGCAATTTTCGTTGTGCTGACCTATGCCGTGTCCCGGGTGCCGGTTCGTCGCGTTCTGTCGTCGATGGCGCCGCTGCTGGCAATCGTCGTCGTGGTCGCGGTGCTCAACTTGTTTACCGATCAGAGTGGGCGCATCCTGTGGCAGCTCGGCTTTCTGCAGATAAGCGAGGGCTCACTGCGTTCTGCCGCCTTTATGGCGTGCCGCCTGACGTTGATGATGGCCGGTATGAGCGCCATTACACTCACCACGCCGACGCTCGACCTCACCGCGGGCTTTGAGCGCCTGCTCGCGCCGTTTGCGCGTGTGGGACTTCCTGCGCACGAGCTCGGCATGATCATGGGTATCGCGCTACGCTTTATGCCGCAGTTTGCCACTGAGATGAAGCAGACGACCGATGCACAGGCAAGCCGCGGCGCGCGCGTGACGGGCGGTCCGCTCGGCGGCGTGCGTATGCTCGGCAGTGTGGCGATTCCGCTGTTCACGGGCGTGTTCCGCCATGCCGAGACGCTGTCTGCCGCCATGGATGCACGCTGCTATCACGGCGAGCAGGGCCGCACGCGCCTGCATGCGCTTGCATATGGCCGCGGCGATGCGTTGGCAGCGGTGGTGACGGCGTTGCTGCTCATCTGCGTCATCGTCATCAACCTTCAACTTGTTTAGGCGCGATTCGAGCGCAAGAAAGGGGTCCCTATGACCGACAACGACCGCACGGCTCAGCTTGAGCGCGCCTGTTCGTATCTCAGGCGCATTCCGGCGTGGTATCTAGCCACGACCGATGTGACGGACGGGCATCAGCCTGTCTCTTATACACATCTCCGAGCCCACGAGACCGAGGCTGAT
>CABRID010000106.1 GCA_902470895.1 uncultured Collinsella sp.
GGGAGATCGTCGGCCACTCCGCCGGGCCCAGGAAGGACGCCCGGCTGGTCAAGTCGGCGTTCGCGACGCTCTCCTTCCCCATCTCGGACATCGAGGTCTTCCACACGGACCGCGGCAGCGAGTTCGACAACGCCGAGATCGACCTGATGCTCGAGGCCTTCGGCATTGAGAGGTCGCTGTCGGCCAAGGGCTGCCCCTACGACAACGCCGTCGACGAGTCGACCAACAGGATACTGAAGGCCGAGCTCGTCCACCGCGAGACGTTCGGCACGACGCGCGAGCTCCGGGCCAAGCTCTCGGACTACGTGCACTGGTACAACAACTTCAGGATCCACTCGACGCTGGGCTACATGTCTCCGGTCGAGTTCAGGGAGGCGGGGCTGTCCCTCCCGGAATCGTCCAAATAGGTGTTGCCAATCCAGCGAGCTCGCCTGCTGGGTGTGGGCGGTCGGCCTCATGGCCGAGGAGGCGTAGGGGGCCGGTCCCCCGCACATAAGCCGATCACCCCGGAAGCGGTTCGATCCGAAGCCGTTGAGGCGAACCTCAGGTCCCTTTTCTGCGAGCGCCCAGGGCGCCACACGCGTGCACAGACTGTCGGTTCGACGAAGAAGCCTCAGCCGTAGCAACGGATTGCCCGGCGAGAGATCGCCACGGGCGGATATTAAACTGCAAAGACGAGCGTCGGGAAGACACGCCGAGGTCGCCGCGGACGGGTTGATATAGGGAGAGGGCCTGACCCCATATCGTTGGGGCCAGGCCCGATTTTGCCTCTTGACAATGTCCTGCTCATATTAAAAGGAACGTCCCCAACTGCCACCCCCGGAGCAAGACAACGCCGCAGGTTGATCATAAGTCAGCGAAAACGCCCCTAAGCGAGCAAGGTGACGTGAAACGAAAGGGCGCTGACCTTCTGGTCGCGCCCTTGAAGTTGAACGTCAGATTGTCCAAATGCGGCCCGCGCAGCGTCGAGCCGTTACGCGGTTTGGTAAAACCGCGTAACCCTACAGCTCCGTTACTTCAACGCTGTTGTAGATCTCGTCCCAGCGGTCCATGACCAGGTGGCCGGTCTTGGGATCCATGGCGTTGAGCTTGCCGCAGGTGTTGGCGGTCTTAAGCACCGTAACGTCGTCGGCGCCGGCAGCGATGGCATGCGCAAAGCCAGCGATGGTCGAGTCGCCGGAACCTGTCGCGTTGACAGCGGCAATCGCGGGCGTCTTGGCGCGGAACGCGCGACCCTCATGGAAGCCCACCGAACCGGCAGCGCCCATCGAAACGACGACCCAGGGAATACCGGCAAAGCGGCCATCGGCGGCAAGCGCCTCGCGTAGGGCATCGACATCATCGGTCGTAAAGGACGTACCCAGCAGGCCGTTAATCTCGGTCAGGTTGGGCTTTACGAGCTCAGGCTTAGCGTCGGACTCCAGCGCGGCCTCCAGCGATGCACCCGAGGTGTCGAGCAGCACCTTGGCGCCCGCCTCCTCGGCGATCTTGACGAGCTCGGCATAGTAGCCAGCATCGACGCCACGCGGCAGCGAGCCCGAAAGCGTCACAACGTCCGCCTTCGCTGCAAGCTCGGCGAACTTGGCCGTAAAGGCCTCGAGCTCGGCCGGGGCGATCTGCGGGCCGCTCTCCAGCAGCTCGGTCTGATTGCCCTCGTGCAGAATATTCAGGCAAATGCGCGTCTCACCGGCGATGGGCACAAAGTCGTTCTTAACGCCATCGGTATCCATAAGCTCGGCCATATAGGCGCCCATGTGGCCGCCGAGCAGACCGGTTGCGAGCACATCGTCGCCCAGCTGCAACAGCACACGGCTCACGTTGAGGCCCTTACCGCCAGCGGTCTTTTCGGGCGTCACGCGGTTCACGTCGTCGATGATCAGCTTGTCGAGCTGATAGCGCGTATCAATCGACGGGTTCATGGTAACGGTCAGAATCATGTTGAACTCCTGTTTCCGGGGCACGACGTGTGCGTCCCCAAACATACGATAGCTCGTTAAAGAATCTCGATCTCAAAGCCGCGAGTGACGGTCTCCCCCGGCTTGGCCTCCAGGCAGCCACGTTTGTGCTCCAGGACATCGTCCTCATCGGAGCAGGTGGACAGACCGCCCCACGGCTCAACGGCCACAAAGTCGCCCTCGGGCTTGCTCCACACAATCAGGTACGGCATATCGGGGAATGTCAGGCGCACGCCCTTGTCCTCGGTCTTCTTGGTCAGCGTGACCACGCGACTCTCGAGCACATCAAAGATGGTCTCGGCAAAGTCGAAGAGCTCGTGGGTAAGCGGCAGGTCGTGGCCAACCATCGGGTTCTTGCTGCGATGCTCAACATCGATCAGGCCCGTCGAGGGAACGGCGGTGCAGAGCTCTGCCGCCTCACGCTGCTCAAAACGGAGCTCATAATCGTCGTAGGACTCGCCCTCGTCGAGCGGGCACTTAAAGCCGGGGTGACCGCCCACAAAGAACGGCATGTCCTCGGTCCCCTCGTTGGTCACCTCATACGATACGCTCACCTTTGCTGCATCGACCGTATAGCGCGCAACGATCTTAAACGGATACGGGTATTGCTCGAGCAGCTCGGCGTGGTCGGCAGAGCTTAGGCTCAGCGCAACCATGCTGTCGCCCTGCTCCTCGAGCTTCCACTCCTGCTTGCGGGCAAAGCCGTGACGGGCAAGCTTGACCTCGTGGCCGCCCATGGTCATCGCGCGGCCGTCACGAAGGCCGCCGCAGATCGGGAAGCAAATGGGTGCCTGGCCCGACCAGACCGATGGGTCGCCCTGCCACAGGTACTCGCGACCGTTGGCTTTAATCGAAGTGAACGATCCGCCAGCCGTGCTCAGTGTCACGCGAACAGAACCGTTATCAAGAACAAACTCCATAGGAGCCTTCCCTTTCTTACGCCAGCCCGCCGAGTCAATGGGCTGATAGAAAACCGGCCCGCGCCCCCTCACAGAAACGCGAGCCGTCAACGGACTAGTTAATTACGCCGGATACCCGCTAATCATGGTATTCGCCGCGGTCCCACTTCTCGAGGAACTCGTCAAAGAAGTGCGGGTCAGCCTGAGCCTCGGCGTCGGCCTTGTTGCAGGCATCGATCTTGGCGATCAGGGCATCGTGCTCGGGAGTCTTCTCGTAGGGCTCCTCCAGGAAGGCAAGCATGATATCGGCCATCAGGAACTCGCCGGTGATCTTGCCGCCAAAGCCCACGATGTTGGCGTTGAGCTCGCGACGGGCATACAGGGCAGAGGTCATGTCGCGGACCAGGGCGCAACGGGCGCCGGGAACCTTGTTGACGGCGTTGGTGATGCCGATGCCGGTGCCGCACAGGGCCACGCCAAAGTCGGCCTTGCCGCTGGCAACAGCCTCGCCCACGGCCTTACCGTAGATGGGGTAGTGCGTACGGGTGTGGCTGTAGGTGCCGCAGTCGAGCACCTTGTAGCCAGCCTGCTCCAGGCGGTCGGCCAGATAGATCTTCTCGTTCGTAACGATATGGTCGCAACCGATTGCGATGGTCTTCTTCATCAGAACGTCCTTTCGTCTGAATTCACAAGTTGAGGTAGAAGTTCGAGTTCTCGGTGGCTCTCGTTAGGCCATCTTGTTGAGCATGTCGACACGGATCTGGTGACGACCGCCGGCGTACTGGGCACGCAGGAACTCGCGGGCGATCTTCTTGGCGACCTCGGTGCCAACGACGCCCGGGCCCATGGTGACCATGCGCGAACCGTTGTGCTCGCGGGTCATGTAGGCGGAACGCTCGTCGGAAATGTTGGCGACGACCATGCCCTTGATCTTGACGGCGGCCATATAGGAACCGACGCCGTACTTATCGAAGGCAAAGCCCTGGGAATCCTTGTGCTCCAGCAGGTCCTTGGCGACGGCGGTCGCGGAATCGACAAAGTCCGCGGCAGGGGTCTCGGAATAGTCGACGACCTCGTGACCGTCGGCGATGAGCATCTCCTTGATGGACTCCTTCATCGACATACCGTCGGCATCGGAAGCGATTACAACCCTCATGACATCCTCCTTGAGAGATACGCAGGTGCGTAGTTTCTGTTTGGAAGTGTTGAATCGCGTTCAGGTCCGGGCATCTGAATGTGCGGTTCTTCACTGTTCATGTTTATTTGAACACATTCGAACAGTAACTGCAACAACTATTTGTTTATCTTTGTTCTTTTTTGAACAATTACCGTTCGCGGGTGTTTGTTGCCCGTTTGGGCCCGACGGAGGCACGAACGGTCACGCACTCAACAAATAAGGGCGACCGAGAACGCATCTCGGCCGCCCTTTCGGAGATATGGATCAGCAAAACGATCCTTTTAGCTACTCAGTCTGTCCACTCTTCTTGGCGTGCTTGGACGGAGCGCTCAGAAAACGACCCGTCAGATAGTTCGTCGGACCGGAGATATCGATCCCCAGCAGTACGTGCCCAAGCCACAGGAATGCAGCAAGCACCAGCAGCGGAATCACGCACGAGGTCACAATCATCACGATGACGCCTTCGATCAGATCGGTCACCTGCTGCACAACCTCGTCGATCATCGACTTGGCGCTATCGGTCACCGAAGTCAGTAGACTCGAAGCGCCTTCGGTCAGCTGCTCAAGCACGTTTTTGTCCGTTTTGACTTTGGATTTCTTTTCACTCTTTGACGAGCTCGCATCAGCCGCGCTTGTCGCCTTTTGCTCGGCCTGCTCGATACTCACCTGGTACGTCTCGTCGACCTTTTGCGACACCCACACGCTCGCGGGCACCAACGCCATGCCGATCATGGCGACCACCAGCACGCGAGTCGCCACGCGGCGCAGGACGGCGCTCGTGCTCCAGCGCCCGTGAATGCCAAGCGACGCTGCAAAGAGCACCAACGCAAACGGGATTAAGATGCCCAGGCCAACCGACCACAAAATCGTGAGCAAATATTTCTCTAGGTAGAGCACGGCAAGCACGATACCAAGGTTGCCTGAAAGCTGCGCGAGCTGCTCGGCGACTGGCGTTCCCGTATCGCCCGGCAGCGCGGTAATGCCCGCAGACAGCGCCACGCACGAGGTCGTAAGCGCCAGTACGTTACCCTTCTTTTGATCGATGACCTCGATGGTGGAGTCCCAAGTTTTGGTATCGGCGAAATGCGGACGAGCTACAAAGCCCGACAGCAGCGCCAGGACCACGAGCGCAACGATAAAGCCAATCTGCAGCTTTTTGTTTGCGCACACGACATCGGACAGGCTGGGCTGCAGCTCGGTTACCGTCGTGTGCTCGGTTATCTGGACAGGACGCCCATGAGCCATCTCGTGTGCGTCTCTTTTTTGTATTGACCCGTTATCCGGCATTTGGATACCTCCTCAGTCCGGCGTTTAATGCGAAAGGAAGTATACCCACCGAGCAAAAATCGAACGGGAGGACAACGGTGCGCACCAAGACTGTCCCCAATGACTATCTCCGGATGAGTTGCGGTGGAATAGGGATTGTTTTGCGCCCGTCGGCCCCTATTCAGTCCCTATTTCACCGCAACTTGAAGGAGAACAGAAAAAGCCCTGCCGCGGGTAACGGCAGGGCTTTTGGAAGGGAACTGAGTTGCGCAAAAAGGGTTAGGCGAGCTTGGCCTCGAGCTCGGCAATGCGCTTGTAGGCGTCGATGGTAAAGCGGGTCTGCTTCTCCAGAATCATGGTAGTCATGAGGGTATCCTGAGCGTGGGCCATGATGAAGGTCATCTCCATCTCGCCACCACCGGCCTCCTGCGAAAGCAGCTTGGTCTGCGTGTCGTGGGCGCCGATAAGTGCATCGCTGGCATCCTTGTGCAGCTGTTCGGCCTTCTCAAAGTCACCCTCGCGAGCAGCATCGAGCGCTGCAAGCAGATCTGTCTGGGCGTCACCTGCGTATGCGACAATCTCGAATCCAACCATCGAGATTTCTTCTTTGGTTGCCATATTGCGTTCCTTTCACATATGAACCAATGGAGAGCATCGCGTCCGGGCATACGCGCTGCGTTCTGTATGGCAGAAACATTAACATTCAAACAAAAAAGAACAGCGCAAAACGTAATTTCAAGCTATGAACGGTCAATTTTTGCCCGTGAACGGTTTTTAAACCAATTTAAACAATATCGAACACAATTAGCGGCAACCCAAACAGACCCGCGCCCTAGCGCCAATCGCGTACCGTATCGCCCTCGACGAGCACACCGGGGATCAGCATGTGCTCCACGCCAGACGCACCCCCATCGGCGCCGGCAATCTTGTCGACCGCCCACATGCCGACGCGCTTGTTGTCAAAGCGCACCGTGGTCAGGCGACGGTCGGGCACGATATCGCCCAGGCTGTCATCAACACCCACCACGCTCACGTCCTCGGGCACACGCCTTCCGCACGACTCGAGCCCGCGAATGCAGCCGTATGCCATGGCATCGTTGGAAGCATAAATGGCCGTACAGGTCGGATCTTCCGCCAGAGCCTGACCGGCAGCATATCCGCTCTGTGCCGTCCAATCCCCACGGACGAGTCGCGGCGGCTCAATTCCATACGCGCGCAATGTCTCGCGCCAGCCTTCCTCGCGCCGCATGCCCGAAAGCGAGCGCTCGGGACACGAGATAAAGCTGTCTCTTATACACATCTGACGCTGCCGACGATACTCCTTGTGTA
>CABRID010000107.1 GCA_902470895.1 uncultured Collinsella sp.
TACACAAGGAGTATCGTCGGCAGCGTCAGATGTGTATAAGAGACAGCTCATAGGTCGGGCGGCGGCCGGTCTTCTCGGTGTAGAGCTGAAGCGCTTCGTGAAGGCGAAGCAGCGTGTACTTCTTAACACCGGGCATGAGCTTATTGCGCGTCGACTGGATGGCGGAATGCAGGGAAACGGCAAGCGTGAACTGCTCGGGGATGTCGGCAAATTTGCGAATACCGGGAATAACGCCGCTGGTAGAGACGGTGAGGTGACGAGCGCCGATACCGATGCCATCGGGGTCGTTGAGGATTCGCAGCGCCTTGAGAACCTCGTCGTAGTTGGCAAACGGCTCGCCCTGGCCCATGAAGACAACGCTCGTGGCGCGCTCGCCAAAGTCGTTGGATACATGAAGTACCTGGTCGACGATCTCTTGAGCGGTCAGAGAGCGCTTGAGGCCGTTGAGACCGGTAGCGCAAAAGGCACAGCCCATGCCACAGCCTGCCTGGGTGGAAACGCAGACGGAAAGCTTGTTACGACGGGGCATGCCGACGGTCTCGACGGAAACGCCGTCGTGGTACTCGAGCAGATACTTGCGAGAGCCATCTTTGGAAACCTGCTTGGTGAGTTCAGTCGGCGTGTCAAAGGCAAAAGCCTCTTTAAGCTGCTCGCGGAAAGCCTTGGGAAGGTTGGTCATATCGTCAAACGAACAAACGTTCTTCTCAAAGACCCATTCGATGAGCTGCTTCGCGCGGAAGGCGGGCTGGCCAAGCTCGGCCACGAGCTCGCGAATATCGTTTTGGCTCAAGTCGCGAATGTCCTGAGATTTAGTCCTGGGATTCATGGAAGCCTTTCGATTTTGGGGAAACGTAGAGGGTATCGCTACAATATGGTATCAGCTGCAGAAATTATAGAGGAGGAGTCTGCCCATGCCGGGTAAAAGCCTAGAGAACATGCACGTAGCGGTCTTGGCGGGCGGTCATTCCGCTGAGCGCGAGATCTCGCTCAATTCGGGAAAGAACGTCGTGGTTGCCTTGAAGGAGGCCGGCTACACTTCGGTGGAGCTGCTCGACACGGCTGCCGATGATTTTATGGTAACCATGGCGACCGGCGGCTTTGACGTGGCGTTTATCGCCATGCACGGTGCCGGCGGCGAGGATGGCGCCATGCAGGGCGCCATGGAGACCCTGGGTATCCCCTACACGGCCTCGGGCGTGCTTGCCAGCGCCTGCGGTGCCGACAAGGAGGTCTCTAAGCTCCTGTACGCCAAGGCGGGCATTCCCATTGCCCCCGGCCTCGCGCTCGAGGTGGGCGATGAAGTCGATATCGATCATATCGTCGAGGTTTGTGGCGAGCGCTGCTTTGTGAAGCCGGCCGTCAACGGTTCCAGCTATGGCATTTCCCTGGTCCATGAGCCCTCCGAGCTGCCCGCGGCAATCGCCAAGGCGTTTGCGTACGGCGACAAAGTGCTGGTCGAGAAGTGCATCGAGGGTACCGAGATCACCGTCGGTGTGTACGGCGAGGACGACGTGCGCGCTCTGCCGATTGTCGAGATTCGCAAACCCGAGGACTGCGAGTTCTACGATCTGGACGTGAAATATGTCGACCCTACGGACATCCATCGCATTCCGGCGCAGATTTCACCCGAGAATTACGCTCGCGCTCAGGAGCTTGCCTGTGCTGCTCACAAGGCCCTCGGTTGCCTGGGTATCTCGCGCAGCGACTTTATCGTGAGTGAGGACGGCCCCGTTATCCTCGAGACCAATACCATTCCCGGCATGACCGATACGTCGCTGTATCCGGACGAGATCCGCCACACCGACGACATGACGTTCCCGCAGGTCTGTGACAGCCTGATTAGTATGGGCCTTCGTCGAGCGGGCATTGCATGCTAATCGAGGACGCGGTTTCGTCAGGAACGCCGCAGTTTGTCATCGACTCCTATGCCACGCTTGCCGAACGCGCCAAAACGCAGTCCTTCGGCCTTATCGAGGAAGATGTGATTGTCCTCGATACCGAGACCACAGGTCTTTCGGTGCAGGACAATGAGCTGATCGAGATCTCGGCGGCCCGTCTTTCGGGCCGCGAGGTCGTCGACCGCTTCGATACCTTCGTGCATCCCAAGCAGCTGATTCCCGCCGAGATCACCGAGCTCACGAGCATTACAAATGCCGATGTGGCAGATGCCCCGTCGGCCGTTGAGGCCGTAGCCGCTCTCGCCGATTTTGTCGGTGGTTGCCCGGTAATCGCACATAACGCCACGTTCGACCGCTCGTTTATCGAGTCGGTCAAAGGCGGCGTCAACGTGAGCGATATCTGGATCGATTCGCTGGCGCTGTCGCGCATCGCGCTTCCGCGCCTGGCATCGCACAAGTTGTCTTTTATGGCCGATCTGTTTGGCTGTGACTCGGTATCACACCGTGCCAATGCCGACGTCGACGCCCTGTGTGGCGTATGGCGCGTGTTGCTCGTGGCGCTCACCGACTTGCCTCAGGGCCTCATGGCGCGCCTAGCCGACATGCATCCGGATGTGCCTTGGTCCTATCGTCCTATCTTCTCATTCTTGGCAGGGCAGAACCCTGGTTCTATCTTCTCTCTCAGCGCCGCTCGTGCTGACGTTCTCAAGGCCGATCGCGCCGACGATCGGGTGGACGCCGACGAACTGCCGGTACTCAAGATGCCGAGTCGTGAGGAGATTGAGGCAGACTATGCGCCAGGTGGCCTGGTCAATCGCATGTATCCCACCTACGAGCCGCGTGATGAGCAGATCGCGATGGCGCTCGAGGTCCGCGATGCGCTGGTCACGGGCACTCATCGTGTAATTGAGGCGGGCACGGGCGTCGGCAAATCGATGGCCTATCTGGTGCCTTTTGCCGAGGCAGCGCGCCGTAACAACATCACGGTTGGTATTGCGACCAAATCGAACAATCTTGCCGACCAGCTCATGTACCATGAGCTGCCAAAACTTGCCGAGCAACTGGACGGTGGTCTGTCATTTTGCGCTCTCAAGGGGTATGACCACTATCCATGCCTGCGCAAGCTTGAGCGCATGAGCCGCGGCCAGGTCGAGATTACCACCAAGCGCGATCCGGCGGACACGCTCACGGCGGTCGCGGTCATTATGGCGTACGTCTGCCAATCAGCCGATGGCGACCTCGACTCGCTCGGCATTCGGTGGCGCAGCGTCAACCGCCCCGACTTTACGACGGCCTCGCGCGAGTGTGCTCGTCGCCTCTGCCCGTTTTTCCCTGATAAATGTTTGGTCCACGGCGCTCGCCGTCGTGCAGCGCATGCCGACGTGGTGGTCACCAACCATTCCCTGCTGTTCCGCAATGTCGCGGCCGAGGGCAGGATTTTACCTCCGATTCGTCATTGGGTAATCGACGAGGCCCATTCCATCGAGCGCGAGGCGCGCCGTCAGTGGGCGCGCGTGGTGTCGGCGGACGAATCACGCGTTCTGTTTGAGCGCCTGGGTGGCTCGAGCACCGGTGCGCTAAGCCAGGTCTCCCGTGATTTGGCAACCTCCGAGGGCTCTACGCTCTATCTGGGCCTTACTGCCAAGGCGACGTCGACGGTTGCGCGCGCGAGCATGGCAATCGCCGACGTGTTCGATGGCGTTCGCGAGCTCGGCCGCCGTGCCCGTGGGGGTTATGACAATGCCAATCTATGGATTGGCCCCGAGCTGCGCGAATCTGACGACTGGCATGATTTCTTACCGTCGGCCTACACTGCCATCGACGCATTGGAACAAGCTGACAAGAGCGCCGACGCGCTGGTGCAAGCCATCGCCGCCGACAAGCCCGAGGTTGTTGTCGACCTGGGTGATATCTCGCGCCGCTTGCACGAGCTGGCCGAGAACCTCAAACTCATCATTGATGGCACCGATGAACACTACGTGTATTCGCTGCAGGTCAATCGCAGACTGCGTGCCGGCGGAGAGTCAATGACCGCAGAGCGCATCGACATTGGCGAGGCCTTGGCAACCGAATGGCTGCCCGAGGTTCACACGGCTATCTTTGCCTCGGCGACCATGACGGTGTCCAAAAGCTTTGAACACTTTAACCACGCGGTCGGCCTCGATCGCATTGGTGCTTCAACATCCTCATCGTTGCACTTGGACTCGAGCTACGACTTCGATTCGAACATGGCTGTAGTCGTTGCGGGCGATATCCCCGATCCGCGCGATCGTGAGAGCTATCTTACGGCGCTCGAGCGCGTGCTGGTCGACGCCCATCTTGCCATGGGCGGATCGGTGCTCACACTGTTCACCAATCGGCGCGACATGGAAGACCTGTACGCCCGCGTTGAGCCCAAGATGGCCCGTGCGGGTCTGGAGCTCAACTGCCAGCAGCGCAACTCATCTCCTCGTCGCCTGCGCGACCGGTTCATCAGCGAGCCGACCTCGTCGCTTTTTGCGCTTAAGGCCTTCTGGGAGGGATTCGACGCCAGCGGCGAGACGCTGCGCTGCGTCATCATTCCCAAGCTGCCGTTCTCGAGCCCCACGGACCCGCTCTCGTGCGAGCGTAACCTGCGCGAAGACCGCGCTTGGGCGCGCTATTCGCTGCCCGAGGCGGTGCTCGAGGTCAAGCAGGCGGCTGGCCGCCTTATCCGCTCGTCGACCGATTGCGGCGTGCTGATTCTGGCCGACCCGCGCCTGGTGACGAAGGGCTACGGAAAGAAGTTCTTAACGTCGCTGCCCACGAGCTCCTACCAGCGCATCGAATCGGCGCAGATCGGGCACTATCTGCAGCTGTGGCGTGCACGCCACGAGCGGCGGCGCTAAAGCGGACAGACGAGGGTTTTTGCCATATCGCACAGACGCTTTGACAGGGCGGGGTCATCCAAGATGCGGATGGCTCCGCCCGCTGCGATTACCTGGCTCAGTAGCCAACGCTCGGAGCCGTAATGCACGGTTACCGTTGCCGTGTCTGCCCCGCTGTGCTCGATTAGGGTGATGCCGGCCCAGTCCAGATGCTCCGCCATATCGAATGGCATCAAGAGCTTTGCGCTACGCTGTGTTCGGGCAAGGGAATCGTGGAGGGATGCAACGTCCGGTGCATGAGGCACGACGGAGTCTTCCGTCAAGGCGAGTCCCTCGATTTTATCCATGCGATAGGTGCGCTGCTCATCGACCGCGATGTCCCAGGCAATCAGGTATGTTTGGTCGCCGTTTGCCGTAATGCGCAAGGGGTCGACCAGACGCTCACGTGGCCGTGCATCGTCCATCGAGCGATACGAGATGCGGCAGCGAACGCCGTCCTGAATGGCGCAGCTCAGCTGCTGCCAGTGCGACCCGTGGTTGACGGTGTCAAAGACGCGCTGGTTATAGCCGAGCTCTTCGGGTAGAAGGGCATGTCGAATCCGAGCTGCCGTCTGTGGCTCGATCCCCAACGATTCAAGTTCATGGTTGAGCACAGCGCCCTCGGCGGCACTCAGACGCAGCGGTAGCACACGACCGGCGTCACCGGTGAGGACCACACGCTCGCCGCGGCATTCGCAGATGATGCGCGCGCCCGATTCTCGGTCCGCGAGTGTCGAGACGATCTCGAGAATCTCGTCGAGCGACACCCCCGTGATGTCAAAGCGACTGCAAATCTCGGTTCGTGTCATGCCGCTCTCGCCGGCGGCGTAGAGGGCCTCCATGATGTCGATGGCGCGCGAGAGCCTCTGCTCACTGGTGAGTTTACGCACGGGCATACTCGTGCACCGTCCTTTCGATGAGGTGGTTCCACGCCTGCTTGAGCGATTTGGGGGCCATGGGCCTCATGCCGTCCATGGCGTGGGCCATGCAAAATGAGGCGGCGGCTTCAAGATCGCGCACGTCAACGGTCCAGGTCCATCCCACATCGGTGTGTGCGAGCTCACCTCGCCCGTGCGTGAGGCCGTTGATCATATCGATCTGCGTCTGAGGGGCGAACGAGAACGTGGCTGCAACGGGCGGTCGGTCGGCAAAATCGAATTCAAAGAACAGATAGTCGTTGAGATTGAAGTTCGCGGGGATGACGTAGGCCTTCGAAGGACGCCAAGCGCGTACGATACGGTCGCAGCGGAATGTCCTGATGCCGTCGGTGACGTTGTCGAGGCCGCAGAAGTACGCCTCGCCCTCGCGCTCGAACATGCCGTAGACGCAGACGGTACGTTCTTTCTGCTCGCCGCGTCCGTTCTGATATAAAAATCGCAGCGCGCATCGCTCGGCAAAGGCACTCCATACCGCATCGACGGCGGGAGAGCGGCGGATTGGTGCTTCGTCCACCGTCGTCCTACCGGTGAGATAGGCAATCTTGGAGCGAATATCGGCAAGCGGTGCGGCAAAAGTGGATGAGCCGGCCGCTAGTGTCTGGTCGATGGCGTTGAGCAGGATATCGGCGTCGTCTGCGGTGATGAGGCCGCCTGCTGCAAAGGTGTGCTCGCGGTCGATTGTCCACGAGCTTTCCTCGGTCTCCTGCGCACCGGCGGGGCGAACCTCCTTGATTAAGATGCCACGCTCGAGCAGTTTGTCACGATCGCGCCGAAACTTGCGCTTATCCGAGTCGATATTGCCCGAGCCATATCCCAAGTCAGAATCCAAGACGATCTGCT
Source organism: uncultured Collinsella sp. (assembly GCA_902470895.1). GTDB lineage: Bacteria > Actinomycetota > Coriobacteriia > Coriobacteriales > Coriobacteriaceae > Collinsella. The sequence continues at coordinate 6,562 of CABRID010000107.1, forward strand.
CGGTCGTCAGCGGTTCGGGGGAGCTGTTGAGCACAAAG
>CABRID010000108.1 GCA_902470895.1 uncultured Collinsella sp.
TACGATATCAGCCTCGGTCTCGTGGGCTCGGAGATGTGTATAAGAGACAGCCTACAAATACAAGCTCCGAGGCACCGGCCAGGTCCGCCCCTAAACCTACCAAAAAGGGACAGGTTTATTTTGGCAGGTTTTATCTGCGGTTTTGCCGGGCGACGCGTTCGCCCGGCTTTTTCCTCCGCATGCTTTTTCTGCCTTTCGGCTTGAGCCGCGGCGATATACGATAGTGACACCGTGTCTTAGCACCGACTCACCTGGAGGTATTGCCATGTCCCAGACGCTTTCCGCCGGAATCACCCGCGACCGTGCGTTCGAATTGCTCAACGAGCACAACAAGGACCCGTTCCACATCACCCACGGCGAAACGGTCGAGGGCACCATGCGCTACTTTGCGCGCGAGTTCGACCCCGAGAACGAGGAGTTTTGGGGCATCGTCGGTTTGCTGCACGACCTGGATTGGGAGGAGCATGAGGACGATCCCGTGAACCACACCATCTATGCGGCCGAGATCCTTGAGGGCGAGGGTGCCTCTCCCGAACTCATTCGCGCTATTCAGACGCACACGTCCGATTTCAATACCTCGCTGCCCAAGCCCGAGCTGCAGATGGAGAAGATCCTGTTTGCTTGCGACGAGCTCACCGGCCTGATCGGTGCTGCCGTGATCATGCGTCCGAGCAAGAGCGTCATGGACTTTACGGCCAAGTCGCTCAAGAAGAAGTTCAAGGACAAGCGCTTTGCCGCCGGCTGCTCGCGCGACGTGATTTCGCAGGGCGCCGAGATGCTCGGCTGGGAGCTCCCCGAGCTCTTTGACCGCACCATCGCGGCCATGCAGTCCTTCGCGCCCGACCGCGACACCTTCCAGGCCTAACCTGCCAAATTGGGACAGGTTTATTTTGGTAGATTTTATCTGGGAAAACGCTTCCGTTGGACGTTATTCAGCGGAAGCGTTTTCTGTTTGACATGGAGACGCTGGCGAATGCGGTGCCTCGCGGCAGGCAGTTGCGCTTCGCCGTATCCGTAACTCGGTAAACGCGACGTTAGGACGCGTTCTTGATAATCCATGTTCCCAGTCCGGTCAGCAGCTGAACCTGCTTAACCGTTAGCCCTTGTTTTCGAAGCGCGAGAATCGCCTCATTGCGAAGTGGCTTGGAGACGGATTTAAGTTCCGTCGGAGCACATCCTGCGACACTCTGCACGATTGCCGTGCCAAATTCGCATAGATCTTCCTCGCGAACCTTGGCTGTTGCGCTGGGGCGATAGGGAAGCGACGGCGTGCTTTCCATGAGCTTAAGGTATGAGCGAGGTGTTGGGAATAAAACACCGACAACGCTGCCGGTGACATGCGGCCGTGACCTGGCGCTCATTAGATACTCGCGATGGCTGCTCCAGGGATATTCGTCATATGCCGCCAGTCCTGCTTTTTGTGGATTCAGATGGATGTATCGAATTGCTTCGAGTAAATATACTTCCGACTTAATGGGCGAATCCCAAAACCGTTCCTGAAACACGTGGCCGATATGCCCTGTCCGCGCATTGTACCTGCCCGCATACGATACGGCTACCGCGTGCATCGCGTCGCTCTTACGGTCGTCCGGATCGTCGATGAGTAGATGAATGTGGCTCCCCATAAGACACCAAGCGATAAGCTCGATATTGTGTTTGGGGAGGATCGCATCGAGGATCTGAAGCATGGCGATTCGGTCCTCGGCATCGTCAAACAGCAATTGCCCTCCGTTTCCACGCAACGTGACGTGGAAATAACCGGTTGGTGACTTTGAACGAGGTTTTCTCGGCATGGCCCCTCCTTTAGCTTGGATGGGCTGAAGATACCTCATTCGGGGGCTTCGGTTGTCGAGATTCAGTTCACCGACTATAGCTGCTACCTGCCGAAATATAATTGCGTTTTCAAATTGATGCTTTTTAATGGTAATTGAGTAAGACGGGCGCGCTTGTTGTGGATGCGGGCGTTGGTTACGTCGATCTGGACGGCCCTTGCGTGATGTCATCGCAAATGGGCTTCACGCATTTTTACGGCGATAGAAAAATGGTCGGGCGCTCTTAAACAAAACGGAGCACCCGACCATTTACTGATTGTTTGTTGATGTTTGGCCAGATAAAACCTGCCAAAATAAACCTGTCCCTTTTTGGCAGGTTAATTGAGGGCGGCTTGGGCTAGGCGGGCTTCGGCGGCCTCCTCGGTGACGCCCAAGGCCACGGCGAACTCCTCGATGGAGCGGCGTTTGGCTTCCTTGAGTACGCGCATGTAGTAGGAGCTGGGCTTTTTATCAGCTTCCTCGGCCTGGCGAATGCGGTGCATCATGGTCTTTGCCACGCGGACCGTCTCGGGCGCACCCAGCTTGAGCTGCTGCTTAAAGTGCGTCTCCTCAAGTGAGCTGTTGCGCTCGGTGAAGGTGTCGCACTCCAGCTCGTCATAGTGGCTCAGCAGGTGCTCGGCATCTTGCTCAGAGATGGCGGCGTGCAAACGATCGGCCTGCGCCACGGGGTACATGAGGATCGTCTGCGCATGTCCCTGCTTGGTCTCGAGCAGCAGCATGGGCTGCGGCGTGTCGTCCCTAAAACCGACGACGGTGCAGACTCCCTGACCCGGATGAATGACGTGTTGACCGATTGAGAACATGCTGCCTCCAACTTATACGAATTTACGTATGTCTAGAATAACACGCTGACGTGCGCAAATTCTCACTTTATGCAGGAAAAGCACACAACTCCGATAGGTAAGAGTATTCGATAACAGACGCAGCTCATTCACACTTTTATGCATTTTCAACGCCTGCATAATCTGCAGGCAGACCGGCATCTTTGAGTGACTCCATACAAGCTGTAGTCAATTTTGTGCATATGCAATATCGATTGGCTTTACCCTGCGACAGTGCCCGTCGCTTGTGATAGAGTGCTACAAACTCTGGCTTTTGCCCTACGAGTGACCAAGAGCTCGGGGGCTTTAACACAAGGAGGATCTATGCCCGAGAAGATTGAAGAGCTGGTACGCGCTGCGCTTGCTGCGGCCCAGGAGGCCGGCGACCTTTCCGCATTTGAACTTGACGATTGCGCTATCGAGCGACCGGCTGACACTTCTCATGGCGAGTGGACCTCTACCATGGCCCTGAAGTCCGCCAAGCTGGCCCACTGCGCCCCGCGCAAGATCGCCGAGGCCATCGTTGCCCATATGCCCGAGGACCCCGCGATTGAGAAAGTCGAGATCGCAGGCCCTGGCTTCATCAACTTCTACCTCTCCGTTGCCGTCAAGAATGCCATCTTTGGCGAGGCTCGCGAGAAGGGCATGGACTTCGCTAAGTCCAACGTCGGTGGTGGCCTGAAGACCCAGGTCGAGTTCGTTTCCGCCAACCCCGTCGGCCCCATGCACATTGGCCACGGCCGCTGGGCCGCGCTGGGCGACTCGCTCTGCCGTGTTATGGACCACGCCGGTTACGACATCCAGCGTGAGTTCTACATCAACGACCACGGCTCTCAGATGAACACCTTCGGCAACTCCATCAGCACGCGCTATATGCAGCTTGCCGACATCATCGCCAAGCAGGGCGTGGATATCGACGAGGCTCACAAGATCTTGATCGCCGACCGCGACGCCTTTGTCGCCGACGAGAACGACGAGCATCCCGAGACCCATCCGTATCAGGACAACTTTGCCGAGACCCTGGGCAAGGACTCCTACGGCGGCGACTACATCATCGACGAGGCTGCTGAGTTCTGGCGCACCGACGGCGATAAGTGGGTCGACGCCGATCCTCAGGAGCGCATGGAGAGCTTCCGCGAGCGCGGCTACGTAAAGATGGTCGACAACATGCGCGACCTCTGCCACGCCGTCAATTGCGACTTCGATCGTTGGTTCTCCGAGCGCTCGCTGTATGTGAAGGACACCGAGGGCGAGACCGCCGGCACCTCCGCCGTCGACCGCGCTTTTGAGAAGCTCGACAAGATGGGCTACCTCTATACCAAGGACGGCGCCCTGTGGTTCCGTTCCACCGATCTGGGCGACGACAAGGACCGCGTGCTGATCAAGTCCGACGGCGAGTACACCTACTTTGCCTCCGACGTCGCCTATCACTGGGATAAGTTCCAGCGCGTCGACCACGTCATCGACATCTGGGGCGCCGACCACCACGGCTACATCGAGCGCGTCCGCTGCGTCTGCGATGCCTTGGGTTACCCCGGCAAGTTCGAGGTTCTGCTGGGCCAGCTCGTCAACCTGCTGCGTAACGGCAAGCCCGTCCGTATGTCCAAGCGCAAGGGCACCATGGTGACCCTGCAGGAGCTCGTCGACGAGGTTGGCTCCGACGCCGCTCGTTACACGCTCATCTCCAAGAGCTCCAACCAGATGGTCGACTTCGATATCGAGGCCGTCAAGAAGCGCGACAACTCCAACCCGGTCTATTACGTGCAGTACGCTCACGCCCGCGTGTGCTCCATCCTGCGTCGTGCCGCTGACGTTACGCCCGAGCAGGCTGACGAGATGGGCATGAAGGCCGTTGCCGCCAAGGCCATCGGTGAGAACGTCGATTACTCGCTGCTGACCGACCCGACCGAGCTCGCCCTTTCGCGTAAGCTCAACGAGCTCACCGACCTCATCGCCAGCTGCGCTCGCGACCGCGCTCCGTTCCGTCTGACGCACTTTGCCGAGGAGCTCGCCGGCGACTTCCACAGCTTCTATGCTGCTTGCCAGGTGCTGCCGAGCGAGGGCCGTCCCGTCGACCCCGAGCTTTCGCGTGCCCGTCTGGCCGCTTGCGATGCCGTCCGCGTGACGCTCGCCCTGGTGCTCACCCTTGTTGGTGTCTCCGCTCCCGAGCAGATGTAATCTGCGGGTCATTTGACCGTACAGACTTGGTTTAACTAAGCCTTGAAAGCCCGATCTCCCACGGAGGTCGGGCTTTTTTGCAAACGCCGACGTATTGACGAATTTGGAACTGCTGGAAATACGAAACTATGCCGGTTTACTACGATGAATTGAGATATTCCAACCACGCCGGCTTTTAGCTAAAAAGTGCAAGGCATCTACCTGCGGTTTTTGTTCAACAAGTTTCGGAGTGGTCGCGGTTGAGCGATTCATCGTAGTAAACCGCCATAGTTTTGGCGGAGGCAGTCAGATTTGTGGGCGGTAAACCAAAGAGTGTCCCTTTTGAATAGTCGTTTAAGAACGTCCCCAATGACTAAGTTGCAGGTGGCGGCGGTTGTGTTACACTAACGCTGCGTATATGACGCAAATATCTCGATACAGATCAATGATGTCCGTCGGTATTTGACGGAGCTAGACTGTTTAGCCGCCCTGAAGGTTTATGCAGGGAGCATGTGATCACAGGGCTTGAAAAGAAAGTTGAGCAAACACTGTGTCTGATCAACAGCAAGAAAACGAAATAACGACGACGCAGACCGCTCCCGCTGCACCGGTTGCGTCGGACCAGGTCGCGGCGCCCGCGCAAGCCTCGGCTCCTGAGACGCCTAAGGCTGCTTCGACGCCTACGCCTGCAGCGGCTGAGAAGGCCGTGCCTGCAACTGGTGAGGAGGCTGCTCTGGCAAAGCCCAAGCGTACGCGCCGCACGACCAAGCCTGCTGCTGACGGCGAGGAGGTCACCAAGCCCAAGCGCCGTACCACGCGCACGACGCGCGCCAAGCGCACCGTTGCAGCTGACTCCTCGGCGCCGATTTCCGATGAGGTCGCGCAGGCACGTGCGTTGGCGCAGATTAGCGAGGCTCAGGTGGTGCGCGCCCGCCGTCGTGCTGCCGAGCGCGAGGCCGCGGCTCTGACCGAGCTTGCAGCCCCGTCTGTGCCCGAGACCCCTGCCGCCGACCAACCGACCGAGAAGCCGGCACCGCGCACACGCCGTCGCATGGCTGCTAAGGCCGAGCAGGTTGCCGATCAGGTAACCCCCGAGCTCGCTGAGGCTTCGGTCCGTTCCGCGGCAGGGGAGGGCACATCGCCTCTTGAGCCCGCTGCGCCTGTCGAGGCCAACGAAGTTCCCGTTGTCGATCCGGCTTTGCGCCCGCACCGTCGCGGTCGCAAGCCCAAGGCCTTTGTCGAGGCCGAGAAGGCCGCAGCCGCAGCCGCCGCCGCTCGGGATGCTGCGGCGACCGCCAAGTCCTCAACTGCTGCCGATGCACCCGTCCAGGATGCTACGACTTCCGAGGCCGTTTCTGCCGATGTCGATTCCGCTGACGTCCGTCCCGGTCGCAGCCGTCGCACTGCTGCTAAGCGCACGTCCAAGGCTAAGGCTGCCAAGAAGGGTGCGTCCGAGGATTCCGCCGAGACGACCACCGATGCATCGACTGATGTCGCCGAGCCCCAGGACATCGAACAGCCTGCGCCCGAGAAGCCCAAGCGCGGTCGTAAGAAGTCCGCTAAGGTCAAGGCGTCCGAGCAACAGGCTGATGTCGAAGCACAAGTCGATTCCGGCGCCGAGGCCAATGACGCCGCTGCGGCCAATGTTGATACCGCTGCAACCGATGGTGCCGCCCCCGCCGAGGGCGAAGACGGCGCTCGCCCCAACCTGTCTCTTATACACATCTCCGAGCCCACGAGACCGAGGCTGATCT
>CABRID010000109.1 GCA_902470895.1 uncultured Collinsella sp.
AGACGATCTGCTCGGTCGTCAGCGGTTCGGGGGAGCTGTTGAGCACAAAGAAAAGATTGAGGATGCGCTGAGCCGTTTTATCGAAACCGGGCTCCGAATTCCCCTTTTTAATTGTCGCGGTCGCGTCGCTTGCCGTCATAGAGTCCTCGCATGAGAAGGTGGTTTGCTGCCATGATTTTAGTCCGATATGGAGATTAGGCTATATCCTTGTCCGCTCGAGGCGTTAAGATGGCCCGAATTCGGTCGTTTGCGCTCGCTCGGGGTATACTTTCGACTATATACGGTTCTAATGTGCATGCATTGGGCCTATTTGTCGGATTATGGATGTGGAGCGCACATGGCGAACACCCAGAACTATATTAACCACCTGCTGCAGAACACCGGCATTACGCCGGCATGCAGCGAAGAAGAGCGCTTGGCTGCCGAGGATATCGCTCAGATCTTCCGCAACCACGGCTTTGACCCCGAGGTTCAGGAGTTCAATGCCCCGGCGCCCAGTAGATTGGCATTTGCCGTTACCGGTATTCTTGCGTTTGCCGGCGCCCTGCTGATGGGCATCGGCGGCGGTATCGGCTTGGTCGGCACCTTGCTGGCCATTGTCGGCGCCGTTCTTTACGTGCTCGAGCGCACGGGCCACCCCGTGGTTTCGCGCCTGGGCAAGACGGGCGTGAGCCAAAATGTCATCGCCTACCACAAGGCCTCGGGCCCGCTCGCGTCTCCGCGCAACCGCCCGGTGGTCGTTGTCGCACACTACGACTCTCCCCGTGCTGAGCTGCTCGCCCGCGAGCCCTATGCTTCGTATCGTGCGCTCATCGCCAAGTTGTTGCCCGTTGCCACGATTGCCCCTGCTGCCGTTGCCATCCTGCGTATCCTGCCGCTCCCCGGCGCGCTCAAGGTTCTGCTGTGGATTGTCGCGATCCTCGCTTCCCTCGTTGCACTTGCCAACGCGGCAAACATCATCTCTAACCGTTTTGTGCTTCCCTATACGTCCGGCGCAGTATGCAACAAGTCTTCTGTCGCCGCTATGCTCGGCGTTATGGACAACGTTGCTCCCTTCCAGGGCGAAAACGAGTTTCCCGACGATGTTCCGTTCGATACCTATTTTGGGGAGCAGAAGCGTCGTGCCGAGGAGATGGCACGTGCGGCGGCGGAATATGCCGCGGCCCAGCAGCAAAACGACTATGGCAACACCATTGAGTACGAAGAGCCTACCTACGCCGAGGACGAGTTCGGTCAGCCGATTGCTCCCGACGCTCAAACCGAGCCCGAACAGGGCGAGGCTTTTGACGAGCAGATTGAGGGCTTTGAGGGTGCGTCTGCCGACGAGACGCTGATTGGCGCCATCGTGCCCGAGGATCAGAATCAGGCTGTCCAGGCCGAAGAGTTCAATGACGAGGTTCCCGCTGCTGAGCCGGCGGAGGAGCCTGCCGCGGCCGAGCCCGAGCCCAAGCTCTATCGCAACGCCGCCGGCAACATTCGCTTTGGTTCGGATGCCATCCGTGCACTCGGAATGCTTCCCGAGTCCTGCACGCTCGATTACGAGGAGGGCGAGGAGCCGACGTTTGAGCCCGAGCCTGCGCCCGTTGTCACTGCGGATGATGAGTCTGCCGCGGTTACCGCTGCCGTTGCCGAGCCCGAGGCGGTGTCCGCGATCGATCCCGCGGCAGGACTGGACATTTTGGCTCCCGCCGCGCCGGCGCAAGACGTTGCGGACGAGTCTGACGACGATTACGTTGAACAGCCGAGGCGCGTGTCTTACGAGAGCGATACTGATTTCTCTGCCGAGATTCCCGCGGCAACGCCCCATGCCGATATTGCATCCGCGTTCTCTTCGATTGGCGCCAGCGCTTCCAGCTTCTTTAAGGGTGCGCTTGCAAAGGGCAGGAAATTTGTCGACGATTTCGAGGAGAAGCGCGCTGCCGCACGCGAGGCTGCCGAGCAGGAGGCTATCGCTCAGCAGCAGGCAGCCGAGGCGGCACGTGAGCGCGCGGCGCAAGAGTTCGAGCAGAACGAGGCTATGCAGTCCGGGCCCGTCGACGCTGCCGAAGCTACGACGTCCTTTGAGTCCCAGCAACCGACGTCAGCGGATGTTGTTGAGGCAACAACGTCTTTCGAGGCTCAGCAGCACGTCGATAGCACCATGTCGTTTGATGCCGCGCAGTTCGATTCCACGATAACGTTTGAAAAGCAAGGCACCGCAATTGCCGAGCCCCTTCCTGTTTCCGATGAGCAGGGCGACGCGGCAGACGATGACGAGCCCATTGATGCTGCCGAAATCCAAGATGCCGCCGAGGACGAGTCCGTCGAGGCCAACTCTGACGAAGAGCAATACGCGGCAGCCGATCAAGGTGATTCGACCGAGGTCGAGCAGGAGGAAGTGCCTGCGGTTTCCGAGACTCCCGAGACGGATGAGTCGAGGCCTTACTCCACGCAGATTTTCACCATGCCGACCCCGAGTGGTTCCGGTGCCACGGTTGCCAATGTCGCTCCCACCCAGGACGAAACGGTCGATTCCCTTATGGCCCAGATTTCCTCCCAGGCATCGCCGCGTCCGCAGATGAATGTTCCCGATCCGGCGTCGGCACCGTCGCCTGCACCTTCCTCGTCTCCGCTGGCTTCGGTCCCCGATCCGTCGCTGCCGTCTATGAAGCAGGCAAACGTTGCGTCTCGCACGTCGCTGTTCGACCTTCCCGATCCCTCTGCCCAGGTCAACGACCCCTTTGCTACTGCCCAGGGTCCCGAACCCACATCGGCACCCGTTGCGCCTTCTATGCCCGTTGCGTCGGGCGCGCAGCCGATCGAGACCATTTCGGCTCCCGCCCCGGCGGCACCCAAGTCTCGCAAACGCGGCCTGGGTGGCCTGTTCGGTCGTAAAAGGAAAAACGAGCAGGACAGCATGAGTGATTGGCTGGGCGTCGAAGACGATTACGATGCCAAGAAGTCCGGTCGCGGTATCGGTTCGTGGGATAACTTCGAGGACGATAACGATGGCTGGAAGGGCGGCGCTACGTCTTCCGATGGCGCTTCTTCCGAAGATATGCTCTCGGCTGTCGCCTCTATGGGCGATGATGAGCTGCTCGGTCACGATATCTGGTTTGTGGCAACGGGCGCCTCGGATTGTGATGGCGCCGGCATGAAGGCCTTCTTGGCTTCGCATCGCGATAAGCTCCGCGGCGTATTCTTCATCAATCTTGAATCCGTCGGCGCCGGTAGGCTTTCGGTGGTGACGGTCGAGGGCGAACAGCAGCTGCTCAAGGGCGATCGCCGCATCATGAACCTGGTCAGCAAGGTGTGCAAGTCGTTCCATGTCGATTGTGGCGCGCTCGAGATGCCCTATGCCAAGACCGATGCCTATGCCGCGCTCGAGGCGAGCCGCCGAGCCCTCACCATCGCCGGCGTGGACGGCACGCGTCTGGCTTGCGCTCGTACCGAGGACGACCTGCCCCACAATGTCAACCCGACGAACATTGCCACGGTATCCGAGGTCGTGACCGAGGTTATCCGCCGTTCGTAGACGGAGCTCTAAGGAGTCAACGTGTTTTCGTATATTAAGCGCCATTGGCCTGTCTACGTGATTTTGACCTTGATTGCCATTGCGTTAGGATTTGGGGCTGCCTACATCGTGGGTGCAAAGGGCTCGACCCCCGCCTCCGCAATCAGCGAAGAGGTGGAGCAAGAACAGAGTACGGGTGCCGATGGGATTCCTGAGTCCGAGCAGGCAATCGTTGATGGTGGATCTTCGTCTGCAGAGTAGATACGGCGATTTACATGATTGAAAGCGGGCGAGCCAGGGGACTGGCTCGCCCGCTTTTTCATCGCGCTAGCGCTTCTTTGGGGTCGACCTAAGGCGAGCGAACCATAGGGCTGCGGCACCCGAGGTCAGGAGCGCGGTGATGCAAGCGGCGATGGGAACTGATGCTGTTGCCGGTAGGTCCTGCAGTAGGGTACAGCGTTGAATGACACGGTCCTCGTCATGTGACTCAAGTTTATCGCCGCCGCCGTTGCGGCAAAGATCGACGCGTGCGCTGTTGGTGAGTGCGGTTTGGGGCGTATAAGCCGACGTCGCCTGCATGTGCACGATTGCGCCCCGAGCGTCTGTGCCAAGGATTGCTTTGGCATCGTCGAGGTCGTCGTGCTCATCTTTGAGATCATCGCGGGTCCAAGAATCCGCATCGCTTCGAGTCGTAAAGTCGGCGGCTACCGCACCGTATTCAATTCGAATGCCCGTTACGACGGTATTGGGTGTAAGGTCGAGCTCTTCCGCCTCGAGTGTGGTGGATTCCGTGGTCGAGACATCCGCCTTCCAGAGGCGCCAGCCGTCGTAATCGACGAGGCGACAGTCCTCACCAAGGCTCTCTTTTACTTCGTCGGACTCAAGCCAAGGATTTTCGTGTCCATCGTCAAGTGTCGCGTTCGCCGGTTCATCGACGTCTGTCGAGTCCAACGGCGTCGTGCGATACCACACGTTGCACAGACCGTTGAGGTCGCCGATGGCGACGGGGGTTTCGATTGAGATGAATCTCGCCGTGCCGTCTTTGGCGCACTCAAGATCATCGGTAATCGTAAACTCATCAACCCAAGTAGCGGAATCGTTTCGAGCATCGATGGTATAGGAGAAAAGCCCATCACTATTGGTTTGCGTCGTGGCGCGGTTTTTACCATCGCCGTTAGCCAACAGGCCCTTTTCGATAGGTTGGACAAGTTCCTGACGCTTGTCGACCTGCCCCTTGATCTCGATGGGCGCATCCTTCATCGCGACGGATTGGACTTCTCCCGTAGCCTTCACTTCAAACGTTATCTCCTCGGCAAGGTCGTAGGTTCGCGGGGACATCATTTCGCGCAACGTGTAGGTGCCGGGCGCAAGATGTTCGATACGGTGCGGTTTATCGGATGAGGTCCAGGAGTCTATTTCGGTTTCGTCCTGTCCATATAGGGTGAGCTGAGCGCCCTCCACCTCTTGTTTTCCGGTTAGGTCGACTTTTGAGATATCGATCTTGGTGAAATCGTCGGATACTCCGAGATGGGCTTCGATGACGGACGTTGTCTGGTCGGCATATGACAGCTCGACCGTATGGAGACTTTGGTCTAGGAGATATCCTTCGGGCGCTTGGGTCTCAACGACTTCGTAGCATGCGGTTCCACATCCCAGCGAAAGATGGCTCGCACGGGCGGACCCCTGCTCGTCAGTCGTTACGGTGGCGACGGTTTCGCCGTCCAGGGCAACGATACTGCCGTCGGGGCGAATAATATCGCCTGCGGCTCGGATATCAAATACAGCCCCCATGAGGTTGCGCCCGTCGGTAGCGTCGGACTTTACGATTTCGATGTTTCCGGTTGCCGCATCGTCGAAGTATGAGGCAATCGCAACGGGCGTTAGATACCTGTCGGCGGGGATTGTTATCTCGAGATCCTCTCCGACAAGATAAGGTTTCTTTGCCGAGACTTCTCGCACGTAGTAGGTGCCCGGGTTAAGAGACTCGGGCAGCGTGACGGTACCAGTTGCGTCGGTCGTAAAGGTGTTCAGGACATTGTGGGACGGATACCAGCACGTTTGCGAGATGGGCTCGTGGTTGCTGCCGAGCAACTGGAAGCTAAAGCCTGCAAGGGGAACCGCGGCACCGGTTTGGGCGTCGCGCTTAGCAATCTGGAGATGTGTCGATAGGGCATGGTTGTCCACGATGTACTGAAGCTCGGCACCGTCGGCAATCTGTTCAGCCGAGACGGTCCATTCTCCTGCCTGTTTAAAGCCTTCGGGGACGGATTCTGGGACCTCCCGAAGTGTATAGCCGGCACGGTCGTAGGGGATGGCTCCGTGGGCACCGTCGGGCCGCTTGCCCGCGCCGAACCATGCTCCGGGCTGGTCTTTGGTGGAGGCAAAACCATAGATATTTGTGGTTAACGTTCCAACAACCTGTTGTGAGCTATTGCTGATGACTTCAAAGACAACGCCTTCCGCGGGCTGCTCCAAGCCAGACTGATCGCTGTTGCCATGATCTTTGAATTTGGAAATCTCAAGGTCAAATGCAATCGGAATATCGGAAACGCGAGATTCGAGCTCGACGACGCCCGAGTCGCCCAGCTGGTCGGCTCCAACGGTGTAGGTCCAGCTGTCGCTGGGCAGCAGGTAGCCCTCGGGGGCCTTCGACTCATAGATGGTGAAGGTTCCCAGGGGAACGTTATCAAGGGCCGCTCGACCGTTTTCGTCGGTCGTGAGGGTTTGCGTCCATCCGGGGGTGGATTGAGAGACGCAGGTAAACTCGGCACCGGCAAGCGAGGTCCCCGCTTGGGCTCCAGCGCCCGTTGCGGCGTCGGTCTTTACGATGCGCAA
>CABRID010000110.1 GCA_902470895.1 uncultured Collinsella sp.
CTACACAAGGAGTATCGTCGGCAGCGTCAGATGTGTATAAGAGACAGCTATAGTGCAGCGCAACAGCAACTAGGTGCGACCGCGCCACGGCATCACGAAAGGAGCCACCAACATGAAGAACACGATGAAGTCTCTCAACAACTGGTGGTGGCGTGATGCGAATACGATCGGTCGACAGTGAGTCCCTCACGCCTGTTTTTGCGCTCTAGGTGATTGGAAGGCCTCCGGTTTCGACCGGGGGCCTTTTTCTATCTCGAGCCCGATCGCATTCGCATCACGCACCCCCGCTTTTCTCTTGCACCCCCCTTCCGAAAGGCTTTTCACCATGTCTCAGAACACCACCGCCACCCAGCCCCGCACCGTCCAGACCGCCGACCGCGGCAAACTCGACGTCCGCGCCCTTGTCCTGCTCGCCATCCTGCTCGCTGCAGGCTTCATCCTCAACTTCACCGTCGGCAAGGCCATCTCAGGCATCTCGGGCGGCATGATCAGCCCCGAGTTCATCATCTCGGCCTTCTGCCTCACCATCCTGGTCGTTCGCCCCAACATCGGCCAGGCGCTCGTCATTGGCCTCATCTCGGCTGCCGTAATCCAGATCACCACCACTTCGCCGTTCGTTGATTTTGCCGCCGAGGGCATCGCCGCCATGCTCATGGCCGGCATCGTCAACGCCGCCGGCAAGGACGGTCAGGTCAAGCCCGCGATCGCCATTGTCGCAACCTTCCTGACCACCTTTGTCTCCGGCGTCATCTTCATGGTCATCAAGATGGCCATGCTCGGCGTGATAGGCGAGCTCGCCGCCGCCATGTTGCCCGTCGTCGCCATGACCGCCGTCTTTAACGCCATTCTGGTCGGCGCCCTCTACCTGCCCATCCAGAAGGCCCTTAGGCTCAACTAACCCGCTCGGCTTTACGAGCCACCCCATCTTGGCGTTCATTCGTCGCTCGCGTACCCAAGTACGCTTCACTCCTCTTTCGCGCCAACCTGGGGCCCCTCGTAAAGCCGTCTCCGTGCTTCACCACCAAAGACCGTCCCAAACAACGAGCTTTTTTGGGACGGTCTTAAACAACTGGTCATTTAAGAACGTCCCCAATGACTATGAAAGGTATCCATGGAAACGATCATCAACGTCGACGATGTCTCGTTCTCCTATGGCACGCAGACCGAGCAGGCGCTCAGCCACATCTCGCTCAGCGTGAACAAGGGAGATTTCATCGGCATCATCGGGCCCTCGGGCGCCGGCAAGTCCACGCTTGCCGCCTGCCTGTCGGGTGCCGTGCCCCACCACTACACCGGCACGTTCTTTGGGTCCGTCATGGTTGACGGCCACGACACCTGCGAGGTCTCGCTGACCGACGTGTCGCAAATCGTCGGCAGTGTGCTGCAGGATATCGACACGCAGATGGTCGCCTCGGTCGTCGAGGACGAGATGCTCTTTGGCCTCGAGAACTTTGCCGTTCCCCACGACCAGATCGAGCAGCGCGTGAGCGAGACGCTCGAGACCGTCGGCATCAGCGACCTGCGCGACCGCGAGATCGCCACTCTCTCGGGCGGACAGAAGCAAAAGGTGGCCATCGCCGCCATCCTCGCCATGCGTCCGCGCGTCTTGGTTCTCGACGAGCCCACCGCGGCACTCGACCCCGCCAGCTCCACGCTGGTCTTCGAGACGCTGCGTGAGGCAAACCGCATACTTGGAATCACCATCGTCGTCGTTGAGCAAAAGGTCGCCCTGCTCTCGGAGTACTGCAACCGCGTGCTCGTGCTCAACCATGGCGAAATCGCACTGCAGGGCGAGCCGCACGAGGTCTTCGCACACACCGATGAGCTTCGCACCATTGGCGTCGACTGTCCCCGTGTCACACGCATCTTCAATAGTCTCGAGGCCGATGGTCTGGCAAGCGGCACCCCTTGCTTGGATGTCGACGAAGCCGAGTGTCTGATTTCGGGTATCGTCGACCCCGCACACGCTGCCATCGAAGCCCAGGCGCCCGCCGGTTCCCCGCATGCACCGTCGTTGCGTCCTCATGCCAAGGATGCCGAACCCGTACTCACCTTCGACCATGTTGAGTTTGCCTATCCCAACGGCGGCGCCGCCGTACACGACCTTAACCTGACCCTCTACCCCGGTGAGCTCGTGGGCATCGTCGGTCAGAACGGTGCCGGCAAGACCACGCTCACCAAGCTGCTCACGGGCCTGCTCAAGCCCGCCTCGGGCAGCGTGCGCGTCACGGGACTGGATACCGCAACCGTTCCCACGAGCCACATTGCCCGCGAGGTCGCGACCCTCTTCCAAAACCCCGACCGCCAGATCTGCAAGGATACCGTGCTCGACGAGGTTGCCTTTGGCTTGGAGCTCGCCGGTATCGACCGCGCCGAAGCCCTGCGCCGTGCCCAGCTCGTCATCGACCGCTTTGGCCTGCCCGCCGACGAGGCGCCATTCTCGCTCTCGCGCGGCCAGCGACAAATGGTGGCGCTCGCCTCCGTCGTAGTGGTTGAGCCCAAGATCGTAGTGCTCGACGAGCCCACGAGCGGCCTTGACTACCGCGAGTGCATGACCGTCATGGAAACGGTGCGCACCATGGCAGAGCGCGGCTGCGCCGTGATCATGGTCTGCCACGATATGGAAGTCGTTTCCGACTTTGCCGAGCGCATCGTTGTGATGGCCGACGGCCGTATCCTCGACCGCGGACGCACACACGAGCTGTTCTCGAATATTAAGCTCATGCAGCGTGCCTACGTGGAGCCGCCCCAGGTCATTGAACTCTCGCGCCGCTTGGCATCCTCCGTCTCCCCCGCTTTTGCGCAGGTGAGCGAGGTTACCGATATCGTTCGCATTACCAAGGAGATGGTCCTTCGTGGTTAACGTCATCGACTATATGCCGGGCGACACGCTGTTGCATCGCCTGAACCCCGTCGTCAAGCTGGGCCTCGCCGCCGCCATCATCATCGGCATCTTTTTGTCCGACACCTATGTGGCGCTGTTAGGCTTTTTGGCACTCACCCTTGCGCTGGGCGCCTACGCCGGCGTCGTCAATCGCCTGTTCTCGCTGCTCAAGCTGCTGATTCCGCTCGCGCTCATCATGCTGGTGCTGCAGTTGGCATTTATGCGCGACGGCAATGTGGTGTGGGGCTTTATCACCGACACGGGCCTTATCACTGGATCGAAGGCCTGCCTCCGCCTGCTGGGCGTAGCGTTGCCACTCATCCTCATGCTCATGGTGACCAAGCTCAACGACCTTGCCAACGCCTGCGTCGAGGTACTGCACGTACCGTATCGCTACGCCTTCACCTTTACCACGGCACTGCGTTTTGTGCCGGTGTTTGGCCAAGAGATGAACGCCATCATGGAGGCGCAGACCGCGCGCGGCGTCGAGTACGACACCAAGAACCCCATCAAGAAGCTCAAACTCATGCTGCCGTTGTGCGTGCCGCTGCTTATCTCGAGCGTGGGCAAGACCGACGCCACCGCGCTTGCCGCCGAGCAGCGCGGCTTTTATCTGCGCACGCGCGCCAGCTCGTACAAGCGCTATCCCATCAAGGGTCTGGATGTCGCCGTGCTCGCCATCAGCGCCGCCCTCATTGTCCTCGGTTTCCTGTTCTAGCTCATCGTCAGCACCAACCGCCTAATGCAAAAGGCCTCGGCTCGCACCAAACGAGCCGAGGCCTTTACTGTTTCCCCAGATAAAACCTACCAAAATAAACCTGTCCCTTTTTGGTAGGCATGGGGCTAGAGGCGGTAGGGAGCGCCGCTGCGAATGATGGATTCACGCACCAAGACGTCCATGGCGTCGAGGGTAATCTCGGGCATCTCGCGGTACTTCTGCAACACTGAGAGCTCCGTGCAAGCCAAAATGACGCGATCGCAGCCGCTGCGGGCGAACTCCCACATCACGCGGTCGAACTTGTCCATATCGGGCTCGCGTCCGGCTTTGACGTCGTCGTAGATGAGCGACATCACGTCGGCCTGACGCTTCTCGCTGGGATAGACGACCTCGACGCCCGCAGCCTCGCATTCGCGCCCATAGACGCCCGCGCCCACGGTGCCGTCGGTGCCCATGATGCCGATCTTGCGCACCGGCTCTGCCGGCATGCTCAGGTTGGGATCGAACTCGCACTCCCCCATCACCGCACCGGCCAGAGCATAGCGCACCGACTCGCGCGGCATGTGGATAATCGGCACCTTCGTAAACGACTGGATCTGGTCGTAGAAGTAATGTGACGTGTTGCAGGGAATGGCGATGTGCGCACAGCCCAGCGATTCGAGCGCCTGGGCGCACTCCTTCATGGTCGCCAGCAGCTCGGCATGCTCACCGGTCTTGATGGCCAGCGTGCGGTCGGGCATGGTCGACTTGGAAAGCACCACCATGTCGATATGCTCCTGGTCGCACGTAGCCGCCGTATGGCGCACCACTTGGTCGTAGTAATACGACGTGGCCTCGGCGCCCATGCCGCCGATAACTCCCAGCTTTTCCATCGCCGCCTCCTTGGTGACGCTTGCGCAATTGCGCGTATCATACCCGCGCCCGCCCGATGTAAACCGGACGGGCGCCTCACTCATCTACTTGTAATACGTCTTGAACAGCTTAAAGTGACGCAGCTTGGTGTGCCACATGCGCAGCCAGCGGTTAAAGACAAAGTCGCCCTTCATAAACGAAGGGTCGGCGCCCTTGCCTTCCCTATTTAGGCGATGCACCTTAGCGCGCAGCTCGGGATCATTGACATACTTGTCGACGACACCCATGGGGACGACCATCCACAGCGCCTCGTCCTGCGCCGTCACAAACTCCGGCTCAAACGGGCGGTTGAACACATACTCGTCTACCACGTACTTGGCAACGTTAAAGCCGCTGTTGGTGACATAGTAGTTGCTGCGGCCCTGGCGGGTGTTGAAGTCGAAGAACTTAAACGAGCCATCGCGCTCGTCATACTTCACGTCAAAGTTGGAATAGCCCACAAAGTGAAGGTCCTCGAGCAGCTTGCGCACGCCATCCATAAGCTCGTCATTGGGCTCGGTGATGATACAGGCGTGGTTGCCAACGCCATGGGGCTGATGCTCCTCGAGCAGCACGTGGCCCAGGCACATCATGCGCACCTTACCGTTGCGGTCGGAATAGCTGGTGAGCACGCGCATGTACTCGTCGTTGCCGGGCACGCGGTCCTGCAAGATCAGGTCGTCGGTGTAGCCGCTGGCATAGGAGTCACGGATAACCAGCTCCAGCTCGGTTCGATCGGCAATCTCATAAGCCTTCTTCTGGCCCTCGAACTCATGCTGCCACCACATGATGCCGTCGGACGGCTTCAGGATCATCGGGAACGGGAAGTCGATCTGGTCGAGCACTTCGGCCGGTGCCTCGCCTTGCGCATTGAGCATCTGCGCAGTAAAGGTAAAGGTGTGCGGATACGGCACGCCATGCTTCTCGCACAGCTCGTAGAAGATCTCCTTCTTCTGGCACTGCTCGAGCATGCTGTAGGGTGCATAGGGCGCAACGATGTTATCCGCCAGCTCATCGGCATCCTTTGCCTGGGCCACCAGGGCAACATAGTTATCGCCGCAGCCCATCAGGACGATCGTCTTATCGGCATGTGCCCGAGCGATATCGTTGACGGTCTTGAGCATCACGGGCATGGTATCGATGTCGACATTGGGCGTGTAGTCGATAATCTGGCTGCGATACGCAGGGCCCGTCTGGTACTTGCCAAAGACCAGGCTCTTGACCTGATACTCTTCGTAGAAGGCGCGCGCCACCGAATAGGCGTTGATGTCGCCACCGAGCAGCACGGGAATGAACTCGCGCTCTGTAAACTGCAATGCCATGGAAACTTCCTATCATGAACTGCCCATACAACGGGCGGTCTTTGCGCAACTGATTTATTCTAGCGTGCCAAGCCGCCGGCGCCCAAAGCTCCACCGTATCTATGGCAATCGACGTAATCGTCCAGCACGAAGACGGCGCTCACCGTTGTATGACAACGGGCAATGAACCTACCATTGTTGTAGGATTCAACATGTTGCCCGCCCCGTCGAAAGGTGCACCGTGCCCCAGGCTCATCCAATCAACAACCCCATCATTGACGCCGCCAAGCGCGAACTTGCGGATCGTGCCCAGACGGCAGCTCCCCTACGCACCGCAAACGATGCTTACAACGGGCCTGTCCGTATCGTCTCAATCAACACGTCGGAGCACAAAGGCACGCGTAAGTCGCCCGTCTCCGATGGACGCGACACCGTCATCGAGCAATTTGGCCTCGCTACCGATGCGCACGGGGGTGCGGACAGAAAGTTGGACCGTGAAGCGGTCCGGACTGGAGGTTCGCATG
>CABRID010000111.1 GCA_902470895.1 uncultured Collinsella sp.
ACCTTCATTACTCCAACGACGAATTCTAGGCGGTGTCCCCTCCCTTTCAAGAAAGGGAGGGGGCGGGGCATGCCCCGCCTCTTACACCACATCTCTGCGCGCTACCATTTCGACTTGCTATCTGGCCTTATTAGTCCAAAATTGCTGCTACCAAATCGGTAACAGTACTCATATTTGATGTTTTTTGACCAGCAGGTCTCCCTGCCTTAGCAAATCTAAGGCAAAACGGGCTCCAGACCGCTGAATCATGCCGCATAGGACACGCCCACAGTCCGGAACCCGGTCCAAATTGAGTTATTGCGCCGCGTTAGCCCAGGACATCCGACAGGATCTCGATCAGACTGTCCACGTCGGCTTCCTCGCAGACGAGCGGCG
Source organism: uncultured Collinsella sp. (assembly GCA_902470895.1). Taxonomy (GTDB): domain Bacteria; phylum Actinomycetota; class Coriobacteriia; order Coriobacteriales; family Coriobacteriaceae; genus Collinsella. The sequence continues at coordinate 376 of CABRID010000111.1, forward strand.
GCAGGAAACGCAGCGTATGCGCACCTGTAGCGTTGATCACGGCACCGGCGGCCAGCGCGCGGGCAACAACATCATGCGCGTCGCCCGCGGCATCATCCAAATCACAGCCGAGCATCAAGCCGCGGCCACGTACCTCGGTCACGTGCGGCAGCTTGGCGAGCTTTGCCTCCATATAGGCGCCCACCTTGGCGGCACGTTCAGCATAATCGCCGCGCACGAGCGCGGAGAGCGTCGCGGCGCACGCCGCGATGGCCAAGCAGCTACCGCCAAAGGTCGAGCCGTGGTCGCCCGGCTTAAACACGTCGGCAATCTCCTTCTTTGCCACGACGGCACCCATGGGCACGCCGTCGGCAATGCCCTTGGCAAGGCTCATGATGTCGGGCTCCACGCCATAGGTCTGGAACGCAAACGGCTTGCCGGAGCGGAAGATGCCGCACTGGACCTCGTCGGCGATAAGCACGGCGCCCACTTCGTGTGCCAGGTCGCGCGCTGTCGCCATAAACTCCTCGGTCATGGGGTGCACGCCACTCTCACCCTGGATCGGCTCGAGCATCACGGCACAAATCTCGCTCCCCAGCTGCTTAAAGATCGCACGCAGCTCGTCCACATCGTTGGGCGTGCAGGCCACAAAGCCACCCGGCAGCGGGCGGAAGCTGTCCTGCAGCCAATCCTGCATGGTGGCGGCAATGGTCTCGAGCGTACGGCCGTGGAAGCCGCCGCGCATGCACACGATGGTGTTGCCGCCATTACCGGCACGCTTGGCGTACAGGCGCGCGAGCTTCATCGAGCCCTCGTTGGCCTCGGCGCCAGAGTTGGCAAAGAAGGTCTCCCAAACCTGCTCATCCGCAGCCGGGGCACCAAGAGCAGCTGCCGTGGTCTCATCGCCGGCGACAATGGCATCGGCAAGCACGCGCGCACCATCTGCGTCGTCGTTAGCAAGCTTGGACAGCAGCGCCGCGACCTGTCCGCGCTGCTCAATGTAGAAGTAATTGGAGACATGCATGAGCTTTTTGGTCTGTGCCTCGAGCGCCGAGAGCACAGCCGGGTCGCCATGACCTAGGCTGCACACGCCGATGCCGGCAAGAAAGTCGAGGTACTCACGGCCATCGTCGCCGGTGAGCTTCATGCCGTGACCCTCGACAAACTCGACCGGAGAGCGGCCAAAGGTATGCATAACGTAATGGGATTCAAGCGATTGCTGAGCTGCAAGTGACATGGGATGCCTTTCGTTGGGCGCCAGACGGCGCGGGGCTATGGGTGCAGGAATGGGGCGGCTGCGGGTCAGCTAGACCGTCTGAAGCTTCTCGACCTCGTCAAGGTTCTCGGTCAGACGCGCAGCAAACGTCGAAAGCGGATGCGGATGCGTATCGAACTCGTAAGCTGTCTCGGTGGAATGGATCACGGTGCCGACGCCGGCATCGGTCAGCAGCTCCAGGAGCAGCGAATGCGGCGTCGTGCCATTGATGATGTGGGCTCGGAACACGCCAGCGGTAAGCGCGTCGACAGCCGCACGCAGCTTGGGAATCATGCCCTTATCGACCTCGCCGCCGTAGAGCATTTCGTTAACCTCGTCGAGCGTTAGGTTGGAGATAAGCGAGTCCTTGTCGCTAAAGTCCTTGTACAGGCCATCGACATCGGTCAAAAAGATCGCCTTATGCGCGTGGAGCGCCGCGGCAACGGCACCGGCGGCGGTGTCGGCGTTGATGTTGAAGAAACCGCCGTCCTCCCCCGCCGCGACGGTAGCGATGACGGGGATGTACTCGCTATCGAGTAAGCGCTCGATATAGTCGGTGTTGACGTGCGTCACTTTGCCCACGCGACCGAGCTCGGGGTCGAGCGGCTCGGCGATGAGCGTGCCGGCATCGCTGCCCGACACGCCCACGGCCAGGTTGCCGTGGTGGTTGATGGCAGCAACCAGCTCCTGGTTAACCTTGCCGCCCAGCACCTCGCGCACGATATCCATAGTCGCCGGCGTGGTCACGCGCTGGCCGTTCTTAAACTCGACGGGAATATCGTAATGGCTCAGCGCCTCGTTGATAGCCTTGCCGCCGCCGTGCACGATGACGGGGCGCATACCGATGATCTTGAGCAAAACGATGTCGCTCATCACGTCGCGGCGCAGCTGCTCATCAACCATGGCGGCTCCGCCATATTTGATAACAACCGTCTTGCCGGTCAGGTTCTTAATCCACGGCAGCGCTTCGAACAGCAGCTGCGCGGTTGCTTCGTTGGATTCGCTCGAACGACAATCGCGTGCGAATTTCATAATCTGCCTCGTCTTTCGTATCGTTATCGCGCCGTGCTCCGCTGTCCGCAATCGCGGCAAGATGCGCAGCGTGCCCGGAATCTAGGAACGGTAGTCGCCGTTGATGGAGATGTACTCATGCGTGAGGTCGCAGGTCCACACGGTCGTTGCCGCGTCGCCTGCGCCCAGGTCGGCCGAGATCACGATCTCGGGCGCCTCGAAACGTCGTAGAGCCTCGTCCTCGTCAAAGGGAACAGTCAGACCGTCGCGACAGACAGGCATGCCCATCATGTCGATGGAAACGTCTTCCTGATTAAACTTAACGCCGCACTTGCCAAGCGCCATAGCAACACGGCCCCAGTTGCAGTCGTGGCCGGCGATGCAGGTCTTAACGAGCGGCGAGTTGGCAACGGCACGGGCAGCGATATCGGCTTCCTCGTCGTTCACGGCGCCGGTAACGTTGACCGTAACAAGCTTGGATGCGCCCTCACCATCGGCGGCGATATTGCGCGCCAGGCTCTCGCACACCTCGTGCACGGCAAATGCCAACTCGCCAAAGGCATCGGAGCCCTCGACGATAGGCTCGGCATCTGCGGCAGCGGCGCCGGAGGCAAGCATGATGCAGGTGTCGTTGGTCGAAGTGTCGGAATCGACCGTTACCTTGTTAAAGGTCTGCTTGACGGTCGAGAGCAGCAGGGCATGAAGTGCCGCAGGCTCGACGGGGGCATCGGTGGTGATAACTGCAATCATGGTGGCCATGTTGGGCATGATCATGCCCGAGCCCTTGCACATTCCGCCTACCGTATAGACATTGCTCGCATGACCCGCAGCCTCACTGACGTAGGACACGGCGTACTCCTTGGAATGCGTGTCGGTCGTCATGATGGCGCGAGCGGCATCGGCGCCACCGTGGGCGGAGAGTGCCTCGTAGGCAGCAGGAATGGCGGTCTCAAACGTGTCGATCGGCAGAATCTGCCCGATCACACCCGTGGAGGCAACCAGGATCTGTTGAGGCTCGCAGCCGATGACCTGCGATGCGATGCTGCACGTCTCGCGCGCGCATGCAAGGCCGGTCTCACCCGTGGCGGCGTTGGCATTGCCAGAGTTGACCGAAACGCCGGCGATGATACCGTAACCCTTGTCGGCACCGCCCAGGTTGGCACGGCTCACTTGCACGGGCGCCGCGCAAAAGCGATTGGTGGTAAACACGCCGGCACCGGGACAGGGTTTATCGGGCACGACGAGCGCGTAATCCAGACGCTCGGGGTTCTTGCGGAACCCAGCGTGGATGCCCGCAGCTTTAAAACCAGCCGCAGCCGTAACGCCACCCTCGACGGCGCGAATCTTGATATCAAACAGCTCGGTATTCATCGTCTTTATGACTCCTTATGTCAAACAAAAAACGGACATCGGTTGGTGCGCCATGCCAGTCGTGATCATGAGACCAGCTTAAGAGTGGCGCCCCACTCGATGCCCGACTACCAAATCGTTAACAATCGAATGTGCTACACCGGGCACGCCACTGTGGGCAAGCCTCGTCGCTCGTCAAAGCCAAAGACGATATTGGCGCACTGGACCGCTTGGCCCGCAGCGCCCTTGCACAGATTGTCGATGGCGCCCGTCGCCACCAGCACGCCCGCGCGCTTGTTGAACGCAAGGCCAATCTGGGCGGCGTTGGTACCGACGACCGAAGCCGTCTTGGGCTGCTGGCCGGCATCGAGCACGCGCACAAAGGTGCGTCCAGCGTAGAACTGCTTGTAATAGTCGACGACATCCTCAAGAGCCAAGGAGTCGATGGCCTGCGGCGTGAGCGGCAGCGTCACCGTGGAGAGCAGGCCGCGCTTGAGCGGTGCCAGATGCGGGGTGAAGACGACGCGATCGGTCAGGCCCAGGATCTGCTCGATCTCGGGCGTATGGCGATGTTTGCCTACGCCATAGGCTTCCAGGTTCTCGTCCGCGCTGCAAAAGTGGGTGCGGGCGTTGCAGGACTTACCGGCGCCCGTCACGCCGCTAATGGCATCGACAATCACGGGGCCGTTCTCTGCCACCCAGCCCGCACGCACGGCAGGAGCGGCAGCAAGGCTCGTTGCGGTGGGATAGCAGCCGGCGCAGGCGACCAAAACGGGCTTTCCGGCGGCATGGCTGGAAGCAGCGGTCTCCAAGTCCTGGCAGAACAGCTCGGGCAGGCCGAAGGCACGTGTCTTGAGTAGCTCGGGGCTCGTGTGCTCGACGGCATACCATGCCTCAAAGGTGGCCGGATCGCTCAGGCGATAGTCGGCCGAGAGGTCAATGCAGGAGACTCCCGCGGCAAGCAGGGCGGGCACCTGTGCCATGGCAGCCGTGTGCGGCACGGCCAAAAAGACCGCGTCGCAGTTCTTGAGCTCGGGGGCGTCATGCGTCGTGAAGACAAGATCGCTTACGCCGGTGAAGCTCGGGTACACCGCAGACAACGGCTGGCCGGCATCGGCGTTGGACGTAATGGCAACAAGTTCAAACTCGGGATGGCCGAGCACGAGGCGAATGAGCTCGGCTCCGGCATATCCAGCCGCGCCGACGATTCCAACCTTCAATGACATATCAGACTCCTTGTCTGCGATTTATGCACCGATGCGCATTTCACAGCGGTCGTTATGAAGTGGGTTGAAACTTTAGCACCAAAAGATGCATTAACACGTAAATGGCTTGCATATTCATGCATTGAAACATTCCCGACACATTCACTTGAAGGAATTGACAAATAGAGCGGGCCCCGTATTGACCGGCGCTCCTAACGGCGCCGGGCAATACGGGGCCCGCCCATGCGAAAACCAAGTTGTTAGGATGAGCCAGCTGGCTAGAGCTCGACCGGCACCCATTCGTCGTGATTGCAGATAAAAGCCTCGGGATCCTCGACGCTAAAGAAGACGAGCGCGGGGTCGTTAGGCCCCTCATAGTGCTCGCCCAGGCGCTCTAGATGCTTCCACCCGGCTTCGCGCATTTCGTCTAAAGCCCGGTCATCCAAGCCGGCACGCCCGCGCAAGATGAGCCAGCCATGGCCCGGCCACCAACTCGTGGCCTCAAAGCGCTGATTCTGCAGCAGCTCCTGCCACACATCTTTGGTGCGCGCCGTTACAAACCACAGTTTGCCGTCCTGAATCTGTGCAAACGAGAACGGACGCACATGTGGCTGTCCGTCCACGCTCGTCGCCAGATACCACGCCGGCACCGACGTCAGATACTCCAAAACCGTATTCAATCCGTCCACGTTTCCTCCTGTACTAGCTAGTTTGGGAACCTGGTTTGTGCGAGCTAGAGCTCCAGGCGCTCCTCGCTGCCGTCGATATCACAGAAGCGCGCGGCAATATTGCGGACCGAAAAGAAAGCAAGGCGGCCGTCGTTGGCACTCTCGTGTTCCTCGCCAATGCCCACCATGTGCTTAAAACCCGCTTGACGCACCTTGTCGCTCGCAACTGCGTCGTCCTCAAGTGCGGCTTCGCCGGTCAATACGATCCAACATTCCCCCGGCTTCCAGCCCGATACCTCAAACTTGGGATTCGCACTCAGCTCCGCCCACACGTCCTTGTCGCGCGACGTGCAAAACCACAACTTACCGTCATCGACCATGGCAAACGAAAACGGCCTCACGCGAGGCTGATGCCCGTCCGTCACATCGGTCGTGGCTAGATACCACGCCGGAATGCG
>CABRID010000112.1 GCA_902470895.1 uncultured Collinsella sp.
TTTTAAGGGTGGTTCTGATTGGTGGCTATCTGCGCAGTGGTGCCAATAGTATTTTGCGGAAGATCTACCTCTCGCTTGGCTTGGAAGTAGGGTGGCCGGGCTGGTCGTCGTAGGCGTATTTGCTGTACACGTTGACCTCCCACTGCTTTTTTTCGACCTTTGCTACAGAATCTAGGATGAAGCCGGTCGCAAGGCTCAGGCCGCACAGGAACATAAACGAGGCGGCGAGCACAGCGGTGGGGAAGCGCGGGACGAGGCCGGTCTGGAAATATTCGACAACGATGGGCATGCCCAGGGCGAGGCCGAATACCGCGAACAGAAGCGCAACGAGGCTGAAGAACTTCAGCGGGCGGTAGTCCTTGAACAGCGTGCCGATCATCGCAACGACTTTAATGCCGTCGCTCACGGTGTTGAGTTTGGACTCGGAACCCTCGGGACGGTCGCGGTACTCGATGGGCACATCTTTGATGCGCCAGCGGTGGTCGACGGCGTGGATCGAGAGCTCGGTTTCGATCTGAAAGCCCTCGGAAAGCACTGGGAAGGTTTTAACGAACGGGCGGCTCATGGCGCGGTAGCCTGTCATGACGTCATCGAAGCTGTAGCCATAGATCCACTTGATCATGGCGCGGACCAGATTATTGCCAAAGCCGTGGAAGGCACGCTTGTTCTCCTCGGCGTAGGTGCCGTTGGAAAGGCGATCGCCTACGGTCATGTCGGCCGTACCGTTAAGGATGGGCTCGCAGAGGGCCTTGGCCGCCTCGGCGGGGTAGGTGTCGTCGCCGTCGACCATCAGGTAGCAATCGGCGTCGATATCGCGAAACATCTGGCGGCACACGTTGCCCTTTCCCTGACGGGGCTCAAAGCGGACTGTGGCGCCGTGCTCGGTGGCAATGCGTGAGGTATCGTCCGACGAGTTGTTGTCATAGACATAGACCGTCGCCTGCGGAAGCTCGCGGTGAAAGTCGTCGATGACTTTGCCGATCGTGAGCGCTTCGTTGTAGCAAGGGATGATGACGGCGATGGATTCAGAATTCACTTAATGCTCCTTATACATTCAATCCTAGAAAGTATAGCCGTTTGGGCCTGGCATCCTAAGATGTGGGTTAGTTCTCCAGTTTTGTTGCGCGAATCGTTTGCATGGCCGTCGGGTCTATACTGTTCGTTTGTCAACGATTACGAGTAAAGGAGTTGCATCCGTGTCGGATCAGACAAAGCAACAAGAAACTCGCAGTCTGCCTGCGACGTTTGCTAAGAACGAATTTGAGAAGGACGCGTTTATCCTTCGTCAGCTGGTTACCAAGGATTTTAAGATCAAGTATCGCCGTAGCGTTCTGGGCGTCGCATGGTCGGTGCTCAACCCGCTGCTGATGATGATCGTCATGGCCATCGTGTTCTCGACGATTTTTGGCCAAGGTCGCAATGGCTCAATGACGCCCGAGATGTACCCGCTGTACTTGATCGTGGGTAACATTACCTTTGCCGTCATGTCCGAGTCTACGAACCAGGCCCTGACGTCGATCGTGGGCGCTGCCCCTCTGCTCAAGAAGGTTAAGGTGCACCGCTGGGTCTTCCCGGTGCAGAAGGTGCTCTTCTCGCTGGTCAACTTTGCCTTCTCGCTGGTCGCCGTCGCCATCGTCATGCTGTGGTTCCGCGTTATGCCTTCTTGGCACCTGATTCTGCTGCCGGTTTGCCTGCTGCTGCTTATGTGCTTCTGCATGGGCCTGGGCATGATGCTCTCTGCCCTTACGGTCTTCTTCCGCGACGTTATGCATCTGTGGAGCGTCGTCATTACGGCGTGGACTTACATTACGCCCATCTTCTGGACGACTGACTATATTGCGCAAATGCCGCATCTCGTGCGTATCTTGATGTATGCGAACCCCATGTTCAACTACCTGCAGTTTATGCGCGATATCTTCCTGTTCCAGACTACGCCCTCGCTTATGACGTTTGGTATGTGCGTTGCCTGGGCGGTTCTTGCGCTTATTATTGGCTATACCGTGTTCCATAAGTCCGAGCGCAAGTTCATCCTCTACATCTAAGGAGTGCTGTGATGACTGAATCTGTTGTTGATTACAGCGAGCAGCCTCTGGCTGTCGAGGTCGACGACGTTACCATGATCTTTAACATGGCGTCCGAGTCGCTGACCAACCTCAAGGAGTACTTCATTAAGCTTGCCAAGCATGAGTTGTTCTTTGAGGAGTTTAGGGCGCTTAAGCATATCTCGTTTGATATTCATCGTGGCGAGGTCGTGGGTCTGGTCGGCACCAATGGCTCCGGCAAGTCTACGATGCTCAAGATTATCGCTGGCGTGCTTGAGCCAAGCGAGGGCAGCGTTAAGGTGCACGGTAACATCGCGCCGCTGATTGAGCTTGGTGCTGGTTTTGACCCCGAGCTGACCGCCCGCGAGAACATCTATCTGAACGGCGCCCTGCTTGGCTATACCAAGGAGTTCATCGATGCCAACTTTGACGGCATTATCGAATTCGCTGAGCTGCAGAACTTTGTCGATATGCCGCTTAAGAACTTCTCCTCGGGCATGGTGGCGCGTATCGCCTTTGCAATCGCGACGATTACCGAGCCCGATATTCTGATCGTTGACGAGACGTTGTCCGTCGGTGATGTGTTCTTCCAGCAGAAGTGCGAGGACCGTATCCAGCACTTTATCCAGAGCGGCGACGTGACGGTTCTGTTCGTTTCGCACTCTATGGAGCAGGTTGAGCGCATCTGCCAGCGTGCCGTTTGGATTGAGAAGGGTGACCTTCGCATGGACGGCCCGGTTGATGAGGTCTGCAAGGCGTATCGCGAGCAGTTCAACTAGGTTATAATTACTTGCGCCTGACAGGCTTGCGCTTGCTTGGGCGTGCGGCTATTTGCTCCATTAGCTCAGTTGGATAGAGCAGGGGACTTCTAATCCCAAGGTCGACGGTTCGAATCCGCCATGGAGCACCATCGTTTATTAAGCCCAGACCGCTTGGTGGTCTGGGCTTTTTTCATCTTGTGTGCTGCTGGAGCCGAGCGCGAGCAAGCCGCTGCTGTTTGTTGGGGTTGGCATTTTACTTTTCGAGATACTCCCTCAGCAGCTCCAGGGCATGGGCGTAGCCTTGGAGGCCTTTGCCAGTGATGGTGGCGAAGCAGGCTAGGCGTGCATAGCTCACCTGGCGGAAGTCCTCGCGGGTCTCGACGGCGCTGATGTGGACCTCGACGGTAGGGATGGCGACAGCCTTGAGTGCGTCGAGGATCGCCACGCTCGTGTGCGTGTAGGCCGCCGGATTGATGACGATGCCGTCGACCTTGCCGTAGGCCTCCTGGATCTTGTCGACGATGCTGCCCTCGTGGTTGGACTGGAAGACCTCGACCTCGTCGAAGCCCTGTGCAGCGCCCGCTTCCTGGCAGATCTGCACTAAGCGGTCGTAGTTGTCGCTGCCATAGATGCCCGGCTCGCGAATGCCGAGCATGTTGAGGTTGGGGCCGTTGATGACGAGTGCTTTCATGGTTGCTTCCTTTGCGGTTGGAAAGCCACCACAAAGGTGCCTGTCCCCTTTGTGGTGGCTTAGGTTAGAGAGCGGGTGGGAGGGTCTCGAGGAGGGCTTGGGCGGTGTTGGCGGCGCAGTCGCGTGAGTCGATGATGTAGTCGGCCCAGGCGCGGTAGCGCGGCATGCGCTGCTCGGCCAGCTTGTCGATGCCGTCGCGGGCGGTGATGGGGCGGCCCTTGTGGGCGAGTTCATCGAGCTTGCGGTTGAGCATCACGATTTGGCTGTTCTGGTGCAACAGCGGATAGTTCTCGTCACGCGTGACCACGCCGCCGCCGGTTGAGAGCACCAGGCCGCTGCGCTTGGAGATGTCGGACAGAGCCGCCGTCTCCTGCTCGCGGAAGGCCACCTCGCCGCGCTCGACGATAAAGTCGGCACAGGGCATGCCCAGACGCTCCTCGAGCGCGTGATCCAGGTCGATGTGCTCGCGACCCGTGAGCAGGGCAATCTGCTCACCCACGCGGGTCTTGCCCGAGCCCGGCATGCCGATCAGCGCGATGTTCTGTTCGCGGCGCGACAGGCGCTCCGTTACGTCCAGGATGCGCTCGCGCGGGGTGGCCTGGCCGGTATAGCGCTCGACGGCCTGTGCCGCCTGTGCCACGAGCATGAGCAGGCCACCGATGCAGGGGATGCCGCGGCGTTCGGCTTCGAGCATCAGGCCCGTGCGGGCGGGGTTGTAGACAATGTCGATGACGCCCTCGAGCGCATTGAGGCCCTCGAGCGTGCAGGGAGCGTCGGGGCAGTGGGGGAACATGCCGGCGGGCGTGCAGTTGACGAGCAGGGCGACGTCGGACTGCTGCGCGATGTTGCCGTAGTTGACCTCGCTCGTGCGACCCACGGGCACAACGATGGCGCCCAGGTCTCCCAGCACCATCGTTGCCGTGGTGCCGGCGCCACCGGTGGCTCCGAGCACGAGGGCCTTCTTGCCGGTAACCTCAACCCCCAGCTCCTCGACCAGGCACTGAAAACCAAAGTAGTCGGTGTTGTCGCCGCGCAGGCACCCGTCGGGCAGGCGCGTGATGGTGTTGACGTTGCCCATGCGCTCGGCGAGCGGGCTCAGCTCGTCCAGGTAGTTCATGACGGCGCGTTTGTAGGGGATGGTCACGTTGGTGCCTTCCCACTCGTTGCCGGTCATAAAGGCCGCGAGGTCCTCGGGCTCGCGCTCAAATCGCACGTACTCGAGCCCAGCGAGCTCTTTGTAGATGGTCGGGGTGTAGCTGTGGCCCAGCACGCGGCCCAGCACGCCGTAGGGGCGGGTTGCGGCGGTATCGGTCATCTAGAGCACCTCCGTGTAGCTGCCAAAGTAGGTGAAGCTCTCGCACACGTCGTCGATGGAATCGAGCAGGTCGTCGAGGGCCTTGCTGCCAAAGGGGCAGTCCAGGTCAAAGTAGAACATAAACTCAAAGTCGTGCCCGGGGATGGGACGGCTTTCGAGCTTAATGAGGTTGATGTTGAGCGCATAGAAGCGCTCGAGTACGCGGTAGAGGGCGCCCGGCTCGTTGGCCGTGGTGATCATGAGCGAGGTGCGGTTGGCACCGGGGTAGACGCGCGGCTCGCGGCTGATGACGACAAAGCGCGTGTAGTTATTGTCCGAGTCCTGGATGTTGGGCTCCAGCACTTCCAGGCCGTAGAGCGCCGCGCAGCTGCGCGAGGCGATGGCGGCGACGTCGGTGCGTTCGGAGTTGGCGACCATCTCGGCCGACATGGCCGTGTTGAGGTACTTGGTGGCGTGCAGGTCGTGGGCCTCGATAAAGCCGGCGCACTGGGCGATTGCCTGGCCATGGCTGTAGACCTCGCGCACGTCTGCGAGCTTGGTGCCGGGCTTGACGAGCAGGTTGTGGTCGATCTTGAGGCGCAGCGAGCGCACGATGTGGAAGTCGAACTGGGCGAGCAGGTCGTAGACGGCGTTGACCGAGCCTGCGGTGGAGTTTTCGATGGGCAGCACGCCAAACTCGCAGAAGCCGTCGCGCACGGCGCGCATCACGCCCTCAAAGGTCTCGAAGAACGCGATGTCGGGCACGTCGAAGAGCTTGCACGCGGCTATTTGGCTGTAGGCGCCTTCCACGCCCTGGCAGGCAACGCTGGCCGTCTGGGGGAAGGGCGTATCGAAGGCTACGGCCGTGGCGTGGGCTTTTTGCGACACCGTGATGCCCTTGAGCTCGTTGATGTAGCGCTGCTGCTCGGCCTTGCTCATGCTCATGAGCAAGCGAAACAGGGTGATGGTCTGGGCCTCGTAGCGCTCGGGCGCGCGGCCGGCGAGGTTGTTGAGTTTGGAGCGCTCGCGGGCGGGGTCGAAGACGGCCTTGCCCATCTCGATTTTTGACTTGGCGACCTCGGTGGCAATATTCATGCGCTCGACAAAGCTGTTGAGGAGCGTGGTATCGATGCCATCAATGGCCTGGCGAATATCGGCAAGGTCCATGGAGACCCCTGTCTCTTATACACATCTCCGAGCCCACGAGACCGAGGCTGATCT
>CABRID010000113.1 GCA_902470895.1 uncultured Collinsella sp.
GAGGAGACGCCTGGGGCTGGCAGTCTAGATGGTACGAAAAATTGTCCGCACCCCCTACTTTTGGTCGTTTAAGTCTGTCCCCAATGAGTAGGTGTCTAGGCGTGGGATTTGTTGTGGGCGAGGGCTAGGCCTACGGCGGCGATGGCCGCGGCAAAGAGCACTGTGACGCCCAGATCGCAAGCGATGTCACCCAGCACGGTGGACGTCAGGTCCGCGGCGAGCGCCTTGCCAATCGCGTCGTTCACCCAATACGTCGGCACAAAATGCGCCGCGGTCTGCACGGCTGGGCCCATCAGCGACAGCGGCATCCAGGCGCCGCCCAAAAACGTCATGAGCATGCCAAGCAGGTTGCCCACACCGTTGAGCAGCTCCTCACGCGCACCCAGGCTCGAAAGGGCAAAGCCAACGGCCAGAGGCGTGCACGCCAGGGCAAACGTCGCCGCCAGCGCCAGGCACACACGACCCACGCCGACCTCGGCAACCGCGCCGGCAAAGCCCACGACGCCCATCATGCTCGACACAAACCAGATGCAGACGGTGATCACAGTGGCGGCCGCAAACACGGCGAGCGAACGCCGGCGCTCGGAGATTGGGCCGGCATCCATACGACGCACGCGCTCGGGCTCGTTCATGCCCGAGAACACCAGCCCCACCGATACGATGACCGACGAGATAATCGCGTACGCGCCAAAGTTGAAATACGACTTGAGCATGGCGGCGGCAGTCGAACCAACCTTGACCTGCTCAATCTGGACCTCGGCGCGCTTGGCGGCGGCATGCTCGGCGGCCTTGGCGACGCTACCATTAGAGGCGGCGGGCTCAAGTGCCGCCGCAGCACCCGCGAGCGAGATCCAGCGCGAGGCCTCGGCAGACGAAAGCGCCGCCGCCATGGTACCGGCACCGTAAGTCACGTCGAGCTTGGGCAGGGACTCCCCCGCGCGGGCGGCTGTAACAAGATCGCCCTCAAACCCCTCCGGGATAAAGAACACGCAGTCGGCGCTACCTTTGGCGCTGTTGCTCTTGGAGAGCGCGTCCGCAAGGTCGTAGGTGTCGTCGCCGACGCCCGTGACCAGCTCAAAACGCGAACCCAGATGCTTGGTAAGCGCACGCGAAAGGTCGCTATTGTCGCGGTCGACCACGATCACGTTGGTGTCGTAGGGCTTGTACTCGGTGAGCTGCGACGAGTTCCAGCTCACCGATGCCGCGATGAATACGCCCATGAGCGAGATGAACACCGTATAGATGAGCAGGTAGAACGGGTGCGCCAGCGCCATGCGAAGCGCGGTCTTAAAGGTGCTCATAGCGGCTCCTTCCAAAGATCAGCGTGGCGGCGGCAACGAACAGCAGCGCCATAAGGACCAGCGCGCCGGCGCGAACGGCAAAGGGGCTCAGGTCCTCAAAGAAATACAGGCGGTTGAACATGTCGCAGATGAGCTTGACGGGGTTGAGCCAGCACTCGGCCGGGCAGGCGCGGGCGACGTCGTCGGCAAGCGCCATCGCCGGCTCGCCGTAGAGGCCGGCGAACAGGGCGCACGTGGTGGCAAAGCCCGTGAGGATGCCAGACTTGGACGCCTTGCCGCCCTTAACGGGAAGCGTGCCCACAAAGAGTCCCAGGCCCGTGGCGGCAAGCGCGGAAGCGGCGCCGCCCACCAGACACAGCCCCTCGCGCCCGCCAAAGTCGACGCCCACGACCAGGCGCACGTAGCCGATTGCGATCGCCATCGAGGCGAAGGAAACCAGCCACGAGCCGACAAAGATGCCGGCCAGCGACGCCGTCTTGGAAAGGCCGCCCACGCAGCGACGCGCGCCGAGGCCCGACAGATTGGGCTGCAGATCGACGACGCTCAAGGCGGCAAACTCGGCAGACATCATCGCCACCAGACCAAAGAGCGCGTAGTAGTAGATGACCGTGCCATCGGGCGTGGTGCGTGTCAGGCTTACGCGGCGGGTGCCGCCCTCGAGCGACAGGGCGCGCGCAACCGCCTCCGAGTCGGCGAGCGCCGCCGGGTTGTCCTGGGCAATCTGGGACATGAGCTCGGCATTTTGTGTATACGAGCTTGCCACCGTCTCCAGAATGCTGCGGTCGGTGAGCACCGATGAGGCACGCGAGCTGTCGTAGCTCGATAGCAGCGTGAGCTTGGGCGTGCCCGCATCGTCGACCGTATAGATGCCCGCAACCTCGCCGGCCTTAAGCGCACGGTTCGCATCGGCCGCGTCATCGCACTCGTGGATCTCGAGCAGCCGGTCGTCGCCTTCCTGGGCAAGCGACGTCGCCACGTCCTTAAAGGTCGAGGCGTCCCAAGCCTCATCCGCCACGACAGCAACCGGCACCGGGTCGACCGTGCCGTCGGAGCTGAGGTTCGCAAACATAAACATGAACATCGTGGAAAGCGCGACGGGAAAGACAGCGCCCCAAACCCACGTGCTCGGCCGGCGCAGCAGCGTCTTGACCGTGGTGATGATGGTTTTAAACATGACTGCCCCCTAGTCGCGCAGCTCGCGGCCGGTGATCTCGAGGAACACGTCATTGAGGGTCGGCGGCTCGGAATAAATGCGGCCAAGCGCCACGTCATGCGAGCGCAGCGCATCGAGAATGTCCGTCAGGCTATGCGGGCTCGCCTCGCACGAAAACGTGAGCTGGCCCGCCGTCGCCGACAGGTCCAGGACATGTGGCAGGCTCGCGACGGCACCGAGCGCCGCGCTCGGCACCTCGCCGACCTCGATCACGATCTTCTCGCCCATCTGAATCATGCGCTTGAGTTCGTCGTTGGTGCCCTGCGCCAGCACGCGCCCGCCGTCCATGATCATGATGCGGCTGCAGATCTGCTCGACTTCCTCCATATAATGGCTGGTATACACCACCGTGGCGCCCTCGTCGCGCAGGCGGCAGATGCCCTCCAGGATGGCATTGCGACTCTGCGGGTCAACCGCCACCGTGGGCTCGTCAAAGAAGATGAGCTCGGGCTTGTGCGCGATGCCGCAGGCGATGTTGAGGCGACGCGCCAGGCCGCCCGAGAGCTTGCCGGGGCGGAACTTCGTAAAGTCGCCCAAGCCGACAAAGTCGATCGCCTCGTCCACCAGCGCGCGGCGGCGCTTGCGGTCGTTGACGTAGAGACTGCAGAAATAGTCGATGTTCTCGCGCACCGTGAGCTCGTCGAATACCGCCACCTGCTGCGGCACCACGCCGATGCGGCGCTTGAGGTCGTAGCGGGCGGGCGTCATGGGTTCGCCGAACAGCTCGATGGTGCCTTTGTCGTAGGCAAGCAGCTGCAAAATGCAGTTGATGGACGTGGTCTTGCCCGAGCCGTTGGGGCCCAGCAGGCCAAAGATCTCGCCGGGGGCGATGCTCAGGTTAAAGTGGTCGAGCGCGATAAGATCGTCGTAGCGCTTGACGAGGTTTTCGACGTGGACGATGTCTGTCATGAGGCGGCCCTTCTGTTGCTTGCGGCCCAGTACGATTGCATCATCGCAGGAGCGGACGGCGCGCACCAGTGAGCTTTGTCACGAGTGCGGGGGCTCGGTCGCGTGGCACGCTGACGCGACCGCCCCACCGTGCGGGAGGAATGTCACGGTTGCGCTAGGCGGCCCCTCCACCACGCGCAGCTTCGCGTACAATACCCGTATGAACAGGCTTTTCGACAAATCGATCGTGCTGGCGTGCTGTATTGCGGCCGCCATGGGTCTTGCCGTGGACGCTCGTCTGGTTGTGGCGTTTTGCCTTGGCATTATTGCCACCTCGCTGGCCGAGGTCACACAGGGGAAACGCACCCGACGCGCAAGCGAGGCAGCGAGCTACGTCTGCATCATCGCGGCTGTCTTCGTGCCGCCGTTTGTGCCGTTTGCACCTCTCGCTCTCTATGACATCGCGCGACGCGTGCGCCGCGAACACGCCTGGGTCGCGCTGGGCATTGGCTCCGTCTTTGCTTTTGCGCTTGTCGCGGACCTTCGCGGCGGCGCGCTCACCACCCGAACGCTCCTGCTGACCGCCATCCTTTCGGTTGCTGCCACCTTGCTATCGCTACGTACCGCCCAGCTGGAGCGCGAGCAACAGCGCATGCGCCGTACCCGCGACGAGCTGCAAGAACGCGCCCTGGCACTCGAGGCACGCAACCGCGACCTCGCCGACCGCCAGGACTACGAAGTCGAGCTCGCGACGCTCGCCGAACGCGCCCGCATCGCGCGCGAGATCCACGATAACGTCGGGCACCAGCTCACGCGCGCCTCACTGCAGGCCGAAGCCCTGCGCGTGGTTCACGCCGACGAGCCCGGCGTCGCCGCCGATTTCGCCAACGTCAAACGCACGGTTGACGAGGCGCTCCAGCTTGTGCGCACCAGCGTCCACGCGCTCAACGACAACGCCGTCGACCTTTCCGTGCAGCTCGAACGCATTGTTGAAGGCGCGCGTTCGGACAGCGGCCCGCAGATTGAGCTTGAATTTTTGGCCGAGCATGCGCCCGCAAACGTCGCCAACTGCTTTGCGGCGGTGCTGCGCGAGGCGCTTTCCAACGCCATGCGCCACGCTTGCGCTCATGCTGTCACCGTACGATGCATGGAACATCCGTCGTTTTACCAGCTCATCGTTACCGACGATGGCACGGGCGGGGCCCAAGCAAGCGGCCGCAGCGCCGCGGAGGGCATGGGGCTCGCCTCCATGCGCGAGCGCATCGAGGCGCTTGGCGGCACCTTCACCGCCGGCCCGCGTGCCAGCGCCGGCGGCTGGCGCGTGTTTGCCACCGTTCCCAAACAGCAAGGAGATGAGGACCGATGAGGCTCATCGTTGTCGACGACGACCGCTTAGTGGTCGATTCGCTCAAGATTATCCTGGGCGCCCAGCCGCAGATCGAAGTGGTGGGCACCGGCGCCAATGGCGACGAGGCGGTCGCGCTCTACAGCGAGCACGCGCCCGACATCGCGCTGCTCGACATTCAGATGCCGGGACGCGACGGCCTTTCGGCGGCACGCGAAATCCTTGAGCGCGACCCCACGGCGCGCGTGGTGTTTCTGACGACATTCTCGGATGACGAGTACATTGTGTCGGCGCTTAAACTGGGCGCCCGCGGCTACCTGATCAAGACCGATGTCGCCGCCATTCCGCCGGCGTTGGCACAGGTCATGGATGGCAAACGCGTGCTCGAGGGCAAGGCGATCGAGGATATCGATTTTAATGGGGCGGGCACCGAAGCCGACGCGCCCCGCCGGCCCACAGCCTTTGCCGGCCTAACCGACCGCGAGTTCGAAGTCGCCGAGCTCATCGCCCGCGGCCTCGACAACAAGGAGATCGCCGCCACCGCCTACATGGGCGAAGGCACCGTGCGCAACCACATCAGCTCGATCCTTGCAAAGATGGGCCTGCGCAACCGCACGCAGATCGCCATCGCCTACCTGCGAGGGTAGTTGCCCAACGACTGACCGCCCCGGCATAGCAAAATGGCTGTCACCGATTTAATACCATTTCAAAACTATGCCGGTTTACGGGGCTAAACTCAGGACCCCCATCCATACCCGCGTTTTCTGCAAAATGACGGCTCGTCTACCTGCGATTTTATTTTCACGAATATCGGCATGGTTGGGGGCTCGTGACTCAGCCCCGTAAACCGGCATAGTTTTGTTCGGGCGGCCCTGCACGAGTGCCTCCGCCAGCCTCACGGGACCAAAATGATCCGTTTTCCTCCGCCCCCAAGGGATCAGCCGGAACCGCGCGCCACGAAACCGGCCCATCTACTACGTTTGACTCGACACCCCTGACCATACCTTCGTTTTGAGCATAACCGCAGGCGTTCTACCTGCGGTTATGTTTTGGCGTTTTTTGGCATGGTTGGAGGTAAGGGGCCAAACGTAGTAGATGGGCCGATTTCGTGGCGCACCCACCTCCCCCACGCACAAAAATGCCGCCACGGAGGAGGGAGATGCCTCCGTGGCGGCTGGGGCTGTCTCTTATACACATCTCCGAGCCCACGAGACC
>CABRID010000114.1 GCA_902470895.1 uncultured Collinsella sp.
AGCTGCGGAAACGCGGGGTCCGTTCAGGCTGTTGCGTTGAGATTGAAAATCAACCAAGAGTTTTTCGAGCGCGTTTCGAGCAATTCCCACCGGTTCCATAGGAGTAAACTTGCCCCACTGCAAATCCTCGAAAGGACCGGCATGAAAGAACTCTCCAACCGCACGGCAACATTTACCGATTCGGTCATCCGCCGCATGACACGCATCTCCAATAAGTACGATGCCGTCAATCTCTCGCAGGGCTTCCCCGACTTCGATCCTCCGGCGCAGCTGCTCAACAGCCTGAGCACCATCGCCGCCGACCCCAAGCCGCTCTACCACCAGTACTCCATTACCTGGGGCTCCCAGGCCATGCGCGAGGCGCTCGCCGCCAAACAGGAGCACTTTATGGGCATGCCGATCGACCCCAACCAGAATATCGTGGTCACCTGCGGCTCCACCGAGGCCATGATGGCCGCCATGATGACGGTCACGAACCCCGGCGATAAGGTCGTCATCTTCTCGCCGTTCTACGAGAACTACGGCGCCGACACGATCCTTTCGGGTGCCGAGCCCATCTACGTGCCGCTCAACCCGCCCACATTCGACTTTGACCGCGAGACACTCGAGGCGGCCTTCCGCGACAACGACCCCAAGGCCATCGTCCTATGCAACCCTTCCAACCCCTGCGGCAAGGTCTTTACACGCGATGAGCTCGCCTTTATCGCCGACCTCTGCAAAAAGCACGACACCTACTGCATCACCGACGAGGTCTACGAGCACATCGTCTACGCGCCCCACGAGCACGTCTATATGGCCACGCTGCCCGGCATGTTTGAGCGCACCATCAGCTGCAGCTCGCTGTCCAAGACCTACTCCATCACCGGCTGGCGTCTGGGCTACACTATCGCCCCTGCCGAAATCACCGAGCGCATCAAAAAGGTCCACGACTTCCTCACCGTGGGCGCCGCCGCCCCCCTGCAGGAAGCCGTCGTCACCGCCCTCAAATTCGACGACAGCTATTACGATGAGGTCCTCGACCTCTACACCGCCAAGCGCGACCTGTTCTGCCAGGGACTCGACAGCATCGGTCTTGAGCATAACGTGCCGCAGGGCGCCTACTACGTCATGATGGACATCTCTGAGTTTGGCTATGACAGCGACCTCGAATTCTGCGAGGACCTCGCGTCTAAGGTGGGTGTGGGCGCCGTGCCCGGCTCGAGCTTCTTCCGCGAGCCCGTCAACCATCTGATTCGTTTCCACTTTGCCAAGCGAGACGAGACGCTTAACGCGGCACTGGAGAACCTCAAGTCGCTACGTGATAAAATCAAGCCGCGCGGGTAAGGACGGCCCGGCAACTAAAGCAACCAAAGAAGCCTCGCACCGCCCGCTGCGTTGCGAGGCTTCTTTCTATAGCGCTTTCTTAAATGGTTAGAGCTCTATACTTTAGTCACGGAGCAACTCGTCCCAGAGAGAGGAATACTATGGCAGAGCAGCAGCTTATCGGAGCGCTCGAGGCCGGTGGCACCAAGATGGTCTGCGCCACGGGCTATGCAGACGGCACGGTCCTGGAACGCGAGCAGATTGCGACCACGACCCCGCAGGAGACCGTTGAGGCCGTCAACGCATGGTTTGCCGACAAGGGCATCGCCGCGCTGGGCATCGGCGCCTTTGGCCCCACCGCAGTCAACCCCGCCTCGCCCCAATACGGCAAGATCCTGGAGACGCCCAAAACGGGATGGCGTTACTTTGACCTGCTGGGCACCATCCAAAACGAGCTCAATATTCCCTGCGGCTACGACACCGACGTCAACGTCGCCTGCCTGGGCGAGGTCACCTTTGGTTGCGCCCAGGGCCTCACTGACGTGGTGTATCTGACCATCGGTACCGGCGTGGGCGCCGGCGTGCTCTCGGGCGGTAAGCTCGTGCACGGCATGATGCATCCCGAGGCCGGCCACATCCTGGTCACGCGTGACCCGCGCGACACCATCGGCGAGCATAGCGCCTGTCCCTTCCACGACAACTGCCTCGAGGGCCTCATCGCCGGCCCCGGCGTTAAAAAGCGCTGGGATGGCAAGAGCGCCGGAGACATGGCCGATGACCCGGAGGCCATGGACCTGCTCGCCGGCTATCTGGCACAGGCGCTCATGACCTACACGCTGTGCTACGCACCGCAAAAGATTATCATCGGCGGCGGCGTGGCCGACCACACCCCCATCGTGCCGCTCGCACGCAAAAAGTGCGCCGAAATGCTCAACGGCTATATCGTCACGCCCGAGGTCAACGACATCGATACCTACATTGTCAACAACAGCCTCGAGGGCAAGCAGGGCATCATGGGCTGCCTGGCCCTGGGCGCACAGGCGCTTCAGTAGCAGACGCACCCACAGGGCGTGGCGCGCTCGGCAAATCTAACCTACGGAACGACGCCACCACGCCCCATATAAGCCCTCAAATAAAAAAGGCCGCCTAGGACCAAACAATACGTCCTAGGCGGCCTTTTTGGCGTGCATCAGCGACCGTAAGAGATATCGGAGCACAACGCCCGTTGCCGCTCCACAGCAGTCGATCATCACATCGGTGATCATGCCGGCGCGTCCCGGCACAAAGAGCTGAATCGTCTCGTCGATCGAGGGAATCAGCAGCAGGAACACCGCCGTGGGCAGCAGCACGTCAAAGGTGCGCCGGCCCTCAAGATCAAAGGCGTGCGTTGCCAGGATGCCGAGCACCATATACTCGGTAAAATGCGCGCACTTGCGAACAACAAAGTTGGTCACCCATTCATATGGAAGTCCCACGCCGTGCAGGAAACCGCGGATAGCTTCCATGACCGTCAGGCTCAGCGAGCCCGACCCCGAGCCGGGAACCAGCGAATTGCCCCAGATCAAGAGCGCCATCAGGCAGGTCGCGACCGCCCATTTTCGATTGATCTTAACCATGCAGAAGTTATGCCTCCGCGCGGAGCGGCGCGAAGCTGGCGGTACCGCCCTCGATAACGCTCAGATAGGCACGGCCCGTACGCTTGGCGGTAGAGGACTGCAGGCGCTCGATCTCTTCCTCGAGGATCTGATTGACGCGCTCGTGACGACGGTTTTCCATAATGCCGGCGGCAATAGCCTCGGCCCGCTCGATGCTCTCGCGCGAGATACGGGCGGTATCCTCGGGGAACACAGCGCTGTGACGGCCGACATAGGCGGGGGCAGCAGGCTGAGGGGCAGCGACGGGAGCGGGAGCTGCAACAGGAGCGGGCTCGTCAATCTCATCCAGGATCGCGGTGGCGGCGGCCCACATGTCCTCGTGGCCCGAGTAATCGGCCATGGGGACATCAACCTCGAGCGAGGCGTCCGGAAGGTCGCCGGTGTCGATGCGATCTTGGGCATCAATCGATGCGGTGATGGCTGCAGGCTCATCGAGGTCATCGAGATCGATGTCCGCGGCACCGGAGATGATAGGCATGCTGGCGAGGTTTGCATTGTACGGCGCAGCCTCAGCCGCCTGCTGCCGGGCAGGAGCGCCCCAAAGCGAGCTCTCGGCGGCACGGCGGGCGGCGACGGCCTCCTCGTCCGCGGCCATGGCTTCATCAACGTACGAATTGTCGGCAGAAGCGTTCGCGTCGCCCGAGGTAGCGTTGTAGGCGTTATTGGCTGCCGCGTTGGCAACGAGTGCCACGAAAGCCGCCGTGCTGCCCGCAGGGGCGGCCTGGGAGCCCGACACGGCGCGCGCCGCGGCGGCGATGTCGTCGCGATTGAGGGAGCCGGTCTGCCCGCCGTTGGTGAGCTCGTCGATGGCGACTTGATAGACGTCGCGCGAGCGCGCAGGGTCGCAGCTCACCGGCGAATCGTCGTCGAGCATGCTGTCGATCATGGACCAAGCCTCGGCCTCGTCCATGGCATCTGCGGCTCGAGCGATGGTAGGGACACCATCATCGGCATGACGGCGCTGGAACGCACCAGTCAGGCCGGAAAGGAATGCCGAGGTAGACTGCTCCGCCTGAGCCTGAGAAGCAGAAGCCGCAGCGTAAGGAGTCGCATCCTGCTGCTGAGCTGGAATCGAGGCGGTCTTGAACTCGCTTTGATGCTGATTGAGATTGGCGGCACCGCCCATGGCATCAGGCTGGAACAGACGCTCTTCACGCTGCGCACGGTACTCGGAGATACCCAGCGAGGCGGCATAGATACCCACGCCCGCCACCGCGCCCACGGCGAAGGGAACCGCACCCGCCACGACCGTCTCGTTCACCGACGAAAACGGCAGCGTCGCGGCATACATAACCACGGGAGCGGCAAGGCCGATCCCGCACGAAAGTCCGGCAAGGACTGCTCGTTGTGTTGCATCAGAAGAAGCCATGAGCTCTCCCCATCTTCCAGCACCCAAATCGCATCATTCAGTTGGCTGCGCGAGAGAAGATGAAGCGGGGCTATGCCCCAAAGCAACGGTATATGGTTCGTTTCATCTGCGTTTTCCGTCGCGAAGCTTAAAAGCTATTATGCGAAACCGCCCTGCCGATTGCAAGCGACGATGTCGGGTTGAAACGGGAAACCTGCTGCTCGTCGGTCTTACGGTCAAAAATAAGCGCGGAGCGGCGCTATGGAAAAGGGCCGAGGCTCAAAGCCCCGACCCTTTATCGCATTGATAACTATCGCTGCGCGTGGATGACAACCTAGAACGTCTGCTCGTAGTCGCTGTGTTTTTTGGCCGAACGCACCAGGAACTCCTGGTTGGTGTTGGTGCCCTTAAGACCCTTGATAAACGATGCGGCTGCGCGCTCGGTGTTGTTCATGCCGGCAAGAATGCGACGCAGACCAAAGACAAACGGGCGCATCTGCTCGTCGACCAACAGGTCCTCGTTACGTGTACCGGAGGCAACGGGGTCGATAGCCGGGAAGATGCGGCGGTCGGCCAGGTCGCGGTCGAGCTTAAGCTCCATGTTGCCGGTGCCCTTGAACTCCTCAAAAATGACCTCGTCCATCTTGGAACCGGTGTCGATGAGGGCAGAGGCCAGGATGGTGAGCGAGCCACCGTTCTCGATATTGCGGGCTGCACCCAGGAAGCGCTTGGGCGGATACAGTGCCGCCGAATCGACGCCGCCCGAAAGGATGCGGCCCGAGGCGGGCGCCGCCAAGTTGTAGGCGCGGGCGAGGCGCGTGATGGAGTCGAGCACCACCACAACATCGCCACCCAGCTCTACGATGCGCTTGGCGCGCTCGATGACGAGCTCTGCCACGCGGGTGTGGTTGTCGGCAGGCATATCGAAGGTCGACGCTACAACCTCACCCTTGATGGAACGCTGCATATCGGTGACCTCTTCGGGGCGCTCGTCGACGAGCAGGCAGATGAGGTGCACCTCGGGGTTGTTAATCGAGATAGACTGGCAGATCTTCTTGAGGATCGTGGTCTTGCCGGCCTTGGGTGGGGACACGATCAGGCCACGCTGACCCTTGCCGATCGGTGACACGATGTCGATGGCGCGACCGGTAATAGAGTCCTTGCCGTGCTCCATGCGCAGCGGCTCGTTGGGATAGACCGGGGTGAGGTCGCCGAACTTGGGACGGTTGCGAATCTGCTCGGGGTCAAGACCGTTGATGGTCGTGATTTTGGCGAGGCCGGCGCGCTTGTCGCCGCCGCGCGAAGGACGCAGCGAGCCCTCGATGACGTCGCCCGTGCGCAGGCGCGCGGAGCGGATGAGGTAAGCGGGCACGAAGGCGTCGTCGTTGGACTTCATGTAGCCATGGGCGTGGATGATGCCGGAGCTGTCCGGGCGAATCTGCAGGATGCCCTTGATATCGCGGAAGCCCTCGGCCTTCGCGGCGGTGGTGTAGATTTCCTCGACGAGCTCGGCCTTCTTCTTGCCGGTCGTCTCGATCTCGAACTCCTTGGCCTTTTCGCGCAGCTCGGCGACCTTCATGGCCGCGAGTTCCTCGCGCGAAAGCGTGGGCTCGGTGGGGGCGGC
>CABRID010000115.1 GCA_902470895.1 uncultured Collinsella sp.
CTACACAAGGAGTATCGTCGGCAGCGTCAGATGTGTATAAGAGACAGACCCCCATGCCCGCGGGCGAGGGCATGCGCACCATGGCGGAAAGTGGCTCGACTATGGTCATCTTCCTGAGCTCGGGTATGCTCGCCGAGCTTTCCGCCGAGCTTTTGGCCGCGGGCCGCAGCTCCGAAGAGCCGGCCGCGCTCGTGTACAAGGCGACCTGGCCTGAGGAGCGCGTGGTGCGATGCACAGTGGGCACGCTCGCCGATGCGGGCGCGCGAGAGGGCATCGACCGCACGGCGCTCGTGGTGGTGGGCCGCGTGCTCGGAGCTCGCGGCGGGTTTTCGCACAACGGCGCGCAAGCAGAGTCGTACGAGCGCAGCAAGCTTTACGACCCTTCGTTTGCCACGGGGTATCGGAAGGCGAGCAGCTAGCGTGGCCTTCGAGCACTACATATATACCGGGACGACCCGCCTGCGCTGCGGCTACACCACGGGGAGCTGCGCCGCGCTCGCGGCGAAGGCGGCCTGCGAGATGCTTTTGTCACGAAAGCCCGTCGGCCGCGTGTCGATCGTCACCCCCGGCGGGCTGCCCGTCGAGGCGAACGTGGTCGACGCATGCATCGGCGAGGGGTGCGCCCAGTGCGCCGTGCGAAAGGACGCAGGCGATGATGCCGATGTGACTGACGGCGTACTCGTGTACGCGCACGTGGAACATGCGGGGTCGGGCACGGGTGCTGCGGGCAGCAAGGACGTGCCCGCGCGCGAATCGGAAGTTTCCGTCGATGGCGGCGTGGGCGTGGGGCGCGTGACATTGCCCGGGCTCGAGCAGCCGGTGGGGGCGGCCGCCATCAACGCGACGCCGCGCGCGATGATCACTTCGGCGGTGCGCGAGGTGTGCGCCGCGCACGGCTTTTCTGGAAATATTGCTGTGACGATTTCGGTACCCGAGGGTGTTGCCCTTGCCAAAAAGACCTTCAACCCGCATCTGGGGATAGAGGGCGGCATCTCCATCCTGGGCACGACGGGCATCGTCGAGCCGCGCAGCCTCGCTGCCTTGCGCGACAGCATCGAGCTCGAGATTCGGCAGCATGCGGCTATGGGGCGGCGCGGAGTCGTGCTCACGCCCGGCAACTACGGCGGGCAGTTCATCTCGGGGCATTTCCACCTAAACGGTGCGCCGGTGGTCTTCATCTCCAACTTTGTGGGCGATGCGATTGACTGCTGCGTTCGCGAGGGATTTACCAATGTCCTTCTTGTGGGACACATCGGCAAGTTGGTGAAGGTCGCGGGCGGCATCATGGACACCCATTCGCGTACCGCCGACTGCCGCGCGGAGATTCTGGCCGCCCACGCGGCCATGGCCGGCGCGGGCGCGAAGACCGTGCGCGAGATCATGTCGTCCGTCACGACCACGGCGGCGCTCGAGGTAATCGAGGCCGCCGGCGTTGGGGACGCTGCGCGCGCCTCGCTCGCTGCGGCAATTGAGGACAGGTTGCGCCGCCGCGCGGCGGGCGCATGCGACATCGCCGCGGTTGTGTTCGACGCCGAGCGCCGCGAGCTTTTCCGCACGTCGGGCGCCGATGCAGTCATCGGGGAATTGGGGGCGACGTATGAGTAAAGGCGTGCTGTACGGCGTGGGCACGGGGCCTGGCGACCCCGAGCTGCTCACGATCAAGGCCGTCGGCACAATCGAATCGTGTCCGGTCATCGCCGCACTGCAGACGGCGGACGGGGCCATGGCCGCGCTCGACATCGTGCGCGGCGGCTACGACGACGTGCGCCGCGCAATCGGCTGGCCGGGGACGAAGGTGGTCATGAAGGCGCGCCGCTCGCTTGCGGACACGAAGCGCATCCTTCGCGAGGAGGGCGCCTTAGACGGTGCCGAGCTCGTAGAGGACTGTGGACTTCCGGGCGAGCGCGTGTACCGCTCGCCCGACGATGTGCCCGATTGGGGCAGCCACTTCTCGACGATGGTGGTGCGCTAGATGAGGGTTTCCTGCATAGCGTTCACTGAGAGGGGGTATGCGTTGGCGGAGCGCACCGCACGCGCGCTTTCCGATTGCGCGCAGACAGGCGAAGATGACCCTGACTGGGACGTTTCTGTTTCGCGCGGGTTCGGCGAGGGGAAGGCCGACCTGCGCACATGGGCGGCGCTCGCGTGGGAAGCGTCGGACGCGCTTCTGTTCGTGGGCGCGGCGGGCATCGCCGTGCGGGCGATCGCGCCGCATGTCGCCTCGAAGGCAAATGATCCCGCGGTTGTGGCGATCGACGAGGCGGGGCGCTTTGCCGTCCCGCTTTTGTCGGGGCATTTGGGCGGTGCGAACGAGCTTGCGCAAACTGTGGCACGCGCGGCAGGGGCCATCCCCGTCATCACCACGGCGACCGACGTCCGCGGCGTGTGGGCGGTGGATACGTGGGCGCGCCGTGCGGGGCTGGCCGTTTCGAATCCCGAGGCCATCAAGCGAGTGTCGGCGCGGCTGCTTTCGGGCGGGCGCGTGGCGCTCTATTCCGACATGCCGATTTCGGGACAGCCACCTGAGGGGGTTGACATTGCGTCCGACCGCGCTCGGGCCGATATCGTCGTGTCGCCGTTCGCTGGCGCGAATGCAGGTGCGTCCGTTCGCGCGTCGGAGACAACGGGCGAGGTCGTGCCCGCCGGTGAGACGGGGAAGCCGGCGGGCGTGCGGGCGCAGGCGCCTGCGCCCGAGCCGCTTCGCCTTGTCGTGCCCTGCATCGTTGCGGGCATAGGATGCCGTCGCGGTGCGTGCGCCGAAGCGATCGGGGAGGCGTTTCTTCTCGCGTGCGGGCAGGCGGGTATCTTGCCTTCGGCCGTGCGCGAGGCGGCGACGATCGACGTGAAGGCGCACGAGGAGGGTCTGCTCACCTTCTGCCGCGCGCGCAATATCCCGCTTGCGACGTATTCCGCAGAGGAGTTGTCGCAGGTCGAAGGCAGCGTTTCGCCATCTGATTTCGTGCGCGCGACGGTGGGGGTCGACAACGTGTGCGAGCGCGCGGCGCTCGAGGAGGGGGGCAAACTTATCTTCCCGAAGCTCGCTCACGGCGGCGTGACCGTCGCGTTTTCCAAGGTAACTATCAAACTTTCGTTTAAGGAGCGGTGATGGGAAAGCTCTTCGTGGTGGGGATCGGCCCGGGCGGCCCCGACGGCATGACGATTGCGGCCCGGCGTGCGCTCGAGGCGGCCGACATCGTTGTGGGTTACACGAAATACGTGGAGCTCGCGCTCGCCGCCGTGCCCGACGCGGCGCATCTCGCGACGCCGATGATGCACGAGGTCGAACGGTGCCGCCTTGCGCTTTCGCGCGCGCAGAGTGGAGAAGCCGTGGCGCTCGTGTGCAGCGGTGACGCGGGCGTGTACGGCATGGCGAGCCCCGTGCTGGAGCTTGCGGAGGACTATCCCGATGTAGACGTGGAAGTTATCGCCGGGGCCACCGCGGCTCAGAGCGGGTCGGCGGTGCTCGGCGCCCCGCTTGCCCACGACTTCGCGGTCGTGTCGCTCTCCGACCTGCTCACGCCATGGGAGGTCATCGAGCGCAGGCTCGCCGCCGTCGCGAGTGCCGACTTCTGCATCTGTTTGTACAACCCGCGCAGCAGAAAGCGCGCCGACAGGCTCTCACGCGCGGCGAAGATTATGCTCGAATGGAAGGCCCCCGACACGCTCTGCGGCTGGGTACGCAACATCGGGCGCGAGGGGCAGCGGTCGGGCATGTGCAGGCTCTCCGAGCTGGGGGAGATCGACGCCGACATGTTCACCACCGTGTTCGTCGGCAACGCGGACACGAAGCTCGTAGGCGGCCGTATGGTCACGCCGCGCGGGTATCGGGAGATTCCATGCGAAAGGTAACGATCATCGGGGCGGGGCCCGGAAACCCCGACTTGCTCTCGCGCGCGGCGCTCGACGCGATCGACGTAGCCGACGTGGTCATCGGCGCTCATCGCGCGCTTGCCGGCATCGACGTGCCGCCCGACGTGGTGAGATGCGAGCTCGTGAAGACGGCGGACATCGTAGCCGCGCTCACCGATGCGGCGTCGTGGCAGCGCGCCGTGGTCGTGATGACGGGCGATGTGGGGCTGTTCAGCGGCGCGCGCCGCCTGGTGAAGGCGCTCTCCGGCAACGCGCAGGTGGACGTGCGCGTCATTCCCGGCATAAGCTCAGCGTCGTATCTCGCCGCGCGCCTCGCGCGTCCATGGCAGGATTGGCGCTTCGCGAGCGCTCACGGCGTGGCGTGCGACATCGTGGCCGAGGCCGGGCGCGCAGGTGAGCTCTTCCTCGTCACGTCGGGCGGGGAAGACCCCTCGCGGCTTTCCGGCGAGCTTGTGCAGGCGGGCTTCGGGGACGCGCGCGTGACGGTGGCCGAGCGCCTGTCGTACCCCGACGAGCGCATCACCTGTGCGACCGCAAGTGAAATCGCAGGTCAGACGTTCGACGACTTGAACGTGATGCTTATCGATTTCGCAGGCGGCGCCGGGTCGCCTGCGGGGTCTAGCGCAGCCTCCGAGGTGCCGGCCGGCGCGTCTGCGCCCGCGGCGGCTTCTTCCGCGGTGGACTCTGCGGGCGCATCCCGCGCCGCGAGCTCCCGCTGGCCGTACGCTTCCTCGGGCATTCCCGACAAGCTTTTCATCCGCGGCGACGTTCCCATGACCAAGCAGGAGGTGCGAGCCGTCGCGCTCGCGAAGCTGCGCCTTACCGCGACCGACACCGTGTGGGACGTCGGCGCCGGCACGGGGAGCGTGTCGATCGAGGCGGCGCTCGTCGCGCGAGCGGGGTCGGTATGGGCGGTCGAGCGCAACGCGGCCGGCGTGCGGCTTATCCGAGAGAACGCGGATGCATTCGGGTGCGGCAACGTGCATGCGGTCCCCGGTGTCGCTCCCGAAGCGCTCGCGAAACTGCCCGTCCCCGACGCCGTGTTCGTCGGCGGGAGCGCGGGCGAGCTTCCCTCCATCGTGGAGGCGGCGCTCGAGAAGAATTCGCAGGTTCGCCTGTGCGTGCCATGCGTCACCATTGAGACACTCACCGAGGCGTGCGCGCTCCTCTCGGGTTCGCGCTTTAAGGGGTTCGAGGCGTGCCAGGTGTCGGCCGCCCGCGCCGAGGCTGTAGGCTCGCATCATCTTATGAAGGCGCAAAACCCCGTGTTCCTCGTCAGCGCGCGTGGTGCAGGTGGGGAAGGCGGCGCCCGGTGAGCACGTCCATCCCGCGCTTCATGGTCGCTGCGCCCTCGAGTGGGAGCGGCAAGACGGTCGTAACGTGCGCGCTCCTGCGCGCGCTCGCGCGCCGCGGCCTTGCATGCGCGGCCTTCAAATGCGGCCCCGACTACATTGACCC
Source organism: uncultured Collinsella sp. (assembly GCA_902470895.1). Classification (GTDB taxonomy): domain Bacteria; phylum Actinomycetota; class Coriobacteriia; order Coriobacteriales; family Coriobacteriaceae; genus Collinsella. The sequence continues at coordinate 5,329 of CABRID010000115.1, forward strand.
GCTCTTTCATCGCCGCGTCGTGGGTGCGCGCTCGGGCAACTTAGACGGTTTCTTCACCGACGCCCCGACGCTGCGCGCCCTGCTCGCACGCGGCGCAGCGGGCGCGGATGTCGCGGTGCTCGAGGGGGTCATGGGCTTCTACGACGGCATGGCGCCCGGCGTGGCCGACGCGAGCAGCTACCAGGTTGCGCGCGACACGGAAACGCCGGTCGTTTTAGTGGTGAACGGGCGCGGCGCGTCTTTATCGCTCGCCGCCGTAATCCGCGGCATCGCCGAGTTCCTGCCTTGTGCGAACGTGCGCGGCGTCGTGCTGAACAAGACGAGCGCCGCTGCCTGCGCCTATGCGGCGCCTGCGATCGAGAAGCACACGGGCGTCGCGGTTTTGGGGAATATCCCCGCCGACGAGGCGTTCTCGCTCGAAAGCCGGCATCTGGGGCTTGTGACCGCCGACGAGGTGGAGCAGCTCTCCGCGCGCATCGATAAGATGGCCGAGCTGGTGGAAAAGAGCGTCGACGTCGACCGCTTGCTCGAAATAGCGGCGACGGCACCCGATCTGTCTCTTATACACATCTGACGCTGCCGACGATACTCCTTGTGTA
>CABRID010000116.1 GCA_902470895.1 uncultured Collinsella sp.
GAGGAGACGCCTGGGGCTGGCAGTCTAGATGGTACGAAAAATTGTCCGCACCCCCACTTAAATGAGCGTTTTCACGCATTTAAGTCTGTCCCCAATCAACATTGCTGCGGCGCTTTGCTCAACTAAAGCGTACAATACCGCCTATGCGAAAGGGGAACAGATGATCAACGAAACCATGTATGCTCGCGGTGCGGAAAGCTCCATCATCCGCGAAATTTTTAGCTATGGCCTTGAGCGCAAGGCGCAAATCGGCGCGGAAAACGTGTTCGATTTCTCGCTGGGCAACCCGAGCGTTCCGGCGCCCGCTGCCGTGGCGGAGTCCATTAAGAAGGCCTTGGAGCTGCCGAGTGACCAGCTGCACGGATACACGCCCGCACCGGGCCTGCCGCAGTGCCGTACCGCCGTGGCTGAGTCGCTCAACCGCCGCTTTGGTACGAGTTATGAGGGCAAGGATGTCTTTATGACCGTGGGCGCCGCGGCTTCGCTCACCTGCACGCTCAACGCCGTTACGAACCCGGGCGATGAGGTTATCGTCATTGCGCCGTATTTTCCGGAGTATCGCGTGTGGATTGAGAAGGCCGGCTGTACGTGTGTCGAGGCGCTCGCCGATGAAGATACGTTCCAGCTGAGCGTGGATAACGTGCTCAAGGCGATTACCGATAAGACGGCTGCTGTCATCATCGACTCGCCGAATAACCCGACCGGTGCCGTGTATACGCGCGACACCCTGACGCGACTGGCTAATGTTTTGTGCGAGGTCAACGCCAAGCGCGATCCCGAGAACCCGATTATGCTTATCTCGGATGAGCCGTATCGCGAGATTGTCTATGGCGCCGAGGTGCCTTGGGTGCCTTCGATCTACGAGCACACCATCGTGTGCTACTCGTATTCCAAGTCGCTTTCGCTACCGGGCGAGCGCGTGGGGTGGATCCTGGTTCCCAATACGAATCCTCAGGCGGCTCGTCTAATGCCCGCCGTTGCCGGTGCCGCCCGTACGCTGGGCTTCGTGTGCGCGCCGGCGCTCTTCCAGCGCGTAATTATCGATTGCATCGATGAGCCGAGTGACGTTGAGGCCTATGCACGCAACCGCACCACGCTTACCGATGCACTAGCGGAGTACGGCTACACCTATGTTGAGCCGGATGGTGCATTCTACCTGTGGGTGAAGGCGCTGGAGCCCGATGCGAACGCTTTCTGCGAGCGCGCGAAGAAGTATGAGCTGCTCGCGGTGCCCTCGGACAGTTTTGGCATGCCGGGCTGGTTCCGCTTGGGCTACTGTGTGAGCTACGAGACTATCGTTAACTCACTGCCCGCCTGGAAGCAGCTGGCCGACGAGTATCGTCAAAAGTAAAGCGCTCTGCTTACAATGTTTTACGTGAAACGGGGTTTGGTTTTAAGCCAGACCCCGTTGTCTATGCCGTTGTGTGATTGGGATGAAGCAGTTTTACGACTGCCGAAAGCTATGCGTACAATGAATATACGCGACGGCCATACCGGATAAGGAGACCCGATGCCCTACCTTCTTTCTTGTGATATTCATACTCATACGCTGTTCTCCGCGCATGCGTACTCAACCATTGAGGAGAATGTGTACTGGGCGGCGGAACGTGGCCTGCAGGTGCTCGGATCTGCCGACCATCTGAGCTCTATGGTTACGGCTTGCCCCAACGACCTGCGCAGTTTCCAGTTCTTTATTAACCAGGATATCTGGCCGCGCATTTGGAGCGACGTGCTGGTGCTTCGCGGCGCCGAGGTCGATATCGTTTCGCTGGACGGAAGCTTGTTTGGCGAGGATATTCCCGTCGACTTCGATATCGCCGGCGATTCGTACAGTCGTCAGCATTCGCTGTTCGATTTGGTTACGCGTAATTTGGATTATTTGGTTGCGAGCGTGCATAATCCGCAGATTGCTGAAGGCGCGACGCTGGCCCAGACGACCGAGATGTATATCAATGCCCTGGAGCACCCCAAGGTGTTCATGCTGGGTCACACGGGGCGTTCGGGCGTGCCGTTCGATATCGACGAGGTGCTGTTGGCGGCTAAGGCCAAGCACAAGATTATCGAGATCAACAACCATAGTCTTGAACACGGTGTCGACACTGAGCATTGGGTCGTATGCCGCAAGATCGCCGAGCGCTGCGCCGAGCTGGGCGTGGGCATTGGCGTTTCGACCGATGCGCACATTGGCATGGCAATTGGTAAGCTCGATTACGCTCGCAAGATGCTCGACGAGATTCACTTCCCGTTGGATCTGATCGTGACGCGCGATCGCGAGACGCTGCTGCGCGAGATGGCGGCAGCCGGCGTGTGCGACCTGCGCAATGGGATGTAGCGGAGTTTATAAACCAAGCGAAGGGGGCGGCCCAGGCGGGTCGCCCCCTTTCTTGTCCCAAAAATCTACTGAGGTCGGTTAGCGGCGTTCGAGGACCGCTACGGTTTCGGTGTGGTCGGTGTGAGGGAACATGTCGACGGGCGTGATCTTGAGCAGGCAATAGCCTCCGTCGAGGAGCTGATGCAGGTCGCGCTCTTGAGTTACGGGGTTGCAGCTGATATAGGTGATGCGGCGCGGCTTAAGCGCGCAGGCAGCTTCGAGGAACTCGGGGGTAGAGCCGGCGCGCGGCGGATCGATGGAAAGGACATCGACCCGCTCGTTGTTATCGGCGGCATCCAGGATGCAATCGGTGGCGTCGTCGGCCATAAACCAGGCGCTGCGGGTGAGGCCGTTGAGCTCGGCATTGCGACGTGCGTCGGCAATGCCCGCCGGGTTGCGCTCCACGCCGAGCAGCATAATGCCGATGCCCTTTTTCTGGGCATCTTTAACTGCGCAAAGACCGATGGTACCGCTGCCACAGTAGGCATCCATGAGCACATCGCCCTGGTGCAAATCCATGCCGTCGATAGCGAGCTGATAGAGCAGCTCGGTCTGTTGCGGGTTGGTCTGGTAGAACGCGGTGGGGGAGATATCGAACTCGCAGCCGAGTAGCTGGTCGCGCATGCATTCGGCGCCATACACGATGCGGGTTTCCTCGCCGAGGATGGCGTTGCCGGGGCGTCCGTTGATGTTTTGGGCGACGGTGACGATGCGCGGATCGAGTGCGGCGACAGCCTCAAAGAACTCCTGCGCATGCGGCAAGTCGCGCTGAGCGGTCACGAGCGTGACCATGACCTGGTCGGTACGCCAACCGCAGCGGACGACGGCATAGCGAAGCAAACCAAGATGCTTGTCCTCATTAAAGGCGGGAATATGCAGCCGCTCAGCTTCGCGTGCGATGCCGTTGAGAATCTGACGGGCGCCCGGTGCCTCGACGGGGCATTCGGGTACGGCAACGATCTTGTGCGTGCCGCGCTCAAAGAAACCGCAACGGACAGCGCCCTCCTTACCGGGAGCAAAGGGAGTGGCAGCCTTATGACGAAAGCCACGCGGCGCAGGATATTTACCCGGGTCGCCAAGGGTGACGCCCATACCGCGAATAGGATCGACAGCAATGCTCTCGCGCTCACAAAGCTCGGCAAACAGCTCCTCCATAGCAGCCTGCTTAGCCGCCAACTGCTTTTTATAAGGACGATTGAGCGCCGTGCACCCACCGCAAGATTTCATGATCGAACAGGGAGACTTGGGGTCCACGGCCTTACGCGCAGACGAAACCCGATCTTTATGCGAGCGCTTGGAACGAGTCTGAGGCGCTTTATCCCCGCCTCGACGAGAGTCAGAACGCTTGGTCTTAGCTCTGCTCTTGGTCGGTTTGCTTTTTGCAGCTTTAGAAGACTTGGATTTCGTAGAAGATTTCTCCTCCTTCGACCCCTCAGCCGCCTCGATCAAAGCACGACGAGCCTTACGCTCCGCACGAGATTCTGCCATCAATAACTCCACTAATTCATGAATTAAAGCTGCAAGTATTGTACCGTGCCAAGCCAGCAGACGATATACAAGCGGTTTATTCGTGTTAGTGATAAGCCCAACGACGGTTGCCCGCCGCGTGAGGGGTGTGGGGGTTAAGTTTATCGCGAGTTCCGCACGAACAGGAGGCCACTTAATGTGGCCTCCGTCGTGAGCAGGACTGTAGAGCAGGAAACTTAACCCCCACACCCCTCACGCGGCGGGCAAACTCGCCTTGTACTCTATCAAGGTAAAGTGTATGATTCTGAACGTTACATGACTCACTTTACTTAACTAAAGTGCCATCAAGGGGGAATACCATGAACACCGATATGTCTCGTCGTCAGTTTGTTGGTCTAGCCGGCTCGCTCGCTACGGTGCTTGGCCTTGGTCTTGTCGGTTGCGGCGGTGGTGCCGGCAAGGGCTCCGCTGCTGGCTCTGCCGCGGCCAAGGATGTGAAGGGCGCTGCGGAGTCCAAGAAGCTCGTGGTGGGCTTTGATAAGTCCTATCCTCCGTACGGCTTTGTGGGCGACGATGGCGAGTACACCGGCTTTGATCTCGATCTGGCCAAGGCTGTTGCCGATAAGCAGGGCTGGGAGGTCAAATACGAGGCCATCGACTGGGATGCCAAGGATACGCTGCTCAACTCGGGTGCCATCAACTGCATCTGGAACGGCTTTACCATGGAGGGTCGCGAGGACGACTACACGTTCTCCGAGCCGTACATGCTCAACGAGCAGGTGCTGGTGGTCAAGAAGGATGCGGGCATCAAGGGCTGGGACGATCTTGCCGGCAAGACTGTGATTACCCAGACTGATTCCGCTGCGCAGGACGTGCTTGAGGGTGATCAGAAGGACCTGGCAGCGACGTTTGCCACGCTCGACACGATCGGCGAGTACAACACGGCCTTTATGCAGCTCGAGAGCGGCGCGGTCGATGCCGTGGCTTGCGACCTTTCGATTGCCCAGTATCAGCTTGCCGCCAAGCCCGATGCTTATACGCAGCTTGATGAGCCGCTGTCCAGCGAGCACTACGCCGTCGGCTTTAAGAAGGGCGACACCAAGTCGGCCGACGCCGTGACCGAGTCGCTCAAGGCACTCTACGATGACGGTACGGTTAAGGATCTCTGCGACAAGTATTCAAGCTATGGTCTATCTTTCGATAATTGGGTGCTCAAGTAATGTCTATTCAGGTCATGATGCAGATGCTTGGCCAGGGATTCTTGGTCAGTTTGCAGTTGTTTGTGCTGACACTGCTGGGGTCGATTCCGCTGGGAATCCCCGTGGCGTTTATGCGCATGAGCAAAATCGCGCCGCTTCGCTGGATTGCGCGCATCTACATTTCGGTCATGCGCGGTACGCCGCTCATGCTGCAGATGTTTGCCATCTACTTTGCCCCGTACTACGTGTTTGGCATTTCGCTCACGCCCGATTCCAAGTGGACGGCGTGCGTCGTGGCGTTCATCATCAACTACGCCGGTTACTTTGCCGAGATCTATCGCTCGGGCTTGCAGTCCATTCCGCGCGGTCAATACGAGGCTGCCGAGGTGCTGGGCTATTCGCGCGTGCAGACGTTTCTGTATATCGTGATGCCGCAGGTCGCCAAGCGTATTCTGCCGGCGATGGGCAACGAGATCATCACGCTGGTCAAGGACACGTCGCTGGCGTTTGCCATTGGCGTGGGTGAGATGTTCTCGACGGCCAAGGCGCTGGTCGCCTCGCAGGTGAGCATGGTGCCGTTTGCGATCGCGGCGCTGATTTACTGGGTCTTTAATTTCGTCGTCGAGATGCTGCTGGGCGCCGCCGAGAAAAAATTGGATTACTACCATGATTAATTCGGTAATGAATCTGTCTCTTATACACATCTGACGCTGCCGACGATACTCCTTGTGTA
>CABRID010000117.1 GCA_902470895.1 uncultured Collinsella sp.
CGAGATCAGCCTCGGTCTCGTGGGCTCGGAGATGTGTATAAGAGACAGAGCCGGCGCTTTGCGTCGAGTGCGGCGGAGGTCGTCGTGAGCATGGCTCCGGACTTTACCATCGTAAAAAAGACGCGCGGCTAAGCGCGCGTATGCGCAAGACGGGCTTTGAGGGGCGACCAATCAAGGTCCGTCTTGCTGTTGATAGGAGGCTTTGGGGAAGCATATGGGTCTTGAGGGAATCAAGCTGATTGCATGCGATTTGGACGGCACGTTGCTGCATCCGGGGGAGCGCGAGCCGCGTTCCGAGGCCTTTGAGCTTATCGATGAGCTGCATCGTCGCGGCATCGTGTTTATGCCGGCGAGTGGCCGTCAATATGCGAGCTTGCGCTACCTGTTTGCCCCGGTGGCCGATGAGCTCGCCTATGTATGCGAAAACGGAGCCCTGGTGATGAGCGAGGGACGTGCCGTTGTCAAGCGTTCCATGGAGCGCAGCCTTGCTATGGATATCGCGAATGCCGTGGTTGCGTATCCCCATGCCGACGTGACCCTTTCGTGCGAGGGGCACCTCTACACCATGGGCGGCAACGATGCGTTCGTCGACCATTTGCGCTATGAGGTCCACTGCGATGTGGCGGTGGTCGACCGTCCCGAGGACATCGACGAGGACGTCATTAAGATTGCCTTCCAGACGCCCGAGATGGATCAGCCGGCGGCGTTGGAGTATTTTGCGCGTCGCTTTAGCGACCGGGTCGATGTGATGACGTCGGGAACCGAATGGACCGACTTTATCGGCTTTGATTCGGGCAAGGGGTCCGCGCTTGCCGATTATGGTCGCGCGCTGGGTATTTCGCCCGATGAGATGATGGCGTTTGGCGACAATGAGAACGATCGCGACATGCTTAACGTCGTGGGCCATCCCTATCTGATGGAGAGCTGCAATCCCTCTATGCGTGGCATCAACGACCGCGTCCGCTACGTGCGCACGGTCGAAGAAGAGCTGCGTCGTCTACTTGCTGAGTAGACATTTGGGACATGTCTAGAAATCTACTTTTTGCTGCAGAGTGCGGAAAGGTGGATTTTAAGGCATGTCCCAAACATCTATCGGCAGTCGGGGCAGAGACCCTCGAAGATGGTGTAGTGCGACGTGACGTGCCAGCCGATTTGCTCGGACGCTTTGGCGTCGAGCTGGGCATCGAAGGGGAGCGGTACGTCGATGACGCGGCTGCACGAGGTGCAGATGATATGCGCGTGCGGCTCGATGGTGCGATCGAAGCGACTGCCGCCCGGTGTCTTGATGGAGAGGATCTCGCCGGCGTCGGCCAAGAGATTGAGATTGCGGTAGACCGTACCGCGGCTGATTTTGTCATCCTGCGCGCGCACGACGTTGTAGATTTCGTCGGCGGTGGGATGGTTATAGCTTTGGCGCACGGCGTCAAGAACCAGCTTTCGCTGCTTGGTATTCCTTCTTTGCACCGCCATGCGCCTCGCCTCTTTTCTATCAACGGTCGTAGGTAAATGATACCGTATTTAGCACACAATACTAATAATGAGGAGTGAAACCGTCTTCATTAGCAAGTGGGGCTCGGGCCTGGGCGTCTACGAGGCGAAAACGCGTTCCCATGCGCTCGTAGGAGGCATGAAGCGTCTCGAGATGAGATAGGATGTTTGCCGGAGCTCCCTGTATCTCCATCTCGACTGAGCCGTCTTCCATGTTACGCACCCAGCCGGTGAGGGAGCGCGCCTGTGCGAGGTTGGTGTTGGTGAAGCGGAAACCGACGCCCTGGACCTGCCCCTCCCACCGCAGGAAATAGCGCTGCGGGGCGTCTTGAGTGGCCTCGTCGCTTGCGAGCACGGTGAGCCTACGGCGCAGCTCAAGCTCGACGCCAGAGGGCTTTTGGGGTTCGCGGCTGCCGCCGGTGACGCCCGAGAAAAGCTTGTCGAAGAAGCCCATCGCTATGCCTGCTTGCCTGCGTCGGCCGGGAAGGTTATGCCGGCCTGCTGACGCACGGCATCCATGATGCGCAGTGAGACGAGCGTGACATCGCGGTAGTGGCCAAGCTCGTGACGTCCCGCCAGGGTCTCCCAAATCTCTTCCTTGACGTTATCGATGCCGCCGATGGCGGTGATAAAGTCTGTGAGTTCGTATTCCATAGTGTTGCTCGATTTGGGCAGGTCGAGCACGCGGCCGTTGTCGCCCTGTTCGCGCGGCGCCTCGGTCGCCGAGCCGCGTACGACGTCGCCGCGATAGTCGATGCGGACGTTGCGGGGCGTGGACAGATGGTCGATCTGGATAGTGCCACGCTCGCCTTCGATCTGCGAGGGCAGCAGGTCATTCGTAATTTTGGAGTGCGCGAGCTCGACGGAGATACGGCCACCGCCGTAGCTGGCGAGGATGGAACCGCAGCCATCGATGGGGCCGTGCGTGAGCTGTCGCGTGGTGGGGTCGAGCAGAGTAGCCATGCTCGTAAGGCCGGAGGGCATGCCGAAAATCTCGACCATGGGCTCGACGGTGTAGACGCCAATATCCATGAGGGAACCCGATGCCATATTGCAGTCGAAGATATTGGTGGCGCGTCCAGCGAGGATTTCGTTGTAACGCGAGGAATACTTGCCAAAGCGCAATGAGGCGCGGCGGATGGGGGCGATCTCACCCAGGGCGTCCTCGATGGCGTGGAAGGCGGGATCGTGGAGGGGACGCATGGCCTCGAGGGCTACGACACCTGCTGCCTCGGCAGCGCGGAAGACTTCCAGTGCCTGCGCCTCGGTGGCGCAGAAGGGCTTCTCGACGATGACGTGCTTGCCACCGGCGATGCAGGCAAGGGCCTGCTCGTAGTGGAGCGCATTGGGGCTGCCGATGTAGACGGCGTCGACGTCGTCGGCAGACGCAAGCTCGTCAAGTGCGGTGAAGTTGCGCTCGCCGCCGTGCTTAGCGGTGAAGGTGGCGCCGCGATCCGCATCGCGCGAGAGCGTGCCCACAAACGCGGCTTGGTCGTTGGCGTTGACGACCTGGATAAAGTCGTCGGTAATCATGGATGTGCCGATGGTCGCTATACGCAGCATGTATCCCCCTCGTGCCGTTCGGTTTACAGGATGAGTGTAGCGCGAGGGGGCAGGAAATGGCGTGCGAAAACGCCGTTACAGGTCGCTTTCGCTAAAGCCGGTGTCGATATCGAGATTGGCTCCGTCGGCCGCGGTGGTGGCGAGTTCGTCGCAGCGCTCATTGAGCTCGTGGCCGGCATGCCCCTTAACCCAGATGAATTCCACCTTATGCTTGCTCTTTGCGGCAAGCAGACGCTCCCACAGGTCGCGGTTCTTGACGAGCTGCTTGTTGGCAGTTTTCCACCCGCGCTTTTTCCAGCCGTCGATCCAGTGCTTGTTGAAGGCGTTGACGACGTATTGCGAATCGGAATGGACCTCGACCTCGCAGGGGCGGTTAAGTGCCTCGAGCGCCACGATGACCGCCATGAGCTCCATGCGGTTGTTAGTGGTCTTGGCGTAGCCACGCGAAAGCTCGGAGGTGAAGGTCTTGCCGGCGGGGTTGGTGTACTTGAGCACGGCGCCGTAGCCGCCGCGTCCCGGATTTGATCGGGCCGAGCCGTCGGTATAGATGATGACCTTCACATGGTTCCTTTCGTTGGGTACGCTTCGTGTGGGTGACCATTGTAGCGCCATGCCTGCCGGGGGCTAGCAATTTACGATTTCTATCCCGTCTTCCGACAGTTAGTTGGCATGGATGATGCGGTTGAGCTCGTCGAGGTATTGCCGCAAGAGAGGAGAGGGCTTGCGCTCGTCGTGCATGATATATCCTACGTGCATCGTTGGGGCGTCTGCTAACGGGATCGATGCCATACCCCACTGCATTTCATTGGAAAGGACACCGGTCGACAGGGTGTAACCGTTCGACGTGATAAGTAAGTTAGTAAGTGTTCCGCGGTCCGAGATTCGTATGTTGCGGTCGCAAGGGATATAGCTAAAAGGTTCCTCGGCGTAATAGAAGGAGTTTGAGGTTCCCTGCTCAAAGCTGTAGCGCGTATAGGGCGTGAGGTCGGCAAGGGACAGCTGAGGGCGGCGTGCGAGCGGGTGGCGTTCGCTAACGAAGACGTGGACCGTCGCGTCGAAGAGGGGATGGAAGCTTGCGCGGGCATCGGCGAAGGCCTTCTGCAGAACGCGGGCGTTAAAGTCATCCAGGTACAGAATGCCGATATCGCTGCGAAATGCGCGGACGTCGTCGATGATCTGCGAGGTGGTGGTCTCGCGCATGATGAACTCAAACTTACTGTCGCGGCAGCGCTCGACGACGTTGACAAAGGCCTTGACCGAAAAAGCGTAGTGCTGGGCCGAGACGGCAAGGCGCGCCTGGGGTGTGCCGCCGTCCTCGTAGCGTGCCTCGAGCATGTCGGCCTGCTCTACGACCTGGCGCGCATAGCCCAATAGCTCGGTGCCGTCGTTGGTGAGCGTGACGCCGCGGCTGGAGCGCGTAAAGATCTCCAGATGGAGCTCCTGTTCCAGGCTTTTGACAGCGTTTGAGATGTTGGACTGTGCCGTATAAAGGCGCTGGGCTGCGGCGTTGATCGATCCGGACTCTGCCACGGCGATCAAAAAACGAAGTTGCTGGAGGGTCATCGGCGCCCATCCTTTCGATAGCTATCTAAAAAACCGATAACAAGTTAGCGCTTTTAAGTGATTGACCGAGCAAAACAATGCTCGTACTATTCAAAACACACAAAGGCGGTAGGTAATTAAGCCGACCAAGGAACCGGGATGCGAAAGGAGGCCCGCATATGAATTGCTTACCAAGACGAATGCCGGGCTCCTGTTTGCGCCCGTCGGCGTGATCAGGAGACAGCGACTTACTTCTCTTACTCTTATTACTTTCTTCGATCAAGGAGATCATCATGAGCCAGTTTATCAACAACCCCGAGCACACCTTTGGTTTCGATACCCTGCAGCTGCACGTTGGCCAGGAGAGCGCCGATCCTGCATCCGACTCCCGTGCTGTGCCTATCTATCAAACCACGAGCTATGTGTTCCGCAACTCCCAGCACGCCGCCGACCGCTTTGGTCTTGCCGACGCCGGTAACATCTACGGCCGTCTGACCAACTCCACCCAGGGCGTCTTCGAGGACCGTATCGCTGCGCTCGAGGGCGGCGTTGCTGGCCTCGCCGTCGCCTCTGGCGCCGCCGCCATCACCTATACCCTGCAGGCCCTCGCCCAGGCCGGTGACCACGTGGTCGCCCAGAAGACCATCTACGGCGGTTCCTACAACCTGCTGGAGCACACGCTCTCCCAGTTTGGTGTCGAGACCACCTTCGTCGATGCCCATAACCTGGACGAGGTCGAGGGCGCCATCAAGGACAACACCACGGTCATCTATCTCGAGACGCTCGGTAACCCCAACTCCGACATCCCCAACATCGACGCCATCTCCGAGATCGCCAAGAAGCATGGCCTGCCGGTTGTCGTCGACAACACCTTCGGCACCCCGTATCTGTTCCGTCCGCTGGAGCATGGTGCCAACATCGTCGTCCACTCCGCAACCAAGTTTATCGGCGGCCACGGCACCTCGCTGGGCGGTGTGATCGTCGACGGCGGTAACTTCGATTGGAAGGCGAGTGGCAAGTACGCCCAGATCGCTGAGCCCAACCCCTCCTACCACGGCTGTCTCTTATACACATCTGACGCTGCCGACGATACTCCTTGTGTA
>CABRID010000118.1 GCA_902470895.1 uncultured Collinsella sp.
TATCGTCGGCAGCGTCAGATGTGTATAAGAGACAGAGATAGTTGAGCGCCGACGCCTTCTCCTGAGAGTAGTCCTCTGCGAGTCGCGTAGCATCGTCGCAAATGCCAAAGAACTCCTCGCTCATGGAGATGATGTCGGTGCTCTCGTAGCCGACTTCGCGCACGCGGCTAATCTCGGCGCAAAGCTCATCATAATAATTTGCAAGCTCGGTCATCTTTGCCTGATACTCATCGTCGTCGAGACGGACGAGGTTGAGGTCGTCACTTCCGTAACGCAAGCCGTTGATGTATGAATCCACGGCTTTGAGCAGGTCATCTTGAGGCTGGCCCGCGTCCTCGAGCTTAACGATTCGCTGCGTGGTACCGCGCACCAGACCGGCGTAATTGACCACGCGCGCCGTGCCCTGGATATCGGAGACGAGCAGCATAACATTGATGAAGAAGAAGATGAGAACTGCCGTGAGCACCATCATGAGCAGGCGCACCGCCTGGCTGGCCTTCTTGGCGACAGAAGTATTCACAAGTTCACTCCCCTAAATGACAAAAGAGCAGGTAGCACGCAGTGTGCTGAAATTCATGGGTGGTTAACTCTACCATATGGGCCAGCAGCCTCAAACTGCAGCAGACGCTCGTCCAAATTGGCGTGACGCTTGCCTTGTTGTTCTTGACCTGGCTGCGCTATCGGACATGCTTCTGGTCTTGGATCACCATGGGAAAGCTCATCCCGTTTTGTGCGTCTAGAGTGGGATGCGGCTTCCCAAAGGTGCCGTTAGGGGAAACTACATCCCGGTTTACTCCCTTGAAATGGGATGCCGTTTCCCGGAGGGGGTCCAGCGGGAAACGGCATCCCATTCTGGGCCCGAAAAGTGGGATACGGTTTCCGGCTGGCATGAAAAAAGCCCCCACAGCTCATATGAACTGCGGGGGCTTATGCGTTGCGGCGTAGTTCCGGGTTGCCAGATCTACTCCAGCTCAAACGCTCCGGTGTAGAGCTGGTAGTAATACCCGCGCTTGGCGATCAGCTCGTCGTGGTTGCCGCGCTCGATGATGCGGCCGTGGTCCAGGCAGATGATCGCGTCGGAGTTGCGCACGGTGCTCAGGCGGTGTGCGATGACAAACGTCGTGCGGCCCTCCATGAGCTTGTCCATGCCCGCCTGCACGATTGCCTCGGTGCGGGAGTCGATGGAGCTCGTGGCCTCGTCCAGAATCATCGCCGGCGGATCGGCGACGGCGGCGCGCGCAATCGAGATCAACTGGCGCTGGCCCTGCGACAGCTGCGCGCCGTTGCCGGTGAGCATGGTGTCGTAGCCGTCGGGCAGACGGGTGATAAAGTCGTCCGCTCCCGCGAGCTTGGCCGCCTTGATGCACTCCTCGTCGGTGGCGTCCAGGTTGCCGTAGCGGATGTTGTCCATCACGGTGCCGGTGAACAGGTTCACGTCCTGCAGCACCACGCCCAGCGAGCGACGCAGGTCGGACTTGCGAATCTTGTTGACGTTGATGCCGTCGTAGCGGATCTTGCCGTCGGCAATGTCGTAGAAGCGGTTGATGAGGTTGGTGATGGTCGTCTTACCGGCACCGGTGGCACCGACAAACGCGACCTTCTGGCCCGGCTTGGCATATACGGACACGCCGTGCAGCACCTCGTGGTCGGGCGTATAGCCAAAGTCCACGTTATCCATGACCAGGTCACCACGCAGCGGCACGTACTCGATCTCGCCGGTCGCGCGGTGCGGGTGCTTCCATGCCCACATGCCGGTGCGGTGGTCGGCTTCCTCGAGCTGCCAGGTCTCGGGGTTCACCTGTGCGTTGACGAGCGTCACGTAGCCCTCGTCGGCTTCGGGCTCCTCGTCGAGCAGCTCAAAGATGCGCTCGGCGCCGGCAAGGCCCATGACCACGGCGTTGATCTGCTGCGAGATCTGGCCGATCTGGCCGCAGAACTGCTTGGTCATGTTGAGGAACGGCACCACGACGGCGATGGAGAGCGCCATGCCCGAGAGGCTCAGGTTGGGCACGCCCAGCGCCAGGAAGATGCCGCCGGTCAGCGCGACCAGCACGTAGAGCAAGTCGCCCAGGTTCCCGAGGATCGGCATGAGGATGTTGGCGTACATGTTGGCCTTCTGCGAGACCTCGAAGAGCTTCTCGTTGCGCTCGTCAAAATCGGCCTCGGCGGCGGACTCGTGACAGAACGCCTTGACGACTTTCTGGCCGTTCATGACTTCCTCGATATGGCCCTCGACCACGCCGAGCTCGGTCTGCTGCGCGATAAAGAAGCGCGCGGAGTTGGAGCCGAGCAGCTTGGTCATAAAGGTCATAAAGGCGACGCCGGCAATGATGACCAGGCACATCCACACGCTGTAATACAGCATGATGAAGAACACGGTGACGATGACGATGATCGTCATGAGCAGGTTGGGCAGCGACTGGCTGATCATCTGACGCAGCGTGTCGATGTCGTTGGTGTAGTGGCTCATGATGTCGCCGCGCTGGTGCGTGTCGAAGTAGCGAATCGGCAGGTCCTGCATGCGGTTGAACATCTTTTCGCGCAGCTTCTCGAGCGAGCCCTGCGTGATGACGGCCATGGCGCGGTTCCAGAAGAGCGAGGAGACGACGCCCACGGCGTAGATGCAGCCGAGAGTGGTCACGAGCTTCAGAATCTTGGGCTGCGCGGCCGTCCAGTCGCCCGACTGCCACGATTCGCTAATGACCTGCAGCGCGCTCTGAAGAAACGTCGCGCCGATGGAGTTGATGATGGCGCAGAGCACAACGCCGGCGACGACGAGGGGCAAAAGCACCGGGTAGAAGCCAAAGAGCATCTTGATCAGGCGCGTCATGGTGCCGCCCTTGCGGTTGCGCGCGCGCTCGGCGGTAGCGGCCTTACTCATGTGCCTCGCCTCCTTCCTGGGTCTGAGCTTGCGGTGCGGATGCCTCGGTGTCGGCTGCGGCGGTCTCGCCCGCGTCCTCGCCTTCGGCACTCATCTTATTTTGCGAGGTAAAGGTCTCGCGGTAGATCTCGCTCGTCTTGAGCAGCTCATCGTGGTTGCCGATGTCCTTGATGCGGCCGCCCTCCATGACGATGATGCGGTCGGCGTCCTGCACGGAGCTGATGCGCTGGGCGATGATGAGCTTGGTCGTGTTGGGCAGATAGCTCGCCAGGCCCTCGCGGATCTTGGCGTCGGTCTTGGTGTCGACGGCGCTCGTGGAGTCGTCCAGGATCAAGATCTTGGGGCGACGCAGCAGGGCACGCGCGATGCACAGGCGCTGCTTCTGGCCGCCGGAAACGTTGGAGCCGCCCTGCTCGATCCAGGTGTCGTAGCCCTTGGGGAAGCCGTCGACAAACTCGTCGGCGCAGGCCAGATGTGCGGCCTCGCGGACTTCCTCGTCGGTGGCGTTCGGGTCGCCCCAGCGCAGGTTCTCGGCGATGGTGCCGCTAAACAGCACGTTTTTCTGCAGGACCATGGCTACCTGGTGGCGCAGCGCGTCCAGGTCGTAGTCGCGCACGTCCACGCCGCCGACGCGCACGGTGCCCTCCGTGACATCGTACAGACGGGCGATCAGGTTCACGAGCGTCGACTTGGCCGAGCCGGTGCCACCGATAATGCCGATGGTCTCGCCGCTCTTAATATGCAGGTCGATATCGTCGAGCGCCTGGCGGCGGGCATGCTCGGAATACTTAAAGCTCACGTGATCGAAGTCGATGGAGCCGTCGGCAACCTCGTGCACGGGCTCGGTCGGGTTAGCGATCGTGGGCTCGGCGGCCAACACCTCGGTAATGCGGTGCGCCGACTCATCTGCCATGGTCACCATGACAAAGATCATCGACAGCTGCATTAGGCTCATCAGAATCTGGAAGCCGTAGGTAAAGATGGAGGAGAGCTGGCCCACATCGAACAGGGTGCCCTGGCTCGTGATGATGAGCTTGGAGCCCAGGTAGATGATGACGACGAACGCGCCGTTGACGCAGATGTTCATCATGGGGTTGTTGAAGGCGAGCAACTTCTCGGCGCGGGTGAAGTCCATCTGGACGTCGCGCGCGGCGGTGGCGAACTTCTCCTTCTCGTAGTCCTGGCGCACGTAGCTCTTGACCACGCGCATGCCGGTGACGTTTTCCTCGACCGATTCGTTGAGCGCGTCGTACTTGCGGAACACGCGGGTAAAGATCGGGCGCACCTTATAGATGATAAAGAACAGGCCAAAGCCCAGCAGCGGAATGATGACCAGGTAGACCATGGCGACGCTGCCGCCCATGGCGTATGCCATGGTAAAGGCAAAGACCAGCACCAGCGGCGAGCGCACGGCGATGCGGATGAGCATCATAAAGGCCTGCTGCACGTTGTTGATGTCGGTGGTGAGGCGCGTGACGAGCGAGGAACTCGAGAACTCGTCGATGTTGGCGAAGCTGAACGTCTGGATCTTGTAGAACAGGTCGCGACGCAGGTTCTTGGCAAAGCCGCAGCTGGCATGGCTGCAGGTGATGCCCGCAGCGGCGCCAAAGGCGAGTGACGTCAGCGCGATGAGTACGAGAAGGCCGGCGGTGGGCAGCATCTCGGTAACGGCGGTGCCGTCCTTGATGGCGTCGATCATGTCGGCGGTGATAAACGGGATCATCATCTGGCAGATTACCTCGCCAAGCACCAGCAGCGGCGTGGCGATCGTGACCTTCATGTAATCGCGGATGCTGCCCATAAGGGTTTTAATCATCCAGTTCCTCCCAGGTTACGCGGATTTTCTCGAGCATCTCGGCGAGCTGTTCACGCTCGTCGTGGGTGAGGGCACTAAAGGCCTGCTCTCTAAAGCGAATGCGGGCTGCCTGCTCAACGCGGGCCTTTTCCCATCCCGCATCGGTCAGGCGGATGGTGAGCTGCCGACGGTCTTTGGGATTGCGACTGCGCTCGATAAGACCGCCCAGTTCGAGCTTGGACAGAATCTCGGAAAGGGACCCCGGCTTGAGGTCGAAGTGCATGCCGAGCTCCTGTTGGGACAGCTCGCCGGTCGGCTGCTTGGCGAGTAGGCAGACAATAGGCGCCTTGCCAGATATGCCGCCGCCGTGAAAATGCATGTAATGGCCGCAAAACCCCAGCCCATTGAGGATTCGCTTGGCGAGACGGTCTTTGTCGGACTGGGTCTCGGGCTCGTCTGCTGGCCGTGAGGGGTCGCCGCCGGGTTCATGCGGATAGGCGAGTGGTTCAACACGCATATCTAATCTTCGCTCCTTTCTTTAGTTAGGTAGTGAAATTGTTTTGTGCCTAACCAATTTAGGAGCGTGAGAAATCAATGTCAAGGTACCAAACTTATTAAGTTACGGCGTTTTACCAAACGCCGTAACCGCTCGACGCTGCGCGGGCCGCATTTGGACAATCTGACGTTCAACTCCAAGGGCGCGACCAGAAGGTCAGCGCCCTTTCGTTTCAAGACTTTAGTCCGCTGGCCGCGCAGCGGCCAGCTTTAAACCACCCGCTAC
>CABRID010000119.1 GCA_902470895.1 uncultured Collinsella sp.
ACACAAGGAGTATCGTCGGCAGCGTCAGATGTGTATAAGAGACAGACGATGAACATGATCTTGCCCTGACCGCGCTTGGCGACCACGCGGCCGGCGATCTTCACGACGTCCTCGGTGTCCTCGCCATCGGCAAGCTCGGCGTACTTAGCCTCGATATCGGCGACGTAGTCCTCAAGCTCAGAGTGCTCGGGATAGGGGTTCTGGCCCGCCTCGAACAGGGCGGCGCGCTTGGCCAGGCGGGTGGCGCGCTCGTCGTTGAGCGTCGATGCCTGATCGGCGGCGTTCTGGTTCTCTGCCATAAGTTAGCTCCTCAAACTAAAACGCTCCCCAGGATTCGGTCCCAGGGAGCGAAAACATACCTTTACGCGGGACCGTGGTCTAGCGTGCGATCTTGGCGATGGTGTAGACGCGAGTCTTGCCGGAAGGCGTAACGACCTCGACGGAGTCGCCCTCGCCGTGACCAATGATGGCGTGACCGACCGGAGACTCGTTGGAAATCTTGTGCTCGAGCGAGTTGGTCTCGGTGGTACCGACGAGCGTGACTTCCATGACCTCGCCGTTGGGATCAATCAGCGAAACGGTGGAACCGATGGAGACGGTCAGGTCGCCCGTGGTGGCAGCAACCTGAGCGTTGGCGAGGATGGCCTGGATCTCGGCAATACGAGCGGCGTTCTGGGCCTGCTTGTCCTTAGCGGCGTCGTACTCGGAGTTCTCCGAAAGGTCGCCGAACGCGCGGGCTTCCTTGATGTCCTCGACAATCTCCTTGGCGTAATCGCCCTCACGCCAAGCGAGCTCCTCGACGAGCTTCTGGCGGCCCTCAGCGGTCAGTACGATCTGGCTTGCGTCCATACGGATATCTCCCCAACTCTGATCAAACAATAACTGTCAACAAAACGAAAAAGACCGGCTAGCCTGCGGGCAAGCCGGTCAGGTGCTCACCCCAAAGGGATGGGACTACTCTGCGTCCGCGTCGCTGTCCTCTGCCTGCTTCTTCTTGGCAGCAGCGAGCTTGGCCTCGAGTTCAGCGATCTCCTTGTCCTCCTCGGACTGCTCGACCACGACCTCCTCGGCCTGCTTGGTCTCGGCCTTATCGTCGCCCTCCATACCCTCACGGATATTCTTGACGGTAGAGCCGAGGGACTTGCCGAGCTTCGGCAGGTTCTTGGGCCCGAAGATAATCAGGACAACGACGAGAATAATGATGAGCTCAGGAGCCCTCAGTCCAAACATGTAGACCTCCACAATACAGCGTGACAAGCTCGAATGAGTATACCGCGGGTATCGCGGTATCACAACACTAGCTAAAAAAAGGGACCGCAAGAAGCGGTCCCTCCTCATGCTCTGGTCGGGTTGACTGGATTTGAACCAGCGACCCCTGCGTCCCGAACGCAGTGCTCTACCAAACTGAGCCACAACCCGTTAGCTCGACTATAGTAACAAAGATTTTCGCCGCGTGCTAGAGAAATTTTTATTTCTTTGGCGCGTCGATTTGAACCGTGTTGGGAATAAGCTCAGTCGCGCAGGCCCACCAGCCATTTTGCTGGGCAGCGTCGGCAAGCCTTTCGGCCGTGGCAGCGGTGTCGCAAATGGCAAACGAGCAGGCACCCGATCCGCACACATCTACAGCAACGGTTCCGTCCTGTTTACGCAGCCAGTCGAGGACCGTTTGAATCTGCGACTCCATCTGTGCGGAAATGACACCAAGGTTGTTATGGATGAGTGCATATGCCGTCTCGGCATCACCAGCACGCAAGGCAGAAGCTATCGCGCCGGGCTTGTCCGCAGGCACCGGGGCCTCGTCAAAACGTCGATAGGCTTCAATTGTCGAAACACTTGCCTCGCGCGGCTTGACCAGCACGACGGGCGTCGCGGGCAGCGCGGGGTACTCAGTTGCCAGCACGTCTCCCCCACCTACGTAGAACGCAGGGCTCACGTGCAAAAAGAACGGGACGTCGGCACCAATGCCTCGCGCAATATCGTCGAGCGCTGGGTCGGTGCGATCAATGCCCCAGAGCTCCGCCAAGGCGACAATGACCGCGGCCGCATCCGTCGAGGGGCCGCCCAAGCCGGCGCACAATGGAATGCGCTTCTCAATCGTCACGCAGATGTTTGCCTCGCGACCATAATGCTCGGCCATAGCAACCGCAGCCCGATACGCCGTATTCTTTTGCATGGGAAAATCTGATGCCGGAACCGTCTGGACGGTCAGCGCCTGCGCCGGCGTGACCGTCACGGTATCGGAAAGACCGACGGCCGCCATCAGGGAATCGACCCTGTGGTAGCCGCGGTCATCGCGCTCGGTATGAACCCCCAGGTAGAGGTTAATCTTTGCCGGCGCGGAAAGAGTCAGGGACCGATCGGTCACCGTTAATGCTCCTCGAGCTGATTGCCGAGCGGGGTAAAGATATGCTCGCCGCTCTCGGGGTCGAACAGCTCGACCTGACCGGTGAGGACATCGATATACTGGTAGGACTGACGCGACTTGCGGCCGCGGCGCTCGTCAACCTCGACGATAAAGACGGCGGGGTGGACGCTCTTGATGGTGCCCATGCGCTCGACAACGCGGGTGCGGCCCATGTTGGCCTTAACCTTGACGCGATCGCCCACCATATCGGTCAGCTTCTCGTGGATGTCGTCGACGTGATTGACTTCCATCTCTTCCATGAACAGAGCCTCCAGAAGGTGCAATTCAAAAAGGGGATAATACCCCTAAGATAGACAAAACTCTAATACTATAGCACCCTGTTGTGGCCATACGCAAGTAGCTAAATAAGCCCGGTCCCAAATACGTACCAGACGACAATCTCGCATGACCAGTTGTTACGCGGTTTGGTAAAACCGCGTAACCTAAAGGTTGTCGGTGTCCAAGACGATGGTGAATGGGCCGTCGTTGACGAGATCGACTTTCATATCGGCGCCAAAGATGCCGTGCGCCACGTGTTCGACATCTTGACGAACGAGCGTCAGGAAGTACTCGTAGAGCTCGTTGGCGACATCGGGGGCGCCGGCATCCGTAAACGATGGGCGGCGACCGTGGCGGCAGTCGGCGAACAGCGTGAACTGCGACACCACGAGCACCTCGCCGTCGACATCGGCAAGCGCCAAGTTGGTCTTGCCGTTCTCGTCCTCGTTGATACGCAGCCCGCGGAGCTTGCCCCACAGCTTGTCGGCCTCGGCACGCGTATCGCCATGGCCCACACCCAGCAGCACCAGGTAGCCGCGTCCAATGCGGCCCACGCACTCGCCGTCGACCGTCACGCCGGCGTTGAGCACGCGCTGCACCACCGCACGCACGGTCTACTCCTCGCCCGTCAGCTTGGCGGACAGATGCTCGAGCGCGTGGAAACGATGGCTGATGGCGTTCTTCTCGTCAGCCGTCAGCTCGGCCATGGTCTTGCCCGGCGTGTCGACCGGCAGGAACAGCGGGTCGTAGCCAAAGCCGTGATCGCCGCGGCCCTCGTGCGCGATAACGCCCTCGCAGGCGCCCTCGCCATAGGTGACCAAACCGTCCGTGTCGATGAGCGCGACGACGCTCATAAAGCGCGCGGTGCGATCCTCGTCGGCCACGCCATCCAGGTTAACGAGGAGTTTGGCGTTGTTGGCGGCATCGTCGCCGTGCACGCCCGCATAGCGCGCGCTATACACGCCAGGCTCGCCGTCCAGCGCGTCGACGACCAAGCCCGAATCGTCGGCAATGGCCATAAGGCCCGTCTCCTCAACCGCGGCTTGGGCCTTGATGATGGCGTTCTCCAAAAACGTCGTGCCGTTTTCCTCGGGATCCTCAAAATCACCCAGCTGGCCGAGCGCCACAAAGCGCACCTCGGGCATGACCTTGCCCAAAATGGCCTCGATCTCGGTGAGCTTATGGGCGTTGCCCGTTGCCACGACGATGGTCGCCGCCGGGTCGAGGGTGTCGATGTCAATCTTCTCAAGTGCCATAACTGGCCTCCTTGTCTCTATAGCAAGCCGCGTGAGGGGCGTTTGGGCACTTGACCCCTCCCCTCTCAGGCGATCGGACCTTTCAACGCAGCATTTCAGCAGATAAAACCTACCAAAATAAACCTGTCCCTTTTTGGCAGGTTAGGCGATGGCTTGGCGCTGAAGCTCGATGAGCTCGGCGATACCCTTGTCGCCCAGGTCGAGCAGGGCGTTGAGGCGCTTGCGGTCAAAGGGCGCCTGCTCGCCGGTGCCCTGGAGCTCGATCATCTCGCCGGTGTCGGTGGCGACGAGGTTCATGTCGACCTCGGCGTGACTGTCCTCGGAATAATCGAGGTCAAGCAGCGTATTGCCGTCGACAACGCCCATGGAGATGGCAGCCACCTGGCCGATAAGCGGGATGCGCTCGATCTTGCCCGCCTCGACCCACATGGCGAGGGCGTCGTGCAGCGCCACCCAGGCGCCGGTGATGCTCGCTGTACGCGTGCCGCCATCGGCCTGAATCACATCGCAGTCGACGGTGACGGTGTACTCGCCGAGCGCCTTCATGTTGACGACGGTACGCAGGCTGCGGCCAATGAGGCGCTCGATCTCCATGGAGCGACCCTTGCGGTTGGCGTGCTCGCGCTTGCAGCGCTTGCCGGTCGACGCCGGCAGCATGGCGTATTCCGCGGTCACCCAGCCGGCCTTAGCTCCCTTTCGCCAGCCCGGCACGCCCTCCTCGATAGTGGCGGCGCACAGCACGCGCGTGTCACCGAACTCGGCCAAACACGAGCCGTGGGCGTGCTTCATGACGCCACGGGTGAGCTTAACGGGGCGCAACTCGTTGGCGGCGCGATCGTTGGCGCGGTTGACCTGCATGTACTCCATAGAAATTTCCTTTCGGCAAAAGATGTGGCGAAGGCTTTGGCGGCTGCCTTACATCTATTTCAGCTCATCGATATCGATATGTTCGATGCTCTTGAGCGGCTGACCAAAGATAAAGCTGCCCGCCACCGCAAACTCGGCAATGTTATCGGCCGTCGTGGCAAAACGATGCTGCGGCTCGGCGGCGTCGCCCGCCAGCTGCTCGCGGCGCGTGAGGATATCGGTCAGCTCGCGCGTGGTCTCCTCGGCGGAACTCACGACGCGCACCCCAGGCCCCAGCGCATGGCGGATAGGTCCCACCAACAGCGGAAAATGCGTACAGCCGAGCACCACGGTATCGATGCCGTGGTCGCGCAGCGGCTCAACCGTGGCACCCACCAGCGCACGCACGGCAGGCGTATCGAAAATATCCTCGTTCTCAAGCCACTGTTCCTGCCTGTCTCTTATACACATCTGACGCTGCCG
>CABRID010000120.1 GCA_902470895.1 uncultured Collinsella sp.
GAGATCAGCCTCGGTCTCGTGGGCTCGGAGATGTGTATAAGAGACAGCGTCTACCTGGTGGACGCGGCGGACGACAGGGGCAATGTCCGAGAGCTCCAGCTCATCTTCTTCGGGCGGGAGTCGGACGGCGAGGGCTGGCTCGAAATCGAGGCACGCGGTGGCTCGGGCGTGCGCCACCGTGCGTGCGACGCGGCCGAGCCACCCGCGGCTGCGCGCAGGGCTCTGGACCGCTGTGCGCGGCGCTAGTACAATTCCGACGAGAGTTTCAGGAGGTCGAACATGGCGAGGATACTGGCAGTGGACGATGAACGGGCGATTCTCGACGCGCTCGCGCGCGTCCTCGGCCGCGACGGCCATGAGGTCGTCAGGGCGGCGGACCCGACGGCGGTCCCGGGGATGGACCTCTCGCGCTTCGACCTCGTGCTCTGCGACGTCATGATGCCGGGGCTCGACGGTTTCGAGCTCGTGCGGCAGATCCGCCCGGACTTCGACGGGCCCATCGTCTTCCTGACCGCGCGCGTGGCCGAGGAGGATGCTGTGGCCGCCTACGGCCTGGGCGCCGACGACTACGTCCGCAAGCCCTTCGGGGCCGCGGAACTGCGCGCCAAGGTCGCGGCCCATCTACGCCGTGAGCGCCGGCCGCGCTCGCACGCCCTCTCCTTCGGGGAGGTGCGGATTGACCTCGGGGCGCGCGGCCTCTCCGTGGGCGGCGAGACCGTGCCGCTCACGCCCACCGAGTACGCCATCTGCGAGTACCTCGCCCGCCACCCCGGGCAGGTCATGAGCCGCGCGCAGATCCGCGAGGCGGTGCTCGGCTGGGAGAGCGACGCCGACGACGCGGCCATATCCATGCAGGTCAGCCGCGCCCGGAGGAAACTCTCCGAGGCCGGCGCCGATCCGATCGCGACCGTCTGGGGGATGGGGTACAAGTGGCAGCTCTGAGGACCGGGGCGCGAGGTCGCGGGGGCATGCCGCTCTCCTTCGTCATCGCGCGCTACTTCGCCTACGCGTTCGCGGCGGTCGCCACGGCGTGGCTCGCCGCGTTCATGGCGCTCTCCGCGGCGATCAACGCGGGCTTCGTCTACGAGGCAAGCTGGGGGCCGGCCAATGCGCGCGAGGTCGCGGAGGGCCTGGCACGCGACGGCGTCTGCGGGCAGCAGGACGTGCCGACGGCGTACCGCTACCTCATCCTGAACAAGGACGGATACGTGCTGATGACAGACCTCGAGGGCACGCGGCTCGAGGACGCGACGGAAATGGCCCGTACGGCACTCGCCGCGGATCCGGGCACAGTGGAGATCGAGGGCGGGGGCTCGGGCCTCACCTACGCCGCGTTCCCGCTCAAGGACGGCGGGGCATGCGCGCTCGTCAGCGAGTACCTGCCGCAGTGGGTCTCGCGCGACCTCGCCGGCCTGCTTCCCAACCCGCAGAACCTCATGCTCGTCGGCGCCGCGGCGGGAAGCGCGCTCGCGCTCGCGCTCGTGGCGCGCCGCGCGAGCCGCGTGATCTCGCGCAAGATGGCGCCGCTCGCGGAGGCGGCGGGGCGCGTCGGCGCGGGGGAGCTCGACTTCGCGGTCGGCAGCACCAACGTGCGCGAGGTGAACGACGTCCTCGCCGCGATGGACGCCATGCGGGCCTCCCTCGCCGAGTCGCTCGAGGCCCGCTGGGCCGCGGAGCGGGGGCAGCGCGAGCAGGTGGCGTCGCTCGCCCACGACCTCAAGACGCCGCTCACCGTGCTGCGCGCCAACGCCGACTTCGTGGCGGAGGAGCTGGAAGACGAGAAAGACGCCGACCTCGCGGCCGCCGCGCGCGACATAGCCGGCAGTGTCGAAAGGCTCGACGGCTACGTGCGCCTGCTCATCGAGGCCTCGCGCGGGTCCGGCGGGGCGGAGAGGGCCCCCATGCGGCCGGCCGAGCTCTGCGAGCAGGTCCTCGCCGAGGCCGCCCAGATCGCCCGGGCGCGAGGCGTGACGCTCGACGCAGCCACGGGCCCCGCTGTCGCGGGCGCGCCCGAGGCCCCACTCGACCGAACCGCCCTTGCGCGAGCCGCCGCGAACCTCGTGGCCAACGCCGCCGAGCACGCGCGCTCGCGCGTGGCGGTCTCCTGCGACGTCGCTGGTGGATACCTCGTCATCGAGGTCGCCGATGACGGACCGGGCTTCTCTCCCGCCGCCCTCGAACGCGGCTGCGAGCGCCTCTTCACAGACGACTCCTCCCGCTCCTCGCGCGACGGAGGCCGCCACTACGGGCTCGGCCTCCACGCCGCCTCCGAGGCCGCGAGCGCCCACGGGGGCTCCGTTTCGCTCGCCAACAGCCCCTCGGGCGGCGCGGTGGCCACCATCGCGGTCCCCCTGTGCGGGGCCTGACGAATCAGGCCCTCACACTGGCATACCTCGCAACCAAACGCTTCCCGGATAATTCATGAGGCCGTACTCGTATTCGAGCCTGCCTATCTCTGCGGCAAGCGCCTCCGTCATGTAGAAGGTTTTCGTGCGGCCCGTCGACTTCGCCAGGCGGTCGTACCTGTTCGCGAGGTCCTCGGGGGTTCTCAGGGCTGCGGTGGCGGTTGCCATGATGCACCTCCCGGTTAAATGTAATACGTGTATTACTTTCTATCACATCACCCGAACCCCGCACCGGCGTACGGTCGTATCTGCTTTTTTACCTTACATTTTGTCAACCGGCCCATGCTCGGCTTGTTCAGCCGGATTAAATCAACTGTTAAATCAATCCAGGCCTGTAGGGGGCAGTGGAAATCTTTCGAGGACTGGGGGCGCCGTCCCTGGGTCGGCTCCTCGATGGCCGCGGCTGAATTCCCCTGCCATCGGCTGCGTGGGTTCCGGCACGGGGTTCTGGCGCTGCTCGAACTGGGCGCAAGACTCGGCTGTTGGTCGTACCGGACGGCATAGGTTTTGAGACCGGCAAGCTGATGCCGGCTCGAGGACAGCGGCCCGGTGCACCGGGCCGATCGATAGCGGTCTCAGGTTCACAGCGCAGCTTCTCAGGGCTCGCATATATAGGAAGACTTGATTGGCAATCGATTTTAATGAAGTCGGCAGCGCATGTCAGAGTTTTCAACAAATTTAACATGCCACCCTTTATATCCGCACGCGCGTAATTCAACTCATAAGGACCGGCTATCCCTTACCTGTGACACAATCTCAAACGCACAGAACAGAATCATCAGTCCAATCATCGCATAAGAGGCAGCCGGACCTTCAAGCACTATTCCACAAAGAACAATCTCCGCGCCGCCAATAAGAACTGTTATCAAGCGCTCTGCCTTTTTGCTCTCGCCGCTCGCATAAAAAGGCGGCAAAGCGCACAAGATCACATATAGCCCGGGAAGGGAATACAGGATCGATAGTCCAAGCCCCCCATCAACCGCAGTGTTTTGCGTAAGAATCAACTGAACCCAAACGGCAATTATCACTGAGCAGGTTGTCGATAAAAGAAGACTAGAAATACAGCACGCAACAAAGTCCCGTCGCATTCGAACAGAGAAATCCGCGAACTCTCTTCGCCGCGTGGAAACAATAAGGTACACAGAAATTGCAATAGAACCAATCAGAGAAAACAGCGGAACAACCAGCAATTCAAGCTTATTACCCCATCGATCAACCACACCCCCACTCCAATGAGCGGGAATTGTATCAGGGAGGACTGACCAAGCCGCCCATAGAATCAGAAATGGAAGAATAGAGAGGATGAAAGATGATAACACTGCAGTAATTTTTTTGAGGCTCTCATCGATTCCGCATCTCCTTGCGCGCCCACATTCCACTCCGCCTTAAATCATGTATACGTTTTGAGACCGGCAAGCTGTTGCCGGCTCGAGGACAGCGGCCCGGTGCACCGGGCCGATCGATAGAGGACTCAGGTTCACAGCGCGGTTTCTTGGGGCTCGCATATATAGGAAGACTTGATCGGCAATCGATTTTAATGAAGTCGACAGCGCATGTCAGAGCTTTCAACAAATCGCAGGTAAATCCGTGTACCAATTTTTGGTACACGGATTTACCTGCGATGTTCATGCTTGGTCAAAAGCCCATCAAGCGATATATTCATTATTTTAATGCGCGCGCCTGAGCTTTTGGCTGAAGTGGCAGTCCGACCGCCGGCAGGCGGCCACGCTATGTCCAAAGGCCACGCCTACTCCCAGTGCCCGGCTACGTCGACGACCCAGTGCTGCCCGTCGAGTTCCTGCCGCAGAGCTACATCAGGGACGTCTTATTGGGGGACGACCACATGGAACCCCGGGAGATCAAGCTGTACGGCTGATCCATCCGTCAACAACATGTCAAAGCCCCAAAACCCAACAGGATCGCGAACGAGGGGATGAATTGACCGCCCGGGTATTTGCGCCCGGGCGGTCAATTTTATCAACCATGGGCGCGATTCTGTGAGGCCATTTTTCTGGCATCCGCCGTTCGCTCCGGTCTCAACGCACCCATCGACCGTTCAGTAATCTTTGCGAACGCGACCACGTGCGCATTTGTCGAACAATCAAATGTCCGACAATGTCTGACGGAGCTGTCAGACATTCACGCACGAACATACGAGCTTCGCGAGCGATTGTAGGCAACTAGTAGCCCCAGCTGCGTCTTTGGCGCAGGTTCGACGTCTGACATCTTGAATGTCTGACGTTGAACGAAGGTGGTTGATAACAAGCAGGTGGAATAAACATGGAGCCCGACACCTCTCGCGCAATCGGCGCGCGGCAAGGGTCTGGCCCATCTCATATGTTGCCAACGCTAACGGTGAACCTGAGCGCCCGGGCACATTCTTTGTTGGCTGAAACCTGCATAGCAACTAGCGGAAGGCATCATCGAAGGAGTGTGCTGGAAAGCACCCGTCTCCTTAACTGTTAGAAATGCAAGTTAATAATCTATGTGGTCGATATGCCGTTAAACCCGCATATCGATACCGTTCAGCCATTCGCCTCGCCCCCGCCGCGCGCATCTTCATTCAATCTGTTACTTTTAATCTAACGATTCTTTGAGGAATGCAGGTGCTTCTGAATGTACTGTCGACTTCTTCTCAAACTAATCCTAAGAGACAAGGCCGTATGGATTTCCACGCTCGTTCTTGCTGCAGCCTTTTCCGTCCCCATTGCGTTCAATTCACCCATCTACGGCCCCTTCTTTATGAAGCAGGGCATGCAGGGCTTTGTCGACGCATTCAATACGCGCG
>CABRID010000121.1 GCA_902470895.1 uncultured Collinsella sp.
CACGGGGGCGTAGCTCAGCTGGGAGAGCGCTTGACTGGCAGTCAAGAGGTCAGGGGTTCGATCCCCCTCGTCTCCACCCGAGCATTGAATGAGGCTCCAACGCAAGTTGGGGCCTTTTTTCATATAGGCACACAAGGTCAAAGGCGGCACCATGATCCTCCTGGTCGACAAGATCGAAAAAAGCTTCGGCGCTCGCGTCCTCTTTAGCGGCGCGTCCTTCCAGATCAACCCCGGCGAGCGCTTCGCCCTCGTGGGTCCCAACGGCGCCGGTAAAACCACCATGCTCAAGATCATCATGGGCATCGACAGCCCCGACGCCGGCCAGGTCCAGTACGCCAAGGACTGCCAGGTGGGCTACCTAGAGCAGGAAACTAACCTTGAACACAAGGACACCACCATCCTGGCCGAGGTCATGGCCGCTGCCAAGGAAATCCGCCGCATGGGCGAGCGCGCCAACGAGCTGCAAGCCCAGATCACCGAGCTCTCAGAGCAGGGCAAGGACGTCGATGCCCTCCTCAACGAGTATGGCCAGGTCCAGGACCGCTTCGAGCATCTGGGCGGCTACGAGCTGGAGAGCAACGCCCGCAAGATCCTGTCCGGCTTGGGCTTTAAGGTCACCGACTTTGAGCGTCCGTGCTCCGAGTTCTCCGGCGGTTGGCAGATGCGCATCGCGCTGGCCAAGCTCTTCCTGCGCCACCCCGATTTGCTGCTCCTGGACGAGCCCACCAACCACCTGGACCTCGAAAGCGTCCAGTGGCTGCGCGGCTTTATCGCCAGCTACGACGGCGCCGTCCTCATCGTCAGCCACGACCGCGCCTTCATGGACGCCTGCGTCGACCACGTCGCCGCACTCGAGAACCGCCGCGTAACCACCTACACCGGCAACTACAGCAGCTACCTCAAGCAGCGCGAGGACAACCTGGAGCAAATGCGCGCCAAGCGTGCCGCCCAGGAGCGCGACATCGCCCACATGCAGGTCTTTGTCGACAAGTTCCGCTACAAGCCCACCAAGGCCGCCCAGGCGCAGGAGCGCATCCGCAAGATCGAGCAGATCAAGAAGGAGCTCGTCATCCTGCCCGAGGGCCACAAGCACATCGACTTTAAGTTCCCCGACCCGCCGCGCTCCGGCGACATGGTCGTGGGCCTGGAGGGCGTATCCAAGTCCTACGGCGACAAGCACATCTACAGCGACATCGACCTCAAACTCTACCGCGGCGAGCACGTGGCGCTCGTCGGCCCCAACGGTGCCGGCAAGTCCACGCTCATGAAGATCCTCGCCGGCCTGGAGCCGCCCACCACCGGCATCCGCGACCTGGGCACCAACGTGGGCGTGGCCTACTATGCCCAGCACGCGCTCGAGGGCATGACCGAGTCCAACACCGTCCTGCAAGAGATCGACACCGTCACGCCCAAGTGGACCGTGCCGCAGCAGCGCAGCCTGCTGGGCGCCTTCCTGTTTAGCGACAACGACGCAATCGAAAAGCAGGTCCGCGTCCTCTCCGGCGGCGAAAAGGCGCGTCTGGCCCTGGCCAAGATGCTCGTGGCTCCCGAGGCGCTCCTGTGCCTGGACGAGCCCACCAACCACCTGGACATCGACTCGGTGGACATGCTCGAGAACGCCCTGCAAAACTTCCCCGGCACCATCGTGCTGATCAGCCACGACGAGCACCTGGTACGCGCCGTGGCCAACCGCGTGATCGACATCCGCGACGGCAAGGTCACGGTTTATGACGGCGACTACGACTACTATCTCTACAAGCGCGAGGACCTCGCGGCCCGCGCCGCCGCCGAGGCGGCAGGGGAGAGTGCGCCGGCCGCGGCCAAGTCCGCCAAGGTCACCGCGGCCCAGCCCGATGCGCCCGCCGCCGCTTCCAAGCCTGCCGAGGGCAAAAAGACCAAGGAGCAAAAACGCGCCGAGGCCCAAGCCCGCGCCGCGCTCAACAAAAAGCTCAAGAGCGTGCGCAACCAGCTTAAGAAGATCGAAGCGGAGCTCGACAAAAAACGTGCCCGCTATGACGAGCTAATGGAATTGATGGCAAGCGAAGAGCTTTATGCCGATCAAGATAAGTTCAACGCCGCGCTGGGGGAATATAACGGCCTTAAGCAAGAGCTGCCCAAGCTCGAGGATGAATGGCTCGAGCTTTCCACCCAGATCGAAGAGGAGACCGCGCGTGAACTCTCGTAAGGCCGCTGCCGTGGCGATGAGCATCATCGCCATCGCGTGCCGCATCTGCGGCATCTTTATGAGCGCGATGACCGTGCTGCTGTGCTTTAGCGGCCTGACCGCCAAGCTGCAGATCGTGGGCTTTGTCGTCGAGCTTTCGCGCGCGCTGCCGAGTGCCATCGCCGGCTACGGCGTCATCACCTCGCCCTTTGGCGGCGTGTTCCGCTTGGATTACGCCATCGTGGCCGTCATCCTGTTTGTGGCCGACTACCTGCTCACGCGCGCATCGCGCCGCGTCCGCTAGGGGAGTGCCATGTCCAGCAGCTACTTCATGAACCTGCTCGCCAGCGCGGTCGCCGTCATCGTCGGCATCGTGATCCACGAGAGTGCGCACGCCGCCGCGGCCTGGGCACTCGGCGATAAGACGGCCCGTTCGCGCGGTCGTGTCTCGCTCAACCCGCTCAACCATATCGACCCGTTTGGCACCATCATCTTGCCGCTGCTCATGCTTGCCGCCGGCGGCCCGGTGTTCGCCTTCGCCAAGCTCGTGCCCGTCTACCTCAACAACCTCAAGCACCCCAAGCGCGATGAGGTCCTGGTTAGCGCAGCCGGCCCCGCATCGAACATCGCCCTCGCGTGCCTTGCGGCCGCCCTCATGCACACGGCATACGGCAACCTCTACACCCGCATGTCCTTTGCCCTGGCGTCACAGATCATGAACTTCGGCGCCACGTTTATCGTAGTCAACCTGTCACTCGCGTTCTTCAACCTCATCCCGATCCCACCGCTCGACGGCTCTTCGATCATTGTGCCGTTCCTTAAAGGCAAGGCTCTCAACAACTATTATCGTCTGCAGCAATACGCTATGCCCATCCTCATCCTAGTGCTGTACCTGCTGCCCATGTGGACCGGCATCGACGTGATCGGCCGCTATTTCGACGTTACCGTGTATCCGCTTGCTGAGCAGCTGCTCAACTTCGCAATCGCCGGCATCTAAGGTAAACTTACAGGTCGACCGTGCAAAACGGTCGCAACATGCACCCAAACCGCGCCGCGAAGGCGCCGTCAAAGGAGGTCGAAGATGTCGTATCGCGTGTCGACGCAGGTCTACAGCGGACCGTTCGACCTGCTGCTGCAGCTGGTAACCCGCCAAAAAGTAGATATCGGCGCCATCTCCATCAGCGAGGTGGCCGAGCAATACCTTGCCGAGGCCGAGCGCATCGAGGCGCTGGACCTGGACGTGGCGAGCGACTTTTTGCTGGTCGCGGCAACACTTTTGGACATCAAGGCCGCCTCCTTGGTGCCGCAGGAGGCCCCGCGCAAAGTCGATGACGACGATGACGAGTTTGACGAAGACCTCGAGGAGCTCAGCGCGCTCGACGGCGACGCCCTGCGCGAGGTCCTGATCCAGCGCCTGATTGCCTACAAGCAGTTTAAAGGCGCGGCTGCGGCCCTCGGTGCCCGCATGCAGGCCGAAAGCCGCATGCATCCGCGCGTAGCCGGCCCCGACCCCGAGTTTTTAGGCCTTATGCCCGACTACCTGGCCGGCATTACTCTGCGCGGCCTCGCCGTCATCTGCGCCGACCTGGACGGCAAGCGCCAGACCTTCCTGCTGGAGGCCGAGCACGTGGCGCCGCATCGCGTGCCGCTCGACCTGACCGTGGCCTCAGTTGACCGCTTTACCATGGCGCACCAAACCTGCACCTTCCGCGAGCTGTTGGACGGCGATGCCACCACCGAGCAGCTCGTCGTCACCTTCCTGGCCATGCTTGAGCTTGCCAAGCGCGGCTCGCTCACGTTGAGCCAGGACGAGATCTTTGGAACCATCTGCATCAACCGAGTCGAGGGAGCCGAGGCCTATGTGCCCGGCGAGGGCCCCGAGCTCACCGAATAGGAGCCGCAACCATGTCAACCCTTTCCACGCTGGAGGCAAACAGCCTCAAAGGCGCCCTCGAGGCGCTGCTGCTGGTGTCAAGCGACCCGGTGAGTGCGCCCGCGCTGGCCGGCGCACTGGATATCGCCCCCGGCGAGTGCGCGTCGATGCTCGCCGAGCTCAAGGTTGAGTACGAGGAGGCCAACCGCGGCTTTCAGCTGCGCGAGGTCGCCGGCGGCTGGCGCCTGTTTACGCATCCCGCCTATCACGACGTGGTCGAGGCCTATGTGTTGAGCTGGGACACGCAAAAGCTGTCCCAGGCGGCGCTCGAAACCCTGGCCGTTATCGCCTACCACCAGCCCGTGACGCGCGAGGTGGTCAAGGGCATCCGCGGCGTCAACTCCGACGGCGTCATCGCGTCGCTCGTGGACAAGGGTCTGGTGCGCGAGCTCGGCCGCGACCCCCAGCGCGGTCAGGCCATCATCTATGGCACGACCAACGCCTTCTTGGAAAAGTTCGGCCTGCGCTCCACCCGCGACCTGCCCGATCTGGAGCAGTTTGCCCCCGACGAGCAGTCGCGCCAGTTTATCCGCGAGCGTCTGAGCGGCCGCAGTATTCAGTCCACGCTCGAGGAGCAGGCCGATGACCTGGACGAAGAGCGCGAACTGCTCGATACCGATGTTGAAGATGTTGATGCAGTCGAGGACTTGGAAACCCTAGACGTCGACGAGACCTCGGAGGATTTGCATGACGAGGAATAGCGAAACAGGGGAGACGCCCGCCATGGGCAACGCAGTACCCGCAACCGACGCCCAGCCCGTCTATCCGCACACCATGCGCCTGCAGCGTTTTTTGGCGCGCGCGGGTGTGGCGAGCCGCCGCGGCTCGGAGGACTTGATGACCGCCGGCCGCGTAACCGTCAACGGCGAGGTCGCAACCGAACTGGGCACCAAGGTCGATGTCGACCGCGATCACATCGAGGTCGATGGCATGCCCGTCAAGCTCAACCCTGTCTCTTATACACATCTGACGCTGCCGACGATACTCCTTGTGTAG
>CABRID010000122.1 GCA_902470895.1 uncultured Collinsella sp.
AGCCTCGGTCTCGTGGGCTCGGAGATGTGTATAAGAGACAGCCAACCCCACACCCGCCGCAATCTCAACCGCGCCACAAACCACCTACGCCCACTCCGCCAACGCAAGCCAAAACGGCGTCACATTCACCGTCTCGTGGAACGACGCCCCCGCGGGCACCGCGACGACCTTCCACGTAACCCAGACCAACGGCTCCTCCCAGGCCAAGGCGCGCATGGACGTGCCCACCTATTGGGACGGCGGCGGCCATGAGAGCGTCTGCGACCCGTCGCGCCAGGCATGGGCCAGCTACCACGACCTGGGCACCGCGGGCCACGACTTCACCTTCGACTTCACGGCATCGGGCACGTACCGCATCTACTTCTACTTTATGGACAACGACAGATACAACCCCCAAAACGACAAGGGGATCTACTACCTGCGCACCACGGCGGAGGTGACCGTAAACGACGCCGCCCGCTCAAGCGTCAAGCAGATCGTCAACGACGCCGTGGACCTGTGCAGGCAACAGACAAACGGCTCGGAATACGACATGGCGCTGTGGCTCCACGACTGGACGCTCGACCAGCTGGAGTACGACCACAGCCTCAACTGGTGCTCGGCCGAAAGCGGCCTCACGCGCCACCAGGGCACCTGCGAGAGCTACCAGCGCATCTACTCCAAGCTCCTTGACGCCGCGGGCATCGCCAACGGCCGCATTACAGGCAACGGCCACACCTGGAACGCCGTAAAGATCGAGGGCAAATGGTGCCAGATGGACCTAACCTGGGACGACACCAGCGACAACTGGTACGGAGACCTGGACCAGCGCCATCTGTACTTTGGCCTGACCGACGAGCTCATGGCAATAGCCCACTCCGACCACACGGCAAACTACCAAAAGGACGACTACGCCTACCGCTCGACCGACCTATCCAACAATTACTTTGTGCGAAATGGCAAGGCAAACGAATGGGCCGAGAAGTATGCCGAACGCATTCAGCAGCACTTGGATGCCAAAGAAGAGAGTTTTTCCATCGATGCTGATAACCAGTCCTTTCCTCCGAGCATCTCGGGGATTCAGAACGGGATTATTGCTTATGCGATGAATCAGAGGGAGTGGAATGCTAACGACGTCAAGGTTGAACTAATCGCAACATCATGCGTCATCACGCAGACGAACAACAAGTGGTTAGCGAGATACGACTTCACATCTAAGCATGACACGTCGGAGTCCTCCCCCGAGCTCGCCGGCGCGTCCTGGAGCCTGCTGCCCGCCGACGACCCCTCCCGCGCGGTGGACTGCCGGTCGGCCTCGGTCGAGCCCGGCGCGTGCGCGATCGCGTGGTCCAGGAACGGCGGGCTGAACCAGGTGCTCAGGTTCCACGACCTCGGGGACGGCACGGTCTCCATCGCCTTCGCGCACTCCGGGCTCGCGCTGACCGCGGACCCCGAGGAGGCCGGCTCGCGCGTGAGGCAGCAGAAGTGGAGCGGGGCGGCGGAGCAGAGGTGGGAGGCCGTCCCCCGCGGCGAGGGCTTCGTCCTGAGGCTCGCGGGGACGGGCAGGCACGCCGCCTTCCGGGGCGGCTCCCCGAGCGACGGCTCCGGCCTCGTGCTCGCCGACGGCGAGGAGGCCGCCTCGGTCCTCGTGGCGACCGGGCGATTTTACGATTCCAGTCGCGACCCTAAATTGTTAGCGAAGTTGGCGACTGTCGAGCGACTTATCGAGCACGGCGACGTTCAACATCTCCGAGACTCAAAGGCCATTGGCTCAGCGTCCAAGAATTCAGAGGCTCATGCGGCAGGCAAAACCGACATCTACAAAATCGTGTGCGCGACATCGGGACCAGCACTCGACGTGGATAGCACCGACTTCTCGAGCAATACCAACGTTCAACAGCACGTCAAACATAATAGAACGGCATAGGGGCGGCTAGCAACGCTGTGCAACGCCGCGAAGACATCCATACAATCACCTCCGCTGGAAACCCAAACTGGTTCTCGACGTGAAATGTGGTCGACAGCGAGCAGGGCGAACGTCTAGCCGCATTAATCGAACGGCCCGTCAGCGTAACTGGAGACCAATAGCCATAGGCAAATGGCTATGTTTAGCCCACTGGAGAGCAAAGCTAGAAATCAGCTAACCAACTTTTCAATCGCTCGGACGATATCCGAATCGAACCCGTAGTCGAACTTACGAGCAAACATCATCCTCGAGTTCTTGATTGAATCAAGATCATTTATTGAGAAAATGCGGGGCGACTCATCCTCCCCCCAATCTATCAAACGCATGATGCCGTCCGCATTGTCTTCTCCGGGCATCCGATAGAAATCAAAACGCTTGTCCGCATTCCAAGCGAAAGTCTGCAAAAACAGTTCATCGCCGCACATAGAATCCCAAAAAATCGACCGTATCTGAAGGGCGTTCTCGACAAGGAAGCGAGCAAGCCCATCAGTGATTGAGAACCATTGGTCTCCTTTCATCAGCTCAAGATCTTTAGCGGGCTTCCTAAAACATTGCAGAATTCTTGACAAATAGCCGTTCGCTTTCCGCAATAAAACCTGAGACTTGCTCTTCCCAAAAGTGTTCCAAATGACAGAGCCGCCGATCCTTCTCCTATAGTCCCTATTATGGTTTTCGAAACGAACGAATTCCTTGCCTCCGCAGGAATCGAAGAACGAGTGAATCTTGTCTTGGCTCTTGATGGGGAGATCTTGTCCACTCAAAAGATGGTAGTAAGAGTAATGTCCCTTGGCAACAGCGGCACTGAGTAAGCCGAGCTCACAAGCAATTAGAGAATATCCGCCCCACGTAACACTAATACGGGGAATGGAAAAAATACCAGCCTCGCTAACAGAGGCAAGCGTGTTTTCTTCATCCCATCGTTTGTTCTTAGCATCCATGTGGATAAAGATATCATTTCGAGGATCATCAAGAGTCCTAAGAAGCGTGCGAAGGGTTTCATCATCCTTATGTGCTATTACGAGAAACGCATGTTTGTCTCCAACTGTTTGCTTATTCAAGACAAGCTCCTTAATGAAATTAGTTATAAATGGACTGTATTTGTACAAAACCCACAATATGCTCCACGCGACTATTGAACAATGCCCGTGCATGCGATGCTGGACTTTGAGCCCTTTTCCAAAGCATTTCTAGCTAAAGAAATAGCGAAGTTGTCGTCCATCACAAGCACTTACCTCAGCGAGTCCCCGAGGTCGCACGGGACAACGGCCCCGTTGATGCAGAGGCTCCTATCGGATAGCAGGAACAGCACGACCTCGGCGATCTCCTCGGGGCGAATGACGCGGCCCTCGCCGATGGTCGCGAAGCCTTTAGCAAGGTCGCCGTCGGGATCCACCCCGTTGATGTTTGAGGCGGTCATCCCCGGCGCCACGACGTTTGCACGTATGCCGTCCCGGTAGTGTTCGCGCGCCACGCCTTGGATAAAGGAGTGCAGTGCCACCTTCGAGAGCCCGTAGGGCACCGAGTCCGGCATGAGCCCACGATTCGACCCCGTTGCTACGATGGTGCCGTGTCGCCCATTGAAGACCAGCTGCGCGACGAACGCGTTCACAAGCTCAGCAGTCGCCAAGAGGTTAACGCGCAGCACGCGCTCCATCGAGTCGGCTTCCCATACTCCCCCGCCGTCGGTGTACACGCCGGCGTTAGCGAACAGGCAGTCGGGTGAGCCACCAAGCACCTCGGTCGCGCGCTCCAGCAGGTCACCGGCAGGACGCTCGCCGGCGACATACTCGATTCCGTGCACCGCCCTGCCGAGCACGGCCTCAATCTCGGCGAGCTCCCGGTTGCCGGGCCTGCCGGTGAACGCAACCTCGGCCCCGCAGCGCACCAAAAGCTCCACGGCCGCGCGACCGATGCCGGACGTACCGCCCGTCACCAGCACGCGCCTGCCGGCCATCACCTTGTCCTGCGATGTGGGGAGTACCTCCACGGCCCTCCCGGAGCGCAGTACACGCTTTATCCTGCTCTTCAGACCCATATCGATCGGCCTCCCGCCGTCATCTCCTAAACAGCCCAAGCACGAACGGCTTCGCAAACCTGAACCCCTCGGTCCTGCCGTAAACAGCAAGCAGCAGCAAGTTGGGCAGCACCAGCATGATCGCGAACTTCACCGCAAGCCCCACGACACCACCAACGGGTACGAGTGAGACAACCCACGAGCAGAACAGCGCCATCGCAGTGAAAATCGCCGTGCGCCCAAGCTGCCCCGCGACGTACCTCAGCCATGCCTGCTTGTCCTCGAAGTAAGACAGGAACAGAATCTTCGTATAGAACGGCGTGTATACCGCGAGCAATGCGGCGATGCTCGAGATTGCTACCCCTGGCAGCCCGATTACGTTCACGAGCGCGATGTTGAGCGCAAGGTTTACGGCTGCGGCAGCGAGGGGCACAAACTTTCCCTGCCTCCAGAGACCAGCTGCATCGCGGTAGACGTAGGTCATATCGTTCACATGGCTGGTGAAAAAGACTGCCCCAAGGAGCGCCACCATGCCGAAGTCGAGCATGTTGGCCTTGCCGAGCCAGATCTCGACGAACGGCTGGCTCAGCGCGGTGAGACAGCACCCGCACCAAGCGATGAGCCATGTGTACAGGAAATCGAACTTTCGGAAATCCCTGAAGTTCTTCTCCCTGTCCTCGACCGCGATGCTGTTGCCCACAGACGGGATGATACCTGTCTCTTATACACATCTGACGCTGCCGACGATACTCCTTGTGTA
>CABRID010000123.1 GCA_902470895.1 uncultured Collinsella sp.
GGGTACCTCGGCCTTGCCGCGACCCTTACCGCGGCCGCGACCCTCGCCTTGGCTCTGACCGGCACGAGTATCGGCGTCCGCATCGCGACGGCGGCGCTTGGGCATCGTCGTCCCCGCCAGACGGTCGGCGCTCGACAGGCCATCGCCCACGTCGACGCCGTTCTCGCGGTCGAGCTCCATAAGCGCCAGGCGCATCTCGGGCGACTCGATGCGCTCGAGCACATCGCGCGTCACGCAGTCGGGGCGGCAGTTGCAGCCCTGCTCGGCGGCCTTCTTTTTGCAGCCCTCAGAGCAGGTCATGTCGGCCAGGTTGACCTTAAAGACTTTGCCGTTCTCCAGGCGCAACACCAGCTGCTCACGCGGCGTGTCATATTCCTGGATGCGCGCCTTGCCAAGCGGCGTATCGATAAGCGTCTTCTTTTTGGGCGCGCGGCTCTTAAAGTCCTTGTACGCCTCGAACTCGTAGCGCAGGCAGCACATCAGGCGACCGCAGACGCCGCTAATTTTGGACGAGTTGAGCGGCAGGTCCTGCTCTTTTGCCATGCGGATCGAAACCGGCTCAAACTGTCCGCCAAAGCGCGTGCAGCAGAGCTCCTGACCGCACTGGGCATAGCCACCCACCAGGCGGGTCTCGTCACGCACGCCGATCTGGCGCATGTCGACGCGAATGTGCAGCGTCGAGGACAGGTCCTTGACGAGCTGACGGAAATCGACGCGCTCCTCGGCGGCAAAGTAGAACACAGCCTTCTCGCCGCCGAACAGGTACTCGACGCCGACCGGCTTCATCTCGAGGTCGAGCTCCTTGACCAGGCGGCGGAAGTCGACCATGGCCTCATCGCCCTGGATGGCCAGGTCGTCGGCAAGCTGCAGGTCGATGTCGCTCGCCACGCGCAACACGGGCTTGAGCGGCTGACCGATCTCGTCTTGCGGCACCTCGAAGGGGTCGGCCGTGACCAGGCCGATCTCGGTTCCGCGCTCGGTGGAGCAGATGGCATAATCGGCCTCGAGGATATCCAGATCCTGTGGGTCGAACCACAGGTCGCGCGAGGCGTAGGTAAACTTAACGGGTACGACTAACGGCATTTCAGTGCCTTCCTGATATCGAACAGCATGACCTCGATGGCCAGCTGGGGAGTAACGTTTCTGGCGATGTTGCGCTCAGCGGTGGCAACCGCCTCGAGCGCCTGGGTGGCACCCGCAACATTCGTCGCCGCGGCAAGCCGCCCGATCGTGTCGCGCACGTCCTCGTTCACAACGTCTGCCGCCTCATCCTGAAGCGTCAGCAGCACGTCGCGCATGAGCGTCCGCGCGCTCGCCAGCGCTTCCATGATACCCGAACGCTCGCGCGCGTTGAGTTCGCGCTTGTTGCGGTCCTCAAGCTGCTTCAATGCTCCACGCGACAGGTAGTCGGCATTTTGCTCGAGCACCTTTTCCTGCGTGGACTTGACCTCGGCGAGCGGCGCCTTGACGGCGACGATGAGCGACTTGGCGCGACTGAGCACATCGGCCTCGTCGGCGGCGATGAGCGAGTCGATGGCACGGACCATCTGGCGACGGGCGTCCTGGCGCTCGGCGCTCTTGAGGAACTCGATACCACGCGTAGGGCTTCCCGCCACGGCGACGGCCATGCGACAACGCGCGATATCCTGGCCCGTCGCGCGGCTCACGGCCTGCGCGGCCACAGTGGGCGACACCAGCCGAAACGGCACGCACTGGCAGCGGCTCACAATGGTGGGCAGCATCACGTCGGCCGAGGTGCCCAACAGGATGAACATGACGCCCTCGGGCGGTTCCTCGAGCGTTTTGAGCAGCGCGTTGGCGGTGTTGGCGCGCAGCTGCTCGGCACGGTCGATGATGTAGACCTTTGCCTTGGCGCGGATGGGCGCCAGGGGCACGTCGTCGAGCAGCTCGCGGGTCTGCGCGA
Source organism: uncultured Collinsella sp. (assembly GCA_902470895.1). Lineage (GTDB taxonomy): Bacteria > Actinomycetota > Coriobacteriia > Coriobacteriales > Coriobacteriaceae > Collinsella. The sequence continues at coordinate 1,925 of CABRID010000123.1, forward strand.
TGAGGTAGCCCGTAGCACTTTCGGGCGTGTAATAGTGCACGTCGGGATGCGTATGGCGGGCGACGCGCACGCAGCTGTCGCACGAGCCACAGCCGTCCCGCTCGCACAGGAATGCCTGGGCAAGCGCCCATGCGGCGTCAAGCTTACCGGCGCCGGGCGCGCCCAAGAACAGGTAGGCGTGCGATGCGCGGCCGCTTGCGATGGCGTTGGTCAAAAAGTCGCGCACGCGCTGTTGGGTGTCGAGCTTGGCCAGCAGGCTTGTCTGCGCGGGGGCCATGTTACTCAGCCTCCTGGGCGAGCGCAGCGGCGACGGCATCCTGGGGGATATCGAAACCGTGCGCGCGAACCAGCTCGACCGTTTGCGTGAAGACGTCTGCGATCGACGCGGTGGCGTCGATGAGCTTTACGCGGTCTGGCTCCTCGGCAGCAATGGCACAAAATCCCTGATAGACGCGCTCCTGGAACGCCATGCCCTTGGCCTCCATGCGGTCTGCCGCACCACGGGCGGCCATGCGCAGCGCCGCCTGCTCGGGCGTGATGTGATAGACGAGCGTGAGCGCCGGATGCGTACCGGCGACAGCCAGGTTGTTGGCATCGCGCACCATCTGACGGTCGAGGCCATCGGCAAACGCCTGATAGCAGGTCGTGGAATCGTAGAAACGGTCGCACAGGACCACCTTGCCGGCAGCGAGGGCAGGCGCGATGACTTCGTGCACCAGCTGGGCACGCGCGGCCTCGTAGAGCAGCAGCTCGCAGGTGTCGCCCATCGCCGTATTGGCGGGGTCGAGCAGCAGGGCGCGGATCTTTTCGCTGATGGCGGCGCCGCCCGGCTCGCGCAGAGTTACGACCTGATAGCCAGCGAGGTCGAGCGCGCGGGCCAGCAGGCGCGCCTGCGTGGACTTGCCGGCGCCGTCGACGCCCTCGAGCGTGATAAAGCTATGTTGAGCGGGCTCAAAAGCCATGGGCGCAGCCCCTTCCTACAAGGCGCGAAAATGCAAGTTATAGCAACCAAGCCATGATACCCCAGGGGCAGGGGCTAGGTGACAGTTAGGGACGTTCCTAAAGTGCCGGCCGAAAAAGAACGTCCCCAACTGCCGACCCTCTAAGTTGCGGTGAAATAGGGACTAGATACGCCTTCTAACAGCAAATACAATCCCTATTTCACCGCAAGTTAGGAGTGGGCGCGGGCGTTGATGGTGAAGGAAATGTCGCGCTCGAGGGCCAGGGCCTGCTCGCGTTCGAGGTCTTGGGTGAGGATTGCCAGCACGTAAGGGCGCTCGGTGTAGACGATTGCGGCATCGTGCTGAGCATTCGCCAGGCTGCCCGTTTTGTGCGCGACCAAAACGCCGCCGGGAACGCCCTCGACAATACCGCGGGTGTCTTCCTGCGCCAGCAGATATCCGCGCGCTCGATCGCACAGCTCGGGCGTCGCGATTGTCCCCGCCGCCAGCCGCTGCAACACGGCCGCAGCATCACGGGCACTCGTATAGTTCTCGCGACCTTGTGCCTGGGCCTCGGCATCCATCATCAAACGAGCGAGCACGGTCTGGGTCAGCCCCAATGCGGCACACGTTTCGTTGACCGTACCCATGCCAAGCCTGCCGATAACAAGGTTCGCTGCCACGTTATCGCTCTGGGCGATCATAGCGTGCAGCAGCTCGTCAATACTGTACGACACACCCGCGCCGCGCGACTGAATGTTGCCGCTGCCACCCACGATATCCTGTTGCGTCACCGTTATCTGTTCGTCGAGGGACAGCTCGCCCGCCGTCACGGTCTCGAGCGCACAAGCGAGAATGGGAAGCTTGATGATGCTTGCCGCCACACGTCGCGCGTCCGGCGCCACAGCGACTTCGCCATCGAGCGACGCAAACGTTTGAGGATCAAGCGCCGCAGCATAGACCGAGGTAGACCCACCATACGGCTCGACAAGGGCTTCGATATCTTGCTGAAGGCCGGCAATCCAAGAAGCCCGGGAAACAGTTTCCGCCTTTTGAGCGGACGGATGATTCGCTTTTTGTTTGGCAGGGACAGCGGAGCCCTCAGCCTCGTTGCGGCGCGCGGCACAACCGCCGAGACTCATCACCGAGGCAAGCGCTCCGGTCAACATCCCGGCACAAAACACGCGACGCGAGCAATCGCGCGCAGCGAGGGGCGCATCCCCCGGCGGAAACCGGAACGCCTCCACGTTGTCGCCGCCACCCCGACCTTGCTCGCCGCAGTACACAGACTCACTCCCCACCATCGCATTCTACCGAGCCGTCGATAAACGGCCGCGCCGGACACCCAGCATGCCGCACTCATTGTGACGCATGCGACAGGGCTTGCGCGGCACGACTGTCCTCACATAACCAGTTGGGTCGGCGCGGCCCAACCGCACCTGAACCACCTTATAATCTAGCCAACACATCGAGTGGAAGGAACCATCATGCCCCGGTTTTGCACCCATTGCGGCAAGCTTCTGAATGACGACGAGCGTTTTTGCACCAGCTGCGGAACGCCGGTAACCGATGATGGCCAGGCCTCTCAGCCGCAAGAGGATGCGCAGGCGGACGTGACCGTACAGTCCGCCCATCAGCCCGCGCCCGCTCCCCAGCCCGAAGTTGGCGCGACGCAGCAATGGGCGACGCCAGCCGGCTCCGCGCCGCAGCAGCCCATACCGACCGCCGCTCCGCAGGCCGGTGCTCCCGCCGCGCCCAAAAACAACAACGCTCTGCTTATCGGCATCATCGCCGTGCTGGTCGTCGTGATTATCGCGCTGGTCGCATTCTTTATGATC
>CABRID010000124.1 GCA_902470895.1 uncultured Collinsella sp.
AAGAAGGAGTAACATCGGGACTTGCAGCGACGGACCTCAGGACACTCTTACACCATGTCTGCGCGCGCGACCGGTGGGCAGACCCCGTTGGGACAAATGGGCGTACTTCGCGCCGTACCGGAGCCCAAAATGACGTCAATCTCCGCAACGTTACTCAGCCGCAGCGGCACCGGCAGAGCTCGTGGTGCTGAATACTCCGTTTTTTGCACGGCACGGGCGGGGGTACATCAGGATCAGGAAGAACATCCCAGCCTTTTTATGCAATCTGTAATGGGAAGTATGCAAAACACTAAGAGTCAGCATTGCTGATGTCCAAATTGAGCGCACGAGACAGCAGCACCTCAACCCCGCGCCCAAATCCAACAGAGCGGGGACGCTCCTAACGAACCCCCATCGGCAAACAAATGCGGCTCGAGCGCCATCCCAAAATAGACTGCCCGAGCCGCGTTTAACGGTGCGGTATGAACGTCAGCGCTCGTAAATCAAGTTGCCTGCCAGGTAGGTGGCCTGAACCTTAGTGGTCTGGAGCTCTTGGGGATCGATGATGAGCGGGTTTTGGTCCAGGACTACCAGGTCGGCATACTTGCCGGGCTCCAAGCTGCCGAGGTTTTGCTCGTCGCCTGCCGCGTAGGCGCTGCCCAGGGTGTAGTTGCGCAGAGCTGTTGCCGCATCGATACGCTCGCTCGGTAACCAGCCGCCCTCGGGCCAGTGGCTTTTGGGGTCTTGGCGCGTGATGGCCGTGTAGAGCACGTTCATGCTGGTAACGGCTGTGATGGGACTATCGGTGCCGAAGGCTTGGCGGATGCCGCGCTGCTTATAGGTCGCAAACGGCCACATGATGCGGCTGCGCTCCAGGCCCAGGTCGCGCTCCGGTCCACCCGGGTCGAGTGTAATGTGGCAGGGCTGGCTCGAAGCAACCACGTTGAGCTTGCGCAGGCGATCGATGTCCTCGGGCAAGAGGTTCTCCAGATGCTCGAGCGTGTTATGACTGTGCTGGGGCAGGCCATACAGTTCGGCGGCCTCCTCAAAGATATCGAGCGCGGCATGGATGGCACCGTCGCCGATGACGTGGATGCGCACGGTGTGACCACGCTCCGCGGCAGCGAGGACCAGCTTGCGCATACGCTCGGCAGGAACCGTCAGGCGACCTTGGTCGCCCGGGAAGCGCGGATTGGTATAGGGCTCGGTGAGATACGCCGTATGCTCGCTCGACACGCCGTCGAAGAACTGTTTAAAGCCTGGCGCCGAGAGCAGCGCGTTGTTCGCGTAACGTACCTGCAGCTCTTCCAAGCGCGATTGGTCATCCAGCAGCGTGGGAAACAAATGGGCTCGGATGCCCAACTTGCCGGCTGCCTGCAGTTTGTCGTAGACGTCGTCGCGGATAAAATCGCAGCCCGGCATGGGCATGAGCGACATATCGCATATCGAGGTGATGCCCTGCTCGGCCATCCGCCTCATTTGATCGGCGTAAGCGCTTGCGATGCGATCCTCGCCCAGCCACTCAAGGCAGCGCGGTAGCAGCTGCATGGCAGCCGCCTCGTGAGCAATACCCGTGAGCTCGCCGTTTGCGTCCTTGTCGTAGCTACCGCCCGCTGGTGGCTCGCTGTCGCGCGTGACGCCGAGTGCATCGAGTGCGCGGCTGTTGAGCCACAGCGTGTGCCCGTCGCCCGAATACATAACACAGGGACGATCGGGGAATGCCACATCGAGCGACGCCTTGGTAGGATGCTCGGGCGGGTCCCAACGGTAGTCGCGCCAGCCCTGCGTCACAACCCAAGCGTCGTCGGGCAGGTCCTGGGAAAACTCGAGCGCATGTTGCACCAGCGCCGCCTCGGACGTGCCCATATCCATGAGCATGTACGGCGAGGAACCGACCGAGGTATGGAAGAAGTGCAGATGAGCGTCATGGAAACCGGGGCAGACAAACTGCTCGCCGTAGTCGATAACCGACGTAGCGGCAGGAGCGGCGGCGATCACGTCATCGGGCGCACCGACTGCGACGATACGGTCGCCTGCGATGGCAATCGCCAGCTCGCGGGTGGTATCGATGCCGTCTTGCGCGGTAAAGACGTTCTTGGAGCGGATAATCCGATCGATATGTTGCATGGGCATCCCCATCTCTGGCAGGAAATTCAACACCCCCGAGTGTACTCCCCCGCCCTTGTAACAAAACCCCAAGCGGCAAACGGCAACTTTACCAGCCCTAGCGGCAGGTGGCATACTGGAGAGAGCCTGTACGATTTTGCGATCAACCCAGCAAGGAGCAAATCGACCATGACGAAGACCAAGGCACAGCAGATTATGGCGGCGACCGAGGCTCGCGCGGCTGACGACGTCACCGCGGCCATCCAAGATATCGCTACCGAGTTTGAACCATATATCATCAAGCAGCGCCGGCACTTCCATAAGCACCCGGAGCTGAGCCTCGCCGAGGAGCGCACGACCTCCGACATCGCCAACCAGCTCGACGCCATGAATATCCCCTACGAGCGTCCCCTTAAGACGGGCCTGGTGGCAACGCTTCGCGGCACCGCGCCCGACGCCTATCGCGAGGACGGCACGCCACGCCGCCGCATCCTGCTGCGCGCCGATATCGACGCCCTGCCCGTTACCGAGCAGACTGGCGAGGAGTTCGCCAGCGTCAACGAGGGCTGTATGCACGCCTGCGGCCACGACTGCCATATCGCCATGATGCTCGGCACGCTGCAAATCCTGCGCCATATGACCGACGACATCCACGGCGAGGTCCGCATCGCCTTCCAGCCCAGCGAGGAAAACGGCCAGGGCGCCAAGCTCATGATCGGCACGGGTGTGCTCGACGGCGTCGATGGCGCCTACGCCGCGCACATCTGGAGCGAGGTCGACGCCGGCACCGTGAGCTGCGAGCCCGGACCGCGCATGGCCAATACCGACTGGTTCCGTATCGACGTACGCGGCACCTCGTGCCACGGCGCCATGCCCCAGCGCGGTCACGACGCCGTTATGGTGGCCGCAGAGATCGTCAACGCCCTGCAGACCATCGTCTCGCGCGAGATCAGCCCCTACGAGCCGGCTGTCATCACCGTCGGCGAGCTGCACGGCGGCACCGCACGCAACGTTATCGCCGGCACGGCCTACCTCGCCGGCACGGTGCGCACCTACGGCGATTCGACCCACGAGGAAATGCCGGAGCTCATGCGCCGCATCGTGGAGCATACCGCGGCCGCCTTGGGCGCCGAGGCAGAGCTCACCGACTACACCATCGCCAACTACAAGGTCGAAAACGACGCGGCCTCGAGCGAGCGCTGCCGTCAGGCTGTAATTAAGTGTCTGGGCCCCGCCGGCCAAGGCCATTATCGCGGCACGCTTTCGGGCGAGGATTTTTCGGAGTACCTGCGTCGCGTACCGGGCGTGCTCGCCTTTGTAGGTACGCGCAACCCCAAGATTGGCGCCACGTACGCCCAACATTCCTGCTTCTACAAGATCGACGAGACCGTGCTGGCAAAGGGCTCCATGGTGGCCGCCCAGTATGCTATCGACTTTTTGGCCGAGCCCACGCAAGAGGAGCTCGACGGCCCCGCGATTACCGCGGTCGCCGAAACCAACCCCGATCTGGCCGCCAAGTTGCGCTCTGCCAAGGCGACGACCGCCGAGGCTCGCGACGCCATCCATGATGCCCGAACGGCTCGCCATGCCGCGATCAAGGGCATCCACGACGCACGCGCTGCTGCACGCCGTGAGGAGAAGCACGACGAGTAATCGATTCGCTGGCATCTCGCAGTCATAGCCACATCGCGATGTCAAAGCGGGGGCGGACGTTTCGACACGTCCGCCCCCGCTCATTCTTCAAGCGCTATTTCTACTATTTCTACCCCGTCCCCAAATGGCAGACGGCATGACTACTCGTCCTGAGGTTCCTCGTCGGAGCTTGGCTCGGACGCCGACTCAGGTGCAGGTGCCGGCTCAGGCTCAGGCTCAGGCTCAGGCGCAGGCTCAAGCTCAGATGCCGTCTCAGACTCGGGCGCCGGTTCAGGCTCGGGCGCCGGCTCAGGCTCGGTCGCGGGAGCGGGTGCAGGTGCCGGCTCAGGCTCGGGCTCAGGCGCGACATCCGGAGAGCTGTAACCCGAGGGAGCGGACTTCTTCTCGAAGGGCAATACAAAAGTCAGGACGTCGTCCTTATCCTCATCGGCCCACTCGCTTGCATAGCGTGCGGCCCAATAGCCAACGGCACGGTGCTTGAGCATCTTGCCAAAGACCGTAAGAAATACGGTGACGAAAGCGACCAGCACCAAGAACAGCGCGAGCGTGACGCCACCGCCGGTAACAATTGCCTCAATACCCGTAGGACGATAGTAGTAGCTATACATACCGACAGAGGCAATGGCGCCAAAGACGACCGTCAAGATCCATGTGACAACGTTGGCGACCAGGCCCGTCAAAAACTCGGGAAGGAACGAAGCACAGAACAGCTTGGTCTTGTTGTGCTTAAACGCCGCCCAGACCTTATCGAGCGAAAACGCGCTCTCGACACGCCCGGTCACCGCAAAGTGCATCACGGCGATGTCGGCAAACATCTTAAAGAAGACCCCCAGGACCGCCGTGGCAATCATAGCCAGGACAAGCAGGCCAAGCGAGCCAAACAGCGCAGCCTCGAGCGCATAAGAGC
>CABRID010000125.1 GCA_902470895.1 uncultured Collinsella sp.
CGGGTGCCCTACCGGGAGTAGCCCCGACGGTTGACAAAACTATAGGAACACCCAACAGCAACAAGCCCCTCCCATCCAAATTCAGATATATGTTGGGTTGCTTATACGAACGCAACAAAGACCCCGCAGCTGGCCGCATGGGGTAACTTCCCAGCGCATTCCGCAGGACGCAAAAAGGCTCGCCGCACAAAGTGCGCAGCGAGCCTTTTTGCATGTCCGAGGACGCGCTGGGAAGTTACCCCATGCGGCCAGCGGACAACTATGTAGCCTCAGACTAGAACATGCCCAAGAAACCGTGCACAAACAGCGCGGCCAGAGCGGCACCGACAAACGGAGCGATGCCAGGAACAAGCAGGCCGTACTTCCAGTTGTTGTCAGCCTTGTTCTTAATCGGCAGCACCTGATAGGCCATGCGAGGACCAAGGTCACGGGCCTGGTTCATGGCGAAGCCAGTGATACCTCCCATGCCCATGCCAACAGCCCAAACGATCAGACCGACGCAGATAGCGAGCATCAGGACGTTCTCGCCAGCACGGTTAGCAGCAGCAAGGATGGCGCTGATGAACACAAAGGTGCAGATAGCCTCGCAGAAGAAATTACGGGCATAGTTCGTACCCTCGGTGGTGGGGTTGGTCGAGAAGATGTTGCGCTGAGCAATGGGATCGATGACACCATCGGAAGCCTTGAACTCATCGGCATACATCAACCATGCGATCACGGCACCCGCAAAGCCGCCGAGCATATCGGCAATCATGAAGGGGATGCAGCTGCTCCACGGCACCAGACCGACGATGCACTGGGCAAGCACCATAGCCGGGTTCATGCACACGGCGCCACCAAAGACAAACAGGCAGACCGAGATGCCAAAAGACCAAGTGGTGATGGCAAACATATGGCCGGAGCCCTGATACTTGGTACCCTTAAGCACGGTATCGCAGTGCACGCCCACGCCAAAGATGATCATGAGGGCCGTTGCGCCGAATTCGCAGAGGAGTTTGGTAAGCATAAAACCTTATCTTTCTTGTCGGTTATAAACGATTCGTTTAGGCCGCGTACTAGTGCTGTGCGACGACAACGCCCAGGCCATCGGGAATGACGGCCACCTTGGCATCGGCACCCTTCATCTCAAAGGCGAGCTTGAGCGCCTCATCGAGGGTGTTGACCGGCGTCATGTGCATATCCTTGATCATCTGGTGATCGCACAGGTCGGTGACCATGATCACAGGGTGATGCGCCAGGATGCGGGCAAAGATCTGGCTCGTCCACTGGTCGGGCAGGGTCTCGTCCTTAGGACGGTCGATGCAGGCACGCTCAAACTCCGCCGGATCGTTGTCGGCGATGTTGTGATAGAAGCCCTCGCCACCGTGACCGTCGGCACAGCCGGCGACGTCGATGATCACGCCGCCCTCGGGAAGCGTAGCCTCGGCAGAGCACATGCCCTTCACGGCCTGATAGATGTTCTGGTCGAGCGGGTAGCCGCCGTTGGTGGTAATGGCAATCTCGCACTCGACGGGCTCAACGCCGGCAAGGCTCTTCACGAACTCGCAGCCAGCCTCGTGCGCTTTGTGGATGTCGCCGGCAAAGGAGCCGATGACCTCGTGCTTGCCGTTGAGCACCACGTTGAGCACAAAGGCAAGGTGAGCCATCTCGGCAGCGGCAAACATGTCCTCGCTCACGTGGTTGTGGCACAGGTTGCCGGCACGCGAATGGGAATCGTTCACAAACTGACCGTTGTGGTTGTACATGATGGTCTTGTAGCTGGCGATACCAGGCAGGACGGACTTGCGGCTACCAGAGAAACCGGCAAAGAAGTGCGGCTCAATAAAGCCCTCGGCAAGCAGCAGATCACAATCGGCGGCAATCTTGTTGATGATGCACTCGCCACCAGAAGGCAGGGTGCCAATCTTTTTCATCATGCTGTCGTCAGTCGCGACGTGCATAACGATTTCCTCGTTGGCAACAATCTCCTCGCCATACTTGTTGACGAGTTCCTCGTGCGTCGACGGACGGTGCATACCCGTAGCAACCAAAATACGCACTCGAGCCTCGGGCGCAGCGGAATGGATGTGATGCAGCAGAATAGGCATCGTCACACGCGAGGGAACGGGGCGCGTATGATCGGAGCTAATAATGACGATATCCTTCTTGCCAGCACAAAGCTCCTCGAGCGAAGGCGAGCCATAAGGGTTGGCAAGCGACTCCTCTACCAGCTCTTCCTGCGATTTCGTGGTCTTAAACTCGTTTTGATGACCTTCCATCACACCCGCGAAATTCTTATCCTCGAGCTCCAGATGCAACGTCTTGTGGTCAAACGGTAGTTCACATTCAAACAATGACGAGCGCCCTCTTCCTTTCAACTGACACACTAGATAAACCGTTGGAAGGATACGCCGCTCACCGAAAAACACCACCGTCCACCGACTCATTAACACAACGTTCATATTTGACCCACAATAAAACGGCCTCGACCCCAAAGGGGACCGCGGCCGCCTGTCAAAGACACTATAGACAGGATGATTTACGCAGCGCCGAGGCAAACATCTAGCCCGAGACGTACGCACGTAAGCCATTTTGCATAAATGCGTTAATTAATTGCATAAAATGGCGCATGGATTTCTAGCCGTAACAGGGTGGTACCCTCCGGAGCGTGCATTTTTGCGAGTATTCAGCATCGCGGGATAAGATTTTGGTGTCAAAAGTCTTTCAAAAGGTAGATAGTCCTCATGACTCGTCCCATCTGGATAGCATGCGGCGAGAAACCAGCCATATATGAACATCGCCAAAGCCCAATCGTCGTGCAAAAGCATCAACAGGGGCCGCGAACGTCACCCATAGCCTTATGCACCAATCTTTGGCTGCTGAAAACTCCGTTTTTTGCACGTCGTCCCAAGCACCACCCTCACCCAGCGGCTGATCCGCCGTAAACCGAGGACGAAAGGACCCGATGGGTTTCCCTCTGAATGCACTCCGCAGCACGAAGCCCCTTCCAAACGCGCGAAGCGCGCCATTAATTCCCCCAGCCAGTAATCCGCCGAAGACCGGACATCGCAGGGCCCGCCATTAGTTTACTTTTAGGCACACTCCGCAGGACGCAAGAAGCCCTCGCCGCACTCCACGCTATGCGCGAAGCGCGCCTTATTCCCTTTAGCTTTAACCCCAGAAGACCGAGGACGAAGGGATCCGATGGGTTTCCCTCTGAATGCACTCCGCAGCACGAAGCCCCCTTATCCGCAGCTCCGAAGGAGCAGGATAAGGGGGCTTCAAGTGCGAGGACGCATTCAGAGGGAAACCCATCGGGTCCCGGTGAGAGCCACAGGGCTATCGATTACCCCGTGTTCTGCAATCCTGCCGAGACGCCAGTCACAGTCGAAAGAATCAGGCTCATGTACTCGGCCTTCTTCTCCTCTGCCATCTCGTCCTGGTTCATACGCACCTCGCGAAGGGCGCGGACCTGGGCGATGGACAGGGCGTCGACGTAGGGGTTGCGCACGCGGACGGCGCAGCCGAGCACGCGACGACGCTGCAGCGGCCACTCGTCACCGACGATGGCAAGGACCCACTTACGCGTGAGCTGCATCTCGGTGAAGACCTTCTCGGACAGATCCTGGCGATCGCCCAGGTGCAGATACATCTTGGCGATGCGCTGGTCGGTCTTGGCGATCGACATCTCGATGTTGTCGATAAAGGTGCGGAAGAACGGCCACTCCTGGTAGGCAGCCTTAAGCTGGTCCAGATCGCCAAACTGCTCGCAGGCGGTACCCAGGCCGTACCAAGCGGCCAGATTGATGCGCGCCTGGCTCCAGCTGAAGATCCACGGAATGGTACGCAGGTCGTCGAGCGACTTGGCACCCAAGCCGCGCTTGGCGGGACGCGAGCCAATCGGCAGCAAGCCGACCTCGGTCAGCGGCGTCACGGTCGAGAACCACGGTGTAAAGTCCTCGGTGTTCAGCAGGTCCAGATAGCGCTCGTGGCTTGCGGCGTTGAGCTTCTCGGCCATATCCCAGAACTTCTGCGTGGTCTCGGTGTTGGTCTTCTCGACACTCGGGGCCGACTGCAAAAGCGTTGCGGCGGCAACGGACTCAACATGGCGCTGAGCCAGCGTGCGGTTGCCGTAACGGGCAAAGATGACCTCGCCCTGCTCGGTGAGCTTAAAGAAGCAGTTGACCGAACCCTTGGGCTGCGCCAGCACGGCCTTGTTGGCCGGGCCGCCGCCACGGCCCACGGCGCCGCCGCGACCGTGCATGAGCACCAGGTCGATATCGTTCTTCTCGGCCCACTTGGCGATGCGCTCCTGCGCGGAGTGCAGCGCGAGCATGGCCGTGGTAGGACCGGCGTCCTTGGAGGAGTCGGAATAGCCCAGCATAACCTCCATGCGGCGGTTGGTCTGGGCAAGACGCTTCTGCACCACGGGCAGCGTAAGCATCTGGTCGAGCACGTCGACGCAGCCCTCGAGGTCCTCGAGCTGCTCGAATAGCGGGATCACGTCGAGCTCGGGGACATCTTCCTCGTGTGCGAAGGACAGGTGGGCCAGCTCGAAGACGTCAGCCACATGCTGGGCGCTCTTGGTAAACGAGATGATGTAGCGGTGCGCCATCTTCTTGCCGTAGCGCTTTTGGATGGAGCCGATGGCA
>CABRID010000126.1 GCA_902470895.1 uncultured Collinsella sp.
GGGTTTGATCGCCTGCTCGGACAGTCCCGCTCGAACGGAGAGCACATTAAGTGCTCTCCGGCTCGTGCAGAACTCGCAATCGACCAAATCCCGCGCCCCGTCCCGGCGAACCTCTGACTAGTTACGACAATCAAAAAGCAACAAGGGGCTCTTCCGTTCATCAACGGAAGAGCCCCTGCCATACATTACGAATCAAGATGCCTACAAATACACTCTTTCGAGAAACGATAACGTGTCCTGAAGCCGCGCCCTTTCCTTACGGTTGGTCTGCCGATTTACATACGAAGCAAAGTCCGTAAGAAAATCCTCCGCATCAACCCTCATTTGCCCCGTTAGCTCCAAACGCGCTGAGGACGACAACAAACCGGCAAGTCGAGCAACATCTGAACGATGCTTCCGCCGATCTATATCGTTGCAATGACGCCCTTCTTCATAGCTCCTGTTGATATCAATGTGCGCACGCATCTTGAGGGGGATGATATGGAGCGCATCGAGCAACGTGATGCCCTCTACGTTCGTTGCGTTGTCGCGAATAAATTCGTAGTAGCCATCGTCGAGAATAATGGCGGAAAGACTCGATATCGCCCCGTCAAAGGAAAGAGGAGCTACCTCGCTCATTTCGTCTTCGAGCACAAAATCAGGATGTCGGGCAAACAACTCGATTTGACCGGGATAGTCTAGGACTCGCCTTGATCCTTTGGGCAAACAGAACCGATAGTAAGTGCACTTTCCATCGCCGACCTTTCCAACCTCGTATCCAGCTGCTTTGATAAATGCCCACAATGCAGTGGCAAATTCAACGCCTTCCCCATCAACAATTACGACGACATCCAAATCTTCGGTAGCCCTGAATGAATCACCTTCGCTGTCAAATAGAACGCTGCAGGCCCCTCCACCAATAAGGACGTAACCACCTTTGCAGCTGCTCATGGCGTCGGCAAATCGCTCTATTCCCCTCACTTTTGGCATATCGTCCTCCTGAGTTGTTCGACCGCATCGAGCAGACGGTCATCTTTGTAATCCGCTTTTGCGCAGGCAACGTATAAGGAGAACGGGTCGACACATTGCAAACCTGTCGTATCAAAACTAACATCGGACGGCGCGTCCACGGGATACGACCAGATCTCAATCTCGATAGCGGCCGGTTCGTACCACTGGGCCTCCAACCATCTGTCGCCCATGTGCTCTCTTAAGGCATCTACCTGATACTTTTCGAGAGCAACGGTTGGGACAGAATCATTATGAGCAAGGTCGGACATATAGCTAAGGGCAGACACACCGGAAAGCAGCGCATCAACGGCGCGTAGCTCTGTTCTCTCGATAACCTTCTTGAGCCGGATTCGCTCTAAAACGGGTGTGCGAAGATAGTCCTCAAATCCATCCAGCAACGTCTCGGTCGACAGCCCGGCGTCGCACAATATACGCTTTTTGCCGTCCCGCATAATCAACCCAGGAGCTATAGCGGCGATTTCCGAAAGATAGCCGCTGACGCTTGCCGCGCTTTTGCCACACAGACGAGCTAGGTCGCCGGCGGAGCAGTCAACCCATCGTCCCGCGATGAGATTTAGAACGATTCGTTGAGATTGGGGCGAAAGCGAAGCAGCAGGAGAAGCACCCAGCACCTCATCGGAAATAACGGCTCCGATAAACGGCAGAAACGCATTTCGCTCATCTCGGATATATGCGATCCCCTCCGAAGAAAGCGCGCGCATAAAGCCTAAATCCATAGCATCCCAGCAAATTGCCACCGGGCGAGCATCTATCTTACGCACTGCATTGACGAAATTTCGCGCCGAAATGACACTGGGCGGTTCTTTTGGTTCCGCAACAATAAAACGGCCTTGCTCAGACATGCCGAGCCGCGCTAAGCGAAGCGAATACCGCTCGAGATACATGCGAGGAATCTGCATCTCAACTGGCTCCGAGTCGATGGCGAGCTCTAAAGAGAAGAGCCTTTTTGGGAGACAATTTAGCAGCATGTCCACTCACCGTTTTCATTTCAGTTACATTTAAGTATCTAACTGAAATTATACTGAATCGTATAAAATCATCAATCATCAAAGCCAAGCGCACCATTTAAAACGCAACAAGGGGCTCCCCCGTTCTTTAACGGGGGAGCCCCTTGCCATGTCTAAGTATTCAGCCCACCCGGTTCTCCAGATCAAAAAGCGAACCAGCAAAGCGACGTTCGTCCAGCAACGTTACCCAAGGACCTGGACGGGCGTATGGGGCAACATCGATCGCGAGTTCCGCACGAGCCGGAGAGCACTTAATGTGCTCTCCGTGCGAGCAGGACTGCCCGAGCAGGCGATGTTGCCCCATACGCCCGCCCAGGTCCGCCGGGATCACGACAGCTTGACGATCGGAGCAAAGCCCTTCATAAGCTTTTTGGTCTGGCCGGTCTTTTCGAATTGAACCTCGATCATGTCTCCGGCGACCGAGATCACGGTACCCGTGCCAAAAGTCTTGTGGCTCACGGTATCGCCCGCGGCAAAGTCCTGCGATGCGCTGGCACGATCGACCTTGCGCTCCACCGTCGGGGACACCTTGGAAGACGGCTTTTTGGCTCGCGACGCGCCCGAACCAAAAGTCGAGGCAACACGGCCGGCGTCAGGCGAAACCCCACGATGGCGCTCGGTCCCGTAACTGCTGCCGCCAAAGAAATCGTCAAAGCTCGATCCGCCGCGCGAACCGGAACCGCCGGTCGAGCGCGTATGCGAGCCAAACACCTTGCCGCCGTACATATCCGAGCCCATGCCCGAGCCAAAGGTGCCGTGACGGTCGCCGCGCTTCTCCCAGCCCGTGCCCTCAAAACCGGCAGAACCGATGCCGCTAAACTCGATATCCTCAAACGGAATCTCGTTGAGGAAGCGCGAGCGCGGGTTGGCAGAGGTCGAGCCGTAGGTGCGACGCGTGGCCGCATAGGTCAGGAACAGGCGCTTGCGAGCACGCGTGATGGCGACGTAGGCCAAGCGACGCTCCTCCTCGAGCTTGCCCGGATCGTCACCACCGCCAAAGTCGTGCACGTGCGGGAAGATACCCTCCTCCATGCCGGCCACGAACACCGCCGGGAACTCCAGGCCCTTGGCGGAGTGGATGGTCATCATGGTAATGGCATGCGTCTCGCCGGCCAGGGAATCCAAGTCGGAGCGCAGGGCCAGCCACTCCATGAGCGCCGGCAGCGCCTTACAGGTGAGCGGACCGTAGGTGCGCTCGATCTCGTCGGCATGCACGGCACCCGCCGGCATCTCCGTCGGCGCGGCATACGCGTTGCCCGCGATGGCGGCGGCCAGGGCATCCTGCGGAGACAGCGCCGGAGCGGCCAAGCTATCGAGCGGATTGGAGCCCGCGGCGTCACGCGCGCCAACGAGCGCCTCAAACGAGGATACCGGGGCAGATGGCCCCGGTTCGGGCGCAGGCGCGCTCACCACGACAGGCTCGGGCTCGGCGCTAGCAGGCACATCGGCAACACCGGCAGCGCGCAGCTCTTCCAAGCTCTCGAGCGTACCTTCGATATCCTCGTGCGTCTCCTCAAATTCGGCGGCGACGCCCAGGAATTCCTGGATGTTCTCGGCGCGGCTCTCGGACTCCATGGTGCCCTCGGCGCGGAAAGCCTGCAGCAGGCCCGTCTTATCGACGATCATCTCGACGACGTCCTTGAGCTCGCCGTCCATGCGGCGACCCTCGCGCACCAGCGCCACAAAGCTCGACAGGCCGTTGCGCACCTTGGCGCTAAACATGCCCGTCTCGGCTGTTGCGATCTCGCAGGCTTGGAAGAACGAGCAGCGGTTGTCGCGTGCCAGCTGCTCAATCTTTTGAATCGAGGTGGAGCCGATGCCGCGGCGCGGCGTGTTGATGACGCGCTTGACGCTCATCTCGTCGGCCGGGTTCACAATCATCTTAAGATAGGCCATGACGTCGCGGATCTCGGCACGGTCGAAGAATCGCGTGCCACCCACGATCTTGTAGGGCACGCCTGCGCGCAGGAACATATCTTCGAGAATACGCGACTGAGCGTTGGTGCGGTAGAACACGGCGATGTCGTCGTAACTCGTGCCCTTGGAGTGCAGCTTCTCGATCTCGCCGGCAATCCAGCGGCCCTCGTCGCGCTCATCGCTTGCCTGGAAGGCCTGGATCTTCTCGCCATCGCCCTCGGCCGTAAACAGGCGCTTGTCCTTGCGCTGCGAGTTGTGGCGCACCACGGCGTTGGCGGCGCTCAGGATATGGCCCGTGGAGCGGTAGTTCTGCTCCAGCTTAACGGTCTTGCAGTTTTTAAAGTCCTGCTCAAAATCCAGGATGTTGGTGATGTCGGCGCCACGCCAGCTATAAATGGACTGGTCATCGTCGCCCACGACCATGAGGTTTTGGTACTTGGCGGCCAGCAGGTTAGCGATCTCGTACTGGACGTGGTTGGTGTCCTGATACTCGTCGACGCTAATGTAGCGGAAGCGCTCCTGGTACTTGTCGAGCACCTCGGGGCGGGTGCGCAGCAGCTCGAGCGTGCGCACGAGCAGGTCGTCGAAGTCCATCGCGTTGGCGGC
>CABRID010000127.1 GCA_902470895.1 uncultured Collinsella sp.
AGATCAGCCTCGGTCTCGTGGGCTCGGAGATGTGTATAAGAGACAGGCCCTATCCGCGACATCGCCTCTACCGCCATCGAGACGCTGTCCTCGCTGCCTTCCATCGTCGTCGGCATGTTCGGCTTTCTGGTGTTCTCGGTGCAGCTGGGCTGGAAGTACTCCATTATCTCCGGCGCCGTCGCGCTTACCATGTTTAACATTCCCATCCTGGTGCGTGTGATCCAACAGGCGCTCGAGGACGTGCCGCAGGCCCAGCGCGATGCGTGCCTGGCTATGGGCCTCACCCGCTGGGAGGCCACGCTGCACATCCTGATCCCCGAGGCCATGCCTGCCATCGTGACGGGCATCGTGCTTTCGGCCGGTCGCGTGTTTGGCGAGGCCGCAGCACTGCTTTTTACCTCGGGTATGAGCTCGCCGGTTCGCCTGAACTTCTTGAGCTTTAACCTGTCGAGCCCCACCTGCGCTTGGAACGTGTTCCGTCCCGGCGAGTCGCTCGCCGTGCACATCTACAAGATCTATGGCGAGGGCAGCCCCGAGGCCCAGCAGATCGTCTGGGGCACCGCTGCACTGCTGATGATTTGCGTGCTGTTGTTTAACGTAATCGCCCGCATTGTGGGCAAGCAACTGGCAAGGAAGATGACGGCCGAATGAGCGAGATGAATGTAACGCCCGCAACCGAAGCGGCATCGTCCGACACCCAGGACTTCCTGTCGAGCGTGGGGGAGAGCGAGAGGCGTGTTCGCGTGAGTGGCAAGGCCGTGAGCGACGAGGTCGTGCTCTCCACCAAGGACGTCAACGTGTACTATGGCGACCACCATGCGCTACACGACACGTCGCTCGACTTTCACAAGGGTGAGATCACGGCGCTCATTGGGCCTTCGGGCTGCGGTAAGTCGACCTTCTTGCGCAGTCTCAACCTTATGAATCGCGAGATTCGCGGCTGCCGCGTGGAGGGCGAGATTAACTACCGCGGACGCAATGTGAACACCAGGACCGAGAACACGTACGAGCTGCGTCGCTCCATTGGCATGGTGTTCCAGCAGCCCAACCCTTTCCGCAAGTCCATTCGCGACAACATCACGTTTGCGCCCAAGCGTCACGGCATTACCGACCGTGACGAGCTTGATCGTATGGTCGAGGAGAGCCTGCGCGGTGCAGCGCTGTGGGACGAGGTCAAGGACAAGCTCGACAAGAGCGCCTACGCGCTTTCGGGCGGTCAGCAGCAGCGCCTGTGCATCGCGCGCACGCTGGCGCTCAACCCCGATGTGATCCTGTTTGACGAACCCTGCTCGGCGCTCGACCCCATCTCGACGCTGGCGATCGAGGACCTCATGTCGTCGATTGTGGCCGACCGCGCCATCGTCATCGTGACGCACAACATGGAGCAGGCGTCGCGTGTGTCCAACCGCACGGCGTTCTTCTACATGGGCGATATGGTCGAGTACGACGAGACCGACGAGATTTTCCAACGGCCCAAGGATAAGCGGCTGAATGATTACCTCACCGGCATGTTCTCCTAGTCCGGGACATGCTTGAGGCCCGCGGCGGCCACGGTTGTCACGGGACTGATTGGAGAGGCGGGTCATCTCTTTTGGGAGATGGCCCGCCTTTTTGCTCTGCGACCGAAACGACCGCCACAAAGGGGACAGGCGCCTTCGTGGTGGTTTGGGGTGGGGCTCGCTGCTATCATGGACAACGTTGAATTTCTACGAAGGAGCAGGGCATATGGCGATTCTTTTGGGATGCGATTCCGTCAGCCTAGAGTTTCCCACCAAGCATATTTTCGATAGCGTTACGCTCGGCGTGGGCGAGGGCGACCGTATTGGTATTGTCGGTAAAAACGGCGACGGTAAGTCGACGCTGCTGAGCGTGCTCGCCGGCACGTTGGAGCCCGACGACGGCCGCGTGACGCACCGTCGCGGCACCACGATCGGTCTACTCGGCCAAAAGGACCAGCTGGTCGATACCGACACCGTGCATCATGCCGTTGTGGGTGACGTCCCCGAGTACGAGTGGGCGTCGAGCCCCCGCACGCGCCAGATTCTGGCCGGCCTTATTAGCGATGTGCCCTGGGAGGGCACGGTGGGCGAGCTTTCGGGCGGCCAGCGCCGTCGCGTGGACCTCGCGCGCCTGCTGATCGGCGACTACGACGTGCTCATGCTCGACGAGCCCACCAACCACCTGGACATGCGCACCATCAACTGGCTCGCGCGTCACTTAAAGGCCCGCTGGCAGCGTGGCCAGGGCGCCATGCTCGTGGTCACGCATGACCGTTGGTTCTTGGACGAGGTCTGCACCAGCATGTGGGAGGTCCACGACGGCCAGGTCGACCCCTTCGAGGGCGGTTACTCGGCCTACATCCTGCAGCGCGTGGAACGCGACCGCATGGCCGCGGTTACCGAGGAGCGCCGTCGCAACATGGCACGTAAGGAGCTCGCGTGGCTGAGCCGCGGTGCCCAGGCTCGTTCCACCAAGCCCAAGTTTCGCGTGGATGCCGCCCGCGAGCTGATCGCCGACGTGCCGCCCGTGCGTGACGAGCTGGAGCTCAAACGCCTCGCCGTGAGCCGCTTGGGCAAGCAGGTTATCGATGTGGTCGACGTGGACGCCGGCTATGCGGATGCCGGCGGCGCGCCCAAGCAGGTGCTCTCCGATGTGACCTGGCTCATTGGTGCGGGCGACCGCTATGGTCTTTTGGGTGAGAATGGCGCTGGCAAGTCGACGCTGCTTGATGTGATCCAGGGCAAAATTGCGCCCACGCGCGGCCGCGTGAAGATTGGCCAGACGGTACGCTTTGGCGTGCTGTCGCAGCAGCTCGAGGAGCTCGAGCCCTACATGGGCGACACGATCCGCGAGGTGCTCAGCAACTATAAGAAGTACTACGTCATCGACGGCAAGGAGACTTCGCCCGAGAAGCTTTGCGAGCGCCTGGGATTTACGACGCAGCAGCTCTGGAGCCGCATCGGCGATCTTTCGGGCGGCCAGCGCCGTCGCCTGTCGCTGCTGCTGACGATCCTGGACGAGCCCAACGTGCT
This sequence comes from uncultured Collinsella sp., assembly GCA_902470895.1. Taxonomy (GTDB): domain Bacteria; phylum Actinomycetota; class Coriobacteriia; order Coriobacteriales; family Coriobacteriaceae; genus Collinsella. The sequence continues at coordinate 3,033 of CABRID010000127.1, forward strand.
CATCCTGGACGAGCCCGGCAACGACCTGGATACCGACATGCTCGCGATTGTCGAGGACCTGCTCGACGGCTGGCCCGGCACGTTGATCCTGGTGACACACGACCGCTTCTTGATGGAGCGCGTGACCGACCAGCAGTGGGCGCTGATCGACGGTCACCTGACGCATATGCCCGGCGGCGTCGACCAGTACCTGCGCCTGTGCAACGCCACCGCCGAGGGCGAGCCCGTGGGTGCGCCGAGTGCCAAGACCGGCACGTTTGACACCGGTGCCGCGGCGGCTGCGGCCGAAAAGCCCAAGTCGAGCGGTCAGCCCAACGGCCTTTCCAACGCCGAACGCCAGAAGCTCCGCCGCGAGGTGAGCTCGCTCGAGCGCAAAATGGAGACGCAGCGCGCACGCGTGGAGGAGGCCGAGGCCGCGATGACCCAGGTCGACCCCACCAATTACACGGCGCTGGGCGAGCAGCAGGCAAAGATCGACGAGGCCCACGCCGCCATGGACGAGTTGGAGATGGCGTGGCTCGAGGCGAGCGAGAGGCTCGAGGGCGAGGAGTAGGCGAGGATGATTAAGGCTGCGTTTTTCGATATCGACGGCACGTTGCTGAGCTTTAAGACCCATCGGATTCCGGCGTCGGCGCAGCGGGTGCTCGATAGCTTTCACGAACAGGGGATTGCGTGCGTAATCGCCACGGGTCGCCCGACCTACCAGATGCCGGATTGGCTGTTCGACTTGGGTTGGGATGCGTACATTACGCTTTCGGGCCAGCACTGTTTTGATTCCGAGGGGGTTTACCGCAGCTGCCCGATCGATCCGGACGACGTTGCGGTGATTGTGGACCAGGTGTTGCAGGGGCGCTACGACTCACTGTGCATGCAGGGCGAGAACTCGTTTGTGAACCGCCTGTCCGAGCGCGTGGTGACGGCTGGCAGCAACGCGGGAATCGTCTACCACGAGGAGCCGTTTGAGCATGCCTTTGACGCGCCGGTCTATCAGTTCTGTGCCTTTGTTGACCCAGTTGACGAGCACATCGTGACCGATGCCGTGTCGCATTCGCTCACCACGCGCTGGTGCGACCTGTTCTGCGACATTATTCCGGCCAACGGCGGCAAGGACCTGGGTGTGGCGGCGACGCTGGAGCGCCTGGGCATCGACGCGAGTGAAGCGATTGCCTTTGGCGACGGCGAGAACGACCTGTCGATGTTCTCGGCCGTGGGCACAAGTGTGGCCATGGGCAACGCGCAGGATACCGTGAAGGCCGCGGCGACCTATGTGACGACTGCCGTGGACGACGACGGCATCTACAACGCCGCGAAGTACTTTGGACTGTTATAGCTGCGGCTCGGCACTTGGGGACGTTCCGGGGGTGCGGACAAAAAGTTGGACCGAGTCCGGTCCAGATTGGAGTCCGCATGGG
>CABRID010000128.1 GCA_902470895.1 uncultured Collinsella sp.
AGATCAGCCTCGGTCTCGTGGGCTCGGAGATGTGTATAAGAGACAGAGGCTGAACCGACCTGCGAGGATGTTATCGCCGCCGCGAGCGCCGCAGGCTACAAGAAGGCCGTGCTCGCGCCGTTCATGGTGGTCGCGGGCGACCACGCGAACAACGACATGGCAGACGAGACCGACCCCGACAGCTGGGCTGCGAAGTTCGTGGCTGCCGGCTTCGAAGTGACGTGCCTGCTCCAGGGTCTGGGACAGAACGTCGCGGTCGACGACATCTACGTCGCGCACGTGGACGACGCCATCGCCAAGCTGTAAACTCGCCGCGCACGGGGGCGCCGGTCGCGTCCCCGTGCAACGGGCATGCGCCTTCCCCGACTGACGGCGCATGCCCGTTGCATTCGCATCCCGCCCGCCCACCGCACGGCGCGGGCGGTCGAAGCGATTGAAAGGAACCCCCTCCATGTTGAAGAAAACCCTCGCCTTCGCCCTGTCGGCGGCGCTTTTCGCGTTCTCGCTCGCCGGCTGCGGCGGAAATTCAATCGACAGCGCAAAGGCAAGCGATGCCGATTCCCAGGAAAAGACCGAACAGGCGGCCGATGCGCCCGAGGGCGCAAGCGCTGCCCCCATCACCGCCGACAAGGTGGCCGACGGCACCTATCCGATCACCGTAGATTCCAGCTCGAACATGTTCAGGATTGTGGATGCCCAGCTCATCGTGGAAAACGGCTCCATGCACTGCGTGATGACACTTTCCGGCACGGGCTACGGCAAGCTCTTCATGGGCACGGGCGACGAGGCTGCCGCCGCGAGCGAGGCCGACTTCATCCCCTATGTGGAAAACGCGGAAGGCAAGTACACCTACGACGTGCCCGTTGATGCGCTCGACGAGGACACCGCCTGCGCCGCGTGGAGCATTAAAAGGGAGCGGTGGTACGACCGCACGCTCGTATTCGAATCCGCCGGCGTCGATCTGCGCGCCGACGCACTGAAGTAACGCCATGCGGTCGATTCTTCCCAAGGGGGAAAACAGGAAGCGCCGCAGCATCGCGGCGCGCGCGATCGCCTGCGTTCTCGTCGCCCTGCTCGCGCTTCCCTTCGCGGGGTGCAGTGCGAGCCCGAACGTGACCGGTGCCACGGCGGGCTCTCAGGAATACACTGTGAGCGTCTCGCTTTCCGGCGGGTCAGGGCGCGCAAGCATCGCCTCGCCCACCACAATTGTGAAGGATGGCGACACCTACACCGCGACCATCACCTGGTCGAGTTCGAACTACGACAAGATGACCGTCGACGGCGTGGACTACGCGCCCGTAAACGACGGCGGCAACTCCACGTTCGAGATACCCGTCACGCTCGACGAGGACATCGCCGTGTCGGCCGAGACCGTCGCCATGTCGACGCCGCACACCATCGACTACACGCTCCACTTCGACTCATCCACCATGAAGGAGAAATCGGGCGACGATGCAAGCGGCGGCTCCCCTGCGGGAACGGCTTCAAGCGCCGCGGCCGACTTCCACAACGCTGATTTGGGCTGCGGCTGGGAGCCGACGGGGGCGCTTCAGCTTGAATACGCCAAGCACTTCACTGTCGACGAGTTCGAAGGCGGCTTGCGGCTTATCTGCGTTTCGAACGGGGAGCGCTTCCTCGTGGTGCCGCAAGATGCGAAGGTACCTGACGGGTTGAGCTCCGACATCGCGGTCATAAGACGCCCCGCCGACAAGGTGTACCTCGTGTCGTCGGCGACGATGTGCCTGGTCGACGCGCTCGATGCGAACGACAATATCTTAATGTCGGGCACGAAGGCCGACGATTGCTCGGTCGCGGGCTTCAAAAGCGCGCTCGAAAGTGGGGCGATCGCCTACGGCGGCAAGTACAGCGCGCCCGACTACGAGCGAATATCGGCCTCGGGCTGCACGCTCGCCATCGAGAACACCATGATCAACCACACGCCCGATGTGAAGGAAAAGCTGCAGAAGCTCGGGCTCGTCGTGCTCACCGAACAGTCGTCGAGCGAGCCCGAAGCACTCGGACGCGTCGAGTGGATTAAGCTTTTCGGCGTCCTGTTCGACAAGGAAGAGGAGGCCGCGCACCTGTTCAACGAGCAGAAGGCCCGCGTCGAGCAAACGTCGGGGCTCGCGTCGTCAGGTAAAACCGTGGCGTATTTCTACATTAACTCGAACGGGGCCGCCGTCACGCGGCGGAGGGGCGACTACGTGGCGCAGATGATCGAGCTCGCAGGCGGCAGCTACGCGCTCGATGACGCACAGACGGCGTCGACGTCAGGTTCGTCAGTAACGCTCGAAATGGAGCGCTTCTATGCGACGGCGAAGGATGCCGACATCATCGTCTACAACGGCACCATCGACGAATCGGTTGCCACCTTGAGCGACTTCGTAAGCAAAAACGCGCTATTGTCGCAGTTCAAAGCCGTGAAGAACGGCAACGTCTGGGTCACAGGCGCCGACATGTACCAGCAGATGACTTCTACCGCCGACATTATCGACGAGCTGCACGGGGCGTTCACCGGCGATGACACGAGTGACTTCCATTATCTGAGGAAGCTCGGCTAGCGCCATGAGAAGCCGGCTTACCATGGCATACGACGAATCGGGGCGCGCCGCGCGGTGTCGCGTCGTGACGGCGCTGCTCGCTGTTGCCCTCATCGTGCTCGTCGGGGCCAACCTGTGCATCGGGAGCGTGCTCGTGCCCGCAGACCACATCCCCGACATCCTTTCGGGCGGCGCGGCCAATTCCATGGAAAGCCAGGTCATCTGGGAGATTCGCCTGCCGCGCGTGCTTTCAGCCATACTTCTCGGCGGGGCACTTTCGCTCTCCGGGTTCCTGCTGCAGACGTTTTTCAACAACCCCATCGCCGACCCGTTCATCTTGGGCGTCTCCTCGGGCGCAAAGTTCGTCGTCGCGCTTACGATGATCGTGCTTCTGGGCGCGAACCAGGCCATGTCCTCGCCGGTCATGGTGGCCACAGCGTTTCTGGGATCGCTTATCACCATCGGCTTCGTGCTCCTCATCGCACGGCGCATAAGTTCCATGGCCATGCTCATCGTGGCGGGCGTCATGGTGGGATACATCTGCTCGGCGGCGACGAACTTCCTCATCGCCTTCGCCGACGACCAGTCCATCGTGAACCTGCACAACTGGTCTTTGGGTAGCTTCTCGGGTTCGAGCTGGGACGACGTCGCGGTCATCGCGGTCGTGGTGATCACCGTGAGCGCATGCGTATTCGCGATATCGAAGCCCCTTTCCGCCTTCCAGCTGGGAGAAGCCTACGCAAAAAGCGTCGGCGTGAACGTCGCACGCTTCCGCGTGGTGCTCGTCCTTCTAGCAAGCATGCTCTCCGCCTGCGTGACCGCGTTCGCTGGTCCGGTGTCGTTCGTAGGCATCGCGGTTCCGCATCTCGTTAAGTCGGCGCTGAAGTCGTCGAAGCCCATCCGCGTGATTCCTGCGTGCTTCTTGGGAGGCGCCATCTTCTGCGCGGGCTGCGATTTGATCGCACGCACGCTGTTCTCCCCTGTCGAGCTTTCCATCAGCGCCGTCACCGCCATCTTCGGCGCGCCGGTGGTTATCGCACTCATGTTGAAGAAGCGGGTGAGGTAGATGGGGAAATTCGTGCCGCAGCCCAAAACGCTCGGAGGGGAGTCGAACCTCGAAACCCCGGTCGAAACGCAGGCTGACGGAGCGCCGCTTTTCCGCATAAGCGACCTGTCGGCGGGTTACGACAAGAAGGTCGTAGTCGAAGGCGTCGAGCTGGAGGTTCGCGCGGGCGACGTCGTGGCGCTCATCGGGCCGAACGGCTCGGGCAAGTCGACCATCTTGAAAACCATCACACGCCATCTGGCACCGCTTGCCGGCGCGGTCGAGCTCGACGGGCGGGAGATTTCCCGATGGAAGACGGCGGAGTTCGCAAGGAACCTTGCCGTTATGCTGACAGATCGACCCCGGACCGAGCTCCTCACCTGCCGCGATATCGTAGAGGCGGGAAGGCATCCCTACACCGGGCGAATGGGCACACTCTCGCCCGGCGACCATAATCGGGTCGACGAGGCCATAAAAACCGCACATGTGGAAGAGCTCGCCGAGCGCGACTTCATGCAGATAAGCGACGGGCAACGCCAGCGCGTCATGCTCGCACGCGCCATCGCGCAGGATCCACGTGTGCTCGTGCTCGACGAACCCACGTCGTATCTCGATATCCGCTACCAGATCGACCTGCTGCGAATACTTCGCCACCTTGCGAAATCGCGGAATGTGGCTGTCATCATGTCCATCCACGAACTCGAACTCGCGCAGAAAAGCGCCGACAAGGTGATTTGCGTGAAGGACGGCCGGGTCTTCCGCGCCGGCGCACCCGAGGACATATTCACGCGCGAGACGATTGGCGAGCTCTACGGCCTTCAACATGGCACCTTCAACGAGCGCT
>CABRID010000129.1 GCA_902470895.1 uncultured Collinsella sp.
CATGCGAACCTCCAGTCCGGACCGCTTCACGGTCCAACTTTCTGTCCGCACCCCCAACCGCATCAAAAAAACGAACAGGACGGCGCCTAAAAGAAGAGGTCCCGAGCGGGACCTCTATATGGTGGAGATTATCTTGAAAGGCAGCGAACTACTCCGCACAGCGGTGCACGATCATTGCCATGCTTTACGCGTTTTCTACTGCTCGCTATTCGCAATCGCCTGGTCGATAAGCTTGTCGAGCGCTGCGCGCTGCTCGGCGGAGCTGATGGCGCCCACGATGGGCTCCCCTACGATATTGCCATTCTGATCGATGACATACGTTGTCGGGAACGAGAACAAATTTGACGTAAACTTACCGGCCTCGCTATCCGACTTGAACCAGATGTTCTTATACGTCACGCCCTTCTTGCTCAGCACGTCCTTGGCATCTGCAATCTCGCCTTTGTTGCCATCGAGCGTAAAGGAATTGACGCCCACGACCTGGCCGCCCCTCTCGGCAAGCTCCTGATTCAGTTTCTCAAGATCGCCCAGCTCGCCCACGCACGGCTTGCAAGTGGTGAACCAGAAGTTCATGACGGTGACCTTGTTCTTAGAGAACAGCTCGTCGCTGCTCACGTCGTTGCCATCCAGGTCCTTGCCCGTAAAGCTGGGGAACTTCGTCGCCTCGTTCGAAGCATTGGCACCAGCCGTCATGCCAGCGGTCGAAGCGTCGACGCTCTCGCCTGAGCTCGGCGTGCTTCCACAGCCGGGGAACTCCTTCTCCAGGCTCTCGAGCTTGTCCTCGATCTCCTTGATCTGCTGCGCACCGGCCTTGAGCGTCTTAAGCTCATCCGCCGTGAACTCATCCTTGGCGCCGTCGATGGTCTTGAGCAGGAAATCGCCGTAATTGCTGCCGTCCTCAATCATTGCCGAGTCTTTATTTGCCGCATTGAATACCTTTTCCCACAGCGCGTTATCACTCGAAAAGATCTCGTTCTCCTTCTGCATGAGCTTCGCATACAGCTCGGCAGCCTCGTCGGCATTGGCCGGCTTCTGCGCAGTGAGTTCTGCGATCTTAGGATCGGAGCTCGCAGATTCGCTCACATTGCCACCGGGCGCCGAACATGCCACAAGGCACAAGGCCAATACCGGCACCATAAACAGGGCCGCAATCTTAGAAAGCTTCATAGTCATTCCTCCGTTTTGTCGAAGCTTGTTTACTTTTTATCGGCGGTCAAGGGAAGCTTTTCCGCCGACACATCCAGGCCATAGCGATAGCTGATGGCATCGACAGGACAGGCCCCGATGCACTTTCCGCACCGGATACATTCGGCATGATTGGGCGCGCGGACCACATCAACGTCCATCTGACAAACCCTTGAACACTTGCCGCACGAGACGCATTTGCATGCATCGACCCGAATCCCTAGCAGGGATACCTTATTCATGAGCGCATAGAATGCGCCGAGCGGGCAAATCCATTTGCAGAAGGGGCGATAGAACAAAACGCTCAGCACTACCACGGCAATGAGAACGGCAAGTTTCCAGGTAAAGAGCTGCCCCAGCGCAGATCGAATGCCGGCATTGGCAATGGCCAGAGGAATGGCGCCCTCGAGCACACCCTGCGGACAGATGTACTTACAAAAGAACGGATCTCCCATCCCCAGGTCGTTGACCACCAGCACAGGCAGCAATACCACAGCAAACAGCAGCACGAAGTATTTGATATACGTAAGCGCCTTGAGCTTTTTTGTCGAAAGCTTTTTGCCGGGAATCTTATGAAGCAGCTCCTGCAGCCAACCAAACGGGCACAGAAAGCCGCATACAAAGCGTCCCAGCAGCACGCCGAGCAAAATGAGCGTACCGGTAACATAGTAAGAAAAGTTGAACCTGGATGAACCTACCACCGACTGGAACGACCCGATGGGGCACGCACCCGATGCCGCGGGACACGAATAGCAATTAAGTCCAGGTACGCAGACCGTTTTTCCCGCGCCCTGATAGATGCCACCTTTGGCAAAGTTTGGCAGGTGGATATTGGTGACGAGCGTTGCCGCCGCCTGAATGAATCCGCGAAATCGAGCCACAACATGCGACGCAGTGTTTTCTCTTTTATCCAATTCCGATACACTCCAAGCACAGCCTAATCGCTTTGGCCAGCACGGCATCCGCCTCGCCACGCATAACGCCAAAGCACACCATGGCAATTCCGACGATCAACAAAGCGACCTGTACCACGGGTTTTACCGCTTTGAACAACCTGACCACTCCTTTCGTTACGCGACCATTGGACCATATCGGCTATAAAATCCGTGTTAAGCGCGATTTGAAATGTGCAAGGAGACTGTTATGCGTATTTTGATCGTCGAGGACGAGCGGGCGCTGTGTGACGCAATCGCGCGCAGCTTGCGAAACTTGGCGTACAGCGTCGACTGCTGTCACGACGGACAGGAGGCGCTCGACCTACTGGACGTTGAGGTCTTCGACCTCGTGGTACTCGACCTCAACCTTCCCCGTATCGACGGCATGACCGTACTCAGGGAACTTAGGAAAACTGACTGCGAGACCAAGGTACTGATTCTGTCCGCACGTGGCGAAGTATCCGATAAAGTCGCTGGACTCGATGCCGGGGCCAACGATTACCTCACCAAGCCGTTTCATCTGGACGAGCTTGCGGCAAGGATTCGCAGCCTTACCCTCAGACGCTTTACACAAAGCGACATAGTTTTAACCTGCGGAAAGCTCCGTTTTGACACCAAGGCGCGCATCGCTTCCGTGGACAGCGAGGCTTTATCTTTTACGCGCAAGGAAACGGGAATCTTGGAATACCTGATGCTTAATCAGGGGCGTCCGGTAAGTCAAGAGGAGCTTATCGAGCACGTTTGGGATAGCAGCGTGAACAGCTTTAGCAACGCAACCCGCGTTCACATCTCGTCACTCCGCAAAAAGCTACGCAGCGCTTTGGGATACGACCCGATTCGCAATCGGATTGGAGAGGGCTACGTTATGGAGGATAGCGAATGAAAAGGCTTTCGCTGCAATGGCGCATAACGATTATGACGGCGCTGCTCACGTGCGCAGCGTGCGTGTTGACGAACTGCCTGGTCGGCTATACGGGCATGCGCTACATGGATGCCATCGGCAGTGACATCTCGGCCTTTACCGCTACCGGCGCGGATTCGCCCCAGGCGTTTGACCCAACACAAGCAGCCCTCGATGACGAGGTCACGGTCGTCGTAAACGACGCACAAGAGTCTTTTGGCACGACAACCTGGTACATCACGGCTGGAGTCACACTCCTTGGCGGCGCGCTGGCATACTTTGTGAGCGGCCGTGCACTCAAACCGCTGCGGGCTTTTGCGGCCCAGGTTGAGCGCGTGCAGCCTGACAACCTAAGCGAAATTAAGCTCAGCGAAGATGTGCCCACCGAGCTACAACGATGCAGCGCCTCTTTCAACGACATGATTGCCCGTCTTTGCGAAGGGTTCTCTGCACAGCGTCAGTTTACCGGCAACGCCGCACACGAGCTGCGCACCCCGCTCTCCCTTATGCAAGCACAGATTGAACTATTCATCTCTGAGCACTCCGGTTTGCAACCCGAAACAGCCGAGCTGCTCGGCCTGCTACAAGAACAAACTGAGCGCATGTCTCGAATGACCAAGGTATTGCTCGAGATGAGCGAGCTCCGCAGCGTTCCTTGCGAGGACGATGTTGAACTCGGTCCCTTGTCCGAAGAGGTCCTCACCGACCTTGCGCCACTTGCCGAGAATAAGGGCATAGCCCTCAATTGTGCTGGAGACGCTTTAGTAATCGGGAGCGACACGCTCCTCTATCGGCTGGTGTTTAATCTGGTCGAAAACGCCATCCGTTACAGCCGCTCCGGCTCGACTGTCAACGTCTCCATCTGCGACAGCGACAGCCACGTGTTCCTGCGAGTCGAGGACCAGGGACCGGGAATACCCAAGCAGTACCGAGAAAGCATCTTCCAGCCGTTCTTTCGTCTAGACAAATCCCGCAGCAGGGCATATGGCGGCGCAGGACTCGGGCTAGCGCTTGTTTGGGAGATTGCAGCGCTTCACGGTGGCACGGTAGAGGTCGAAACAAGTTCCGAGAACGGGACCACCATGCTCGTGACCCTCTCAAAGGGGGCCACCACGTGATCCGACTGTCCAGGAGTCCCACTCGACATTGTGAAACGCGTCCCAAAACTTGAACATGAGAAATGGGAGACAGCGCATCTATGCCGAGGACGAAGTCCTGGCGGGGATTCAGGATGCGCAGAGGAAGCTTGCGGCAGAAAACCCCGACAGAGTCGTGACCGTCGGCGGCAACTGTATGGTGTCGCCTGCCCTCTTCGATTACCTGCACGGGAAATACGAGAACGTTGGAATCGTCTGGATCTGTCTCTTATACACATCTCCGAGCCCACGAGACCGAGGCTGATC
>CABRID010000130.1 GCA_902470895.1 uncultured Collinsella sp.
CGCGCATCAACGCACTGCTGCGTCGCACCGCGGCGGCAGGCGAGCGCAGCACACTTGTCCACAAGGGGCTGGAGCTCGACCTCGCCGGCTCCATGGTTACCAACACGCAAACCGGCACTAGCACCGAGCTCACCAAAAACGAGCTGCGTATCCTCTCACTGCTTCTGAGCCGCGCGGGCAAGATTGTTTCGCGCTCGGCCATCATGCAGTACCTGTGGGACTCCGACGCCTTCGTGGACGACAATACGCTCACCGTCAACATCAACCGCCTGCGCACCACGCTCGAAAAAATCGGCATCAAGGGGTATTTGACAACGCACCGCGGCCAAGGCTATTCGGTCTAGGGGCCGGCTATGTCGTTTGGCAAGTTCTTTAAAGACGCGCTGCTTCCCGTCGCCGTGTGGACGTGTGGCGTGCTGCTGAGCTGCTTTGTGCTGACGGTCGCCGGTGCACCCGTCTCTATCGTGGTCGTGGCGGTCGGCGTGTCCTTTATCTTTGGCATGCTCGGCATCGTGATCGAATACGCGCGCCGTCGTCGTTTTCTGCGCCAGCTGGAGCGTGCGGCAGAGGAGCTCGAGAGTCCCGCATGGGTGCAGGAGATGGTGCAATGCCCGACCTATGCCGAGGGCGAGCTCGAGTACGAGGTCTTGCGCCGGGTGGGCAAAGCCGCCTGCGACGAGGTTGCCGAAGGCCGGCGTCAGACCGATGACTATCGCGACTATATCGAGAGCTGGGTCCACGAGGCCAAGCTGCCCCTGGCGGCGGCCCATCTAATTTTGGAAAACCTGGACGGCAGCGAAGGCGACCTGTCGCGCGTGGATGACCTGGGTCGCGAGCTGGCTCGCGTGGAGCGCTATATCGACCAGGCGCTGTACTACGCGCGCTCGGAAGTCGTGGAGCGGGACTACCTGATTCGCCGCTGGGATCTCAAGACCTTGGTGACGGGCGCGATTAAGGCCAACGCGCGCGAGCTCATCGCGGCGCACGTGGCCCCGGTGTGCGAGAACCTCGACTTTGAGGTCTTTACCGACGAGAAGTGGCTCGAGTTTATTCTGGGCCAGCTTATTCAGAACAGTATTAAATATGCGCGCGAGGACGGCGCGAAGATCGTGTTTTCGGGCGCGTTGCTGGACGAGGGCCTGGCGAGCGAGCGCATCGAGCTCACTGTTGCCGACAACGGCTGCGGCGTGAGTGCGGCAGACCTGCCACGCGTGTTCGAGAAGGGCTTTACCGGCGACAACGGCCGAACCACCAAGCGCGCAACGGGCATCGGCCTCTACCTGGTGGCGCGTCTGTGCTCCAAGATGGGCATCAACGTCACCGCGGCATCCGAGCCCGGCGAAGGCTTCGTCGTAACGTTCGCTTTCTCAACCAACAAGTTCCAATACTTCGAGTAACGCACGCGGCAGACGCCCGCCCAAACAAAAACGTGCCGCCTCAAACAAAACGTGCCGCCCCAAATGGGGCGGCACGCCATCTTTTATCAGCCAACTCGCTGAAGTACGGTGACGAAGGCGCAAGGCCGGGAGGGGTTATCTAAGCCGACATCCCGCAGCCGCGAAGCGGCGAGGACGTCGGCGTGATAACCCCGCAGGCCTTGCGCCGGCGGGAAGGAACCTACTTCACGACCAAGATGTCGCAGTCGGTGTTGCGCAGCAGGAACGTCGAAATCGAACCCAGCAGCGCATACTTGATCGAGGACAGGCCGCGGGCGCCGCAGAGCACCAGATCGGGCTTGACCACGTCGAGCATCTCATCCTTGAGCGTCTCACGAATGCGGCCGGTACGAATCATGACCTCGACCTCGGGAATGTCGGGATTGGCCTTGGCCTCCTCGAGCTGCTTGGCGATGGAGTTGTTAAAGGCCTCCTCCAAGCCGTTGACCAGGTCGACCGGATAGGAACCGGCACTCTCGAGCGTGGTGGAGTCGATGACGTGGCCGATGATCAGCTTAGCGCCGTTGTTCGCGGCGACCTTGATGGCGCGTGCGAGCACAAAATCCTGCTGCTCAGTACCGTCGAGTGAAACAAATACCTTGGTGTAGCCCTCGTTCATGGTTTCCTCCTTGGTCTATCGCACGGGCGCGGGGCTCGTGCGTCGGGCGGGCGCGGGCGCGTTGGCCGCCGGACACTTTATCTTGTTGCAGTTATACCCAAGGATTCGGATTTGACCGCTCGCAATTCTGTGAACGGGCGAGTTTTTTGGTAAGGGTAGGCGCAGGTGCGCCGCCAACGGTTGATAATGGGACATCGCCCGCACCGTCCGCAGAACATCTACCGGCGGGTGTCTAATGAGGGGGTCCCTTTGGATATCATCGAGCTTCTAAAATCTGCCTTCATGGGCCTGGTCGAGGGCATCACCGAATGGCTGCCTGTTTCGTCGACCGGTCACATGATCTTGGTGGACGAGTTCGTCAAGATGAACGTGAGCGAGACGTTCTGGAATATGTTCCTGGTTGTGATTCAGCTTGGTGCCATTTTGGCCGTCTGCGTCCTGTTCTTCCATGAGCTCAATCCGTTCTCGCCCAGCAAGGGCAAGGAGGGCCGTCGCGACACCTGGGTGCTGTGGGGCAAGATTGTGCTCGGCTGCATTCCCGCCGCGGCGATCGGTCTGCCGCTTAACGACTGGATGGAGGAGCATTTCTACAATGCTCCCGTCGTGGCGCTGGCGCTCATTGTGTACGGCGTGCTGTTTATCGTGATCGAGAACTGGCGCGCGAGCAAGCGCGAGGAAATGGCCGTTGCCGGTTCGTTTGGTTCGCGTGCTGTGGTGTCGGGTGGACGTCCCGCCGGTGCGCACTTTGCGGCGCCCGCCGCGGCTACCGCTGAGGATGAGGACGATGACGAGAATCTGGACTTTGGCTCCATCGCCACGCTCGAGGACCTGAGCTGGAAGACTGCGCTGGGTATCGGCTGCTTCCAGGTGCTTTCGCTGGTGCCTGGTACGTCTCGCTCCGGTTCTACCATCATCGGCGGCCTGCTTTTGGGCTGCACGCGTTCGGTGGCGTCCAAGTTTACGTTCTTCCTGGCCATCCCGGTCATGTTTGGCGCGAGTGCGCTCAAGCTGGTCAAGTACTTCATCAAGGGCGGCACGTTCGGTGCCAACGAGGTCGCTATCCTGGGCGTGGGCTGCGTTGTGGCCTTTGTGGTTTCGCTCATCGCCATCAAGTGGCTCATGGGCTTCGTCCGCCGTCACGACTTCAAGTGCTTCGGTGCCTACCGCATCATCCTGGGCATCGTAGTGCTCGCATACTTCTTCGTTCTGGAGCCGATGCTCAGCCTCTAACTTAGTCGACGCTGCGCGGCGGCCAGGGCGACAACTTGTCATTCAAAGGGGGTGGCATGACCAAAAGGTCTATGCCGCCCCCTTTTCATGCCAATTTGTTCGCCCTGACCGTCGCTCGCTGCTGCTGCCATGACATCGGCGGTTTCGTGATTGTCAATAGATTGGTGCAGACTAACCTGACCCCATTGCACCAAATCCGCTGGGGCGAGCCTGACGGTGACGCACGGAGTCGTGGTGTGATTTGCGTCGGTGTCCGCGCGGCTCGGTATACTGGTACGGCTCAAACTATGGCGCTGCCCGCAGGCGCGCCGTCCGTCAGATGAGGAGTCGCCCATGACCCAGCCCTTGCCCTGGGAAAAGAATGTCGCGGTACCTGTGCCGCCCGCGCCGGAACCCGTGCCGCTCGATGCATACACCGCCCCTGCTGCGCCGGAGCCCGAGCTCGTTCCGCTCGACATCTACGACGCTCCCGCGCCGGCGCCCAAGCCCGCCAAGCCGCTCGTCGACATCGACAGCCTTAATCCCGCTCAGCGCGAGGCGGTCCTGACCACCGAGGGCCCGCTGCTGGTCCTTGCCGGCGCCGGCTCGGGCAAGACCCGCGTCTTGACCTTCCGTATCGCACATATGCTCGGCGACCTGGGCGTTAAGCCCTGGCAGATCCTTGCCATCACGTTTACCAACAAGGCCGCGGCCGAGATGCGCGAGCGTCTGGCGGCACTCATCCCCAGCGGTACCCGCGGCATGTGGGTGTGCACCTTCCATGCTATGTGCGTGCGCATGCTGCGCGAGGACGCTGACCTGCTGGGCTACACCGGTCAGTTCACCATCTACGATGACGACGATTCCAAGCGCATGGTGCGCGATATTATGCAGGCGCTCGGTATCGAGCAAAAGCAATTCCCCATCAACATGATCCGCAGCAAGATCAGTTCGGCCAAAAACGCCATGATCGGCCCCGAGGACATGCTCAAATCCGCCGACAGCCCCAACGACAAAAAGGCCGCGCAGGTCTACTTGGAGCTGGAACGCCGCCTGCGCGCCGCCAACGCGATGGACTTCGACGACCTGCTCGTGCGCACGCTCGAGCTGCTGC
>CABRID010000131.1 GCA_902470895.1 uncultured Collinsella sp.
CCCTAATCACCGTCAGCTAGCGCCAAATTGGAAGTCGATGGTCACTCATTAACGTACAGTTCTTATAAATTTGTTCATTATTTTCCGCACCTAAAATGATACGCCGTTTGTGACAGTACTCACAAACGGCGTTTTTTGACCACGGGGGGTATCTGGCAGGGGGCCAGTAGCGCTCGGATCCGAGTTTCGAACGCATCCAAACCGGTTCTGGTGTCTTTTTTCGAGCTTTTACTCGTTCTTGGGCGCGGGGTGCTTGCAGACCACACTCATGTAGATCATGCCGAGCACGGCCGCGGTGACCGAACCGGCAAGAATGGCAGCCTTGGCGGCAAGAACCTCAAACTCGGCCGTCGGGAAAGCGAGGCCGCTGATGAGGATCGACATCGTAAAGCCGATGCCGCCCAGAATGCCCACACCGGCAATCATGTGCCAGTTGACGTTGCGCGGCAACTGGCAAGCCTTGAGCTTGACCAGGGCAAATGTCATGCCAAAAATACCAATCGGCTTGCCCAGCAGCATGCCAAAGTACACGCCGAGCGTCACCGGGTCGGTGAGCAACGTGCTCATATCCACGCCTACCAGGCGAACCTGTGCGTTCACGAACGCAAAGATCGGCAGAATCACAAAGTTGACCGGTGTGGAGATCAGACGCTCCATGCGGATGAGCGGCGGGGTCACGCGGTGCATGACGCGCTCGACCCTGGTGGTCGAGACGGTAAAGTCATGCTGGCCCAAGATGTGCGCCTCGTCGTCGTAGCGGTCATCGAGCAGCGGCAGGCACTCGCCCAACCAATCGGTGAGGCTATCGAGCTTGACGCCGCACTTGGCCGGGATGGTAAAGGCCAAGATAACGCCAGCAAGCGTGGCGTGCACGCCGCTCTTGAACATACAGAACCACAACAGCAGACCCAGTACCGAATACGGGGCAAGGCGGTAATGCTGCGTCTTGTTGAGCCACACGAGCGCGCAGGTCACAAGCGCGGCGGCGCCCAACCAAAACGGATTGGGGCTCTGACCGTAGAAGATGGCGATGGCGGCGATGGAGATGAGGTCGTCGGCGATGGCGAGCGTCGAGAAGAACACGCGCACGCCGTTGGGAACGCGATTGCCCAAAAGCGATAGCACGCCCAGCGCAAAGGCAATATCGGTTGCCATGGGGATGGCCCAACCGTTGCGGGCGCCGGCATGGTTGAAGATCAGGTAGATACAGGCGGGAACGACGACGCCGCCCACGGCCGCCAGCATGGGAAGCATGGCCTGACGCGGATTCTTGAGCTCGCCGACCGTCATCTCGTACTTAAGCTCAATGCCCACCAACAAAAAGAAAATCGCCATGAGGAAGTCGTTGACGAAAAGCTCAACGGTGAGACCGGCCGTAAGGTTGCCCAGACCCACATACAGCGGGGTCTCCAAAAAGTGATGGATGGCCTCGTAGGCATCGGTATTGGCGCAAATGACGGCGGCGATGGCGGCGAAGACCATGACGGCGGCGGAAATCGTGCCGTTCTCGGTGATGCGTTCCCAAATGTCGTGACGTTCAAAGCGCTTGCGCTCACGAACGTTGAACAGCTGCTCAGTTGCTGCCATGGGCGGCTCCTTTCACGGGAAAGCTCCCGTCTTAAAAAAGCACGGCCCGCCCAAGTGGCGGCGCCGCGCTCTAACGTATTACGCTTGCATCTAGCCTACCCTGCACGACAAGCACGCAGGCGTGGCCGAAAAGCGGAACCACAGGTTGAACATTATTTGCTCAACGGCACGGGCACGCCTGTCCAAGAGACGACGCGGCGCCGTGCACAAAAAACGACCGGAGCGCGGGGCGTCCGCGATCCGGTCGTGGCGTTTAGTCAACTAAACCTAGCAGGCGGCCATGATGGGGGCAGCGACCTGCTTCTTACGGGAGAGGACGCCCGGCATCCAGACGCCGTCGTGCTCGTCGGCAATGCCCAGGCCCTTCTGAGCAGCCTCGGTCTCGCCCTCGAGCAGGACCTGCGAGCCCTCCTCCATGATGTCAGTGATGCACAGGACAATGCCGTCGGCACCCTTCTCGGCGGCGTAGGCGCGCATGGCCTCGCGAATCTCGTCGATCATGCCGAGTGCGCGGGTCTTGTCGACAGTCTCGTACTGGCCGATGAGCAGCTTCTTGCCGGCGGGCTCGAACATCTTGATGTCGTTGCCGACCATCTCGGCTGCGGTGAAAGAGCCAGACGGACGGGTGAGGAAGACCTCCATGCCAAACTTGACCGGGTCGACGCCCACCTGCTCGCCGAGCTTGGCGGCGACGGCGCGGTCGACATCGGTGGTGGTGGGGCTCTTGAGCATGAGCGTGTCGGTCATCATGGCCGAGAGCAGCAGCTTAGCCTGGACGTCGGAAAGCTCAACGCCGAGCACGCCGGCGAGCTTGGTGACGATGGTGCAGCTGGAGCCCCAGGGCAGGCAGATGTAGTGCAGCGGGCCGGCGGTCTCGAAGTCGCCGATGCGGTGATGATCGACAACGCCAAAGACCGTGGCGTCCTTAAGGCCAGCGACGGACTGGGCAGACTCGTTGTGGTCGGTGAGGACGACGAGCTGACCGGCCTCGACGGACTCGATCACGCGGGGCTCGGCGATGCCGGCGTCGGCGAGCAGCTTGGCGGACTCGGCCGGAAGCTGACCAAGGGCGCAGGCCTCGTAGGTGTTGCCGGCATACTCAACCTGGTTGAGCAGCTGGGACAGGACGACGGCGCTCATGATGGCGTCGTTATCGGGGTTCTGGTGACCAAAGACAAGAACGTTTGCCATGGATATCCTCCACTTGATATGTGTACTTGGACGTAGCTATGGTAGCACGCCGATGCCGAGCCCTCGCAGACGGAAGGGCCACGGCATATTTTGGGGCAAGTGTTGGAGCGAAGTCTGCCCCCTTTGCACCAGCTATTTGCCGGCGGCGCGCAGAGCTACGTAGGCGGCACCGATGATGCCGGCGTCGTTTCCGAGCGAAGCGACCTTAATGGGCGTCTCGCGCGAGGCAGAGAGCGCGTAGCGCTGGAAGTACTCGCGAGCCTTGTCGAGGTAGACATCGGCCGAGGCGGAGGCGCCGCCACCGATCAGGAACATCTCGGGGTCGACCACGTTGGCGATAAGTGCCAGAGCACGGCCGAGATAGTCGGCCATGGTGTCGGCCGCGGCCAGCGCGAGCTTGTCGCCCTCGCGGCAGGCCTGGAACACGTCCTTGGAATCGGAGGGACCGGTGAGTTCGATGGGGTCGACGCCCGCCTTCTTGCACTCGGCCAGGTAATTGCTCACCACGCCGGTGGCACTGGAATACTGCTCTAGGTGGCCATGGCCGCCACAGCCGCAGGTGCGCTCCTCGGCCGGGTTCAGGCACATGTGGCCAATCTCGCCGCCGGCGCCCACAACGCCCGATACCACGTCGCCGTTAACGATAACGCCGCCGCCCACACCGGTACCGATGGTGACCATCACCACGTTCTGTACGCCCTTGGCAGAGCCGAGCCAGGCCTCGCCCATAGCAGCGGCGTTGGCATCGTTCTCGTACTTAACGACCGCGTCGGGGCAGTGCTTTTGAATGGCAATCCTCAGCTCGGGCAGGTTAATGGCAATGTTGGCCTTGACCTTGGCATCGCCCGACGCCGGGATGGGGCACGGAACGGCCAGGCCAATGCCTGCCACAAAGGCACGCGGAATCTGCGCCTTGGCGACCACCTGGTCGATAGCCTCGGTCACCGCGGCAAAGCCCGCAGCGTCAACGATGGGAGGCGTGGGCACGCTGGCCTTGGCAAGCAGGTTTCCGTCCTCGTCGAACAGGCCCTCCTTAACCGAAGTGCCGCCGACGTCAATGCCGATGTAGTACTGCTTAGGTTCCATGAGAGCCCACCTTTCTCGTTTAAACATTGCCTGTATGGTACCGCTCCCAAGGCAAAAACCTACCAAAAAGAGACAGGTTTGTTTTGGCAGGTTTTATCTGGGAAAACGCAGAGTACGAGATTCGGTTCGCTGGCCGCTATATCGGTTCGGTCCCGCCCTCGGACCGATCATTCCTCAACACGACACTACTCAGATGTTTATCATTTAAAACGCTCTGATTTTACAAGCGGGGCGTCTTTTGATTTTATCTTTCTCGAACTTTTCAATAACTCAATAGAGATACTTAGGCGTTGACTATACTTTCTTTTATTCTCAATCAAGTTGGAAAGGAGGTTCCTTGATTCCCAAATACGAGGCGATAGCTGCAGATATTCGTCGAAGTATCGAGGTGGTGCTCTTAAACCGGGCGACAAGCTTCCCACC
>CABRID010000132.1 GCA_902470895.1 uncultured Collinsella sp.
CGAGCGGGGGCTCCTATCTTTTCAGTGCCCTCGGATTGGGTCATAGTGTCTGTCGGTGCCATAACATCGGCGTTTGCGTTGCTGGCGAAAGGTAGTCATTGGGGACGTTCTTAAACGACTACTTGCTTGCGAACAGCCAGGCTAGGATGATCACCAGGATTGCGGCGACAATGCAGACGATGGCGCCGGTGAATTTGATGCGTGAGTCGCGGGTACGCTCGCGCACCGCGTCCTCGGTGGCCTCGAGCCGGGCGACTTCTCGCTCGGCCTCGGCGTGTTCGGCTTTGTCTCGGGCCAAGGATCCTGCAAGCGACTCAGTGATCTCTGGGTGGTCGTGTACTTCGGTCGCCTGTTCGATGATCGACTGCGCATGTGCGGCATCTGCTTGGGCGTTGGCGATGCTCTGCTCTTGGTCGCGGCGTGCCTTGTCCTCGGCAGTGATCTTCTCGCGCAGTTCGCGCTGGCGCGTTGCAGCGGCGGTTTTTGCGGTCTGCAGCTCGTCGCGCGCGGCATCGGCCTCTGCCGTCACGGCCTGATGGGCTCGCTTGGCGTCGGCGATGGGGGCCTGCGCCTGTTCGACGGCCTGCTCGGCTGCGGCAAGCGAGTGCTCAAGGTCGGCGGTGATGCGCGGGACATCTTCTTCGGCTTTACGCAGGGCATCTGCCGTGTCGGAGATCTGCATCGAGAGCTCGCTGGTGCGCACCGTATAGTTGGCGGGATTTGCCGAGGGATTGCGTTGCAGCTCGGCATACTCATGACGCAGTGTCTCGAGCTGGGCGCGCGTGGCGTCGACGGTTTGTTGTGCGGCGGCAATGCCGGCGTCTCGCTCGGCCTGCACCTTGTCGCGGATGCGCTTGGAATCCTCAAGACGGCGAACGAGGCGGTTGCCGGTCTCGCGCGAGCTCGCCTCGCGGGCCTCCACGGCATCGAGCGCGGCCTTCAGGCGGAGCTCGGTCGCGTCATCCTCTGTCTTCATTTGTTCGAGCTGACCCTTGAGCTCTGCTACTTTGGAAGCATGGACATCGCGATCGATTTCGGCTGCCGCAGCGGTCTTTTGCGCTGTGGCGATCGCCTGGCGCTGGTCGGCGACGATCTGGTCGTAGCGGCCTGCGATATCCTGGCGCGTCTCGAGTTCCTCGGCCTGATCGGCAATGCGCTGCTCAAGTTCGGCCAGGTGGGCGCGGGCATCGGCAAGTGCCTTTTTCGCGGCGTTCATCTCGCGCATGGCCGAGGCGCCCTGGGCGATAAAGGTACCCACGGCGTTCGCAGTGTTCGAGACAGCGGTCCCCAGATCGCGGCTCGCGGCGGGGGAGTGCGGGGCGGTCGGGCGAGCGGTGTCGGCAGCGTCCGCATCGGCAGCCTGCGGCGCGGCGATATTGCCGGTACCGCCCTCGACCACAGAAAAGCCTGCTGCGTGCGGATCGACCGCATCGGCGCCAATCGTGGGGTGCTCGAGCTGCAGAAACGAGGGCATGGTGCTGCCCTGGTCGGCAACCGGAGTCTCGCCGGGCACAAAGGTCGAGGCCGCCTCGGCGGCCTCCTCTTCCTCGGCATCGATATCGGCATCGGCGACGGCGTCTTTCATCGCTTTGACAGCATCCATCATGGAGTCCATGACGGCATCGAGCTCTTCTTCCGAAGACACCTCGATGGGGCCCGCTGCTTGCGGGGCGTCGTCCTGTACAGGGGCGTCGTCCTGAGCGGGCGCATCGTCGTTTTGCTCATCGGCGTTTTCTGTTTCGGGGGTTTCCGCCGTAGCGCTTTTGTTCAAGATGGGGTCGTCGATGTCGATACCATCGCAGGTCACAGCGTCAGTATCTGCGGTGACGTCTGCGGAATCATCAATATGCTGTTGAGTCTGGGGGTCCAGCTCGTCTGTCATAGGCATGTGCTCCTCATCGTTGTTTGTCACCCTATGATAAAGTCTCGCGCCGACATCCCGCGCGCCGCAGCAAAGTTTCAAAACGTGTTCGATGGCTCGATCTGATAGCAATAACTCGATCGCTTTATTCAGTTTGTACTTGACAATCCCTTCGCCGAACGACGTGGTGCCGTTCGCCTGCCATGGGCTTTATTTTTCACTTGAAGAAGCTAAAGTTGCATTTCAGCTTTTGGCGCGTGAAGTTGGATGCGCGCAGTCGGCGGGCGTGCCCGTCGCGATTTGAAAGGACTTTGTATGGGACTTTTCACTGGTAAGACCGTGATCGTCACCGGCGGCGGCAAGGCCACGCTTAAGGACGGTTCCGCTGGCTCCATCGGCTACGGCATCGATATCGCATTTGCCAAGGAGGGCGCGAACCTCGTCATCACCGGCCGCAACGTCGCCAAGCTCGAGGCCGCCAAGGAGTCTCTCGAGGCCGAGTACGGCGTCAAGGTTCTGCCTGTTCAGGCCGATGTCTCGGCTGGTCAGGACAACGAGGCCGTCGTCCAGAACGTCATCGACAAGGCCATTGAGGAGTTCGGCCGCATCGACGCCGTCGTCAACAATGCTCAGGCCAGCGCCTCGGGCGTGACCATCGCCGATCACACCATGGATCAGTTCAACCTGGCCATTTACTCTGGCCTGTATGCCACCTACCTGTACATGCAGAAGGCCTATCCGCACCTGAAGGAGACCAAGGGCTCCGTGGTCAACTTCGCTTCGGGCGCCGGCCTGTTTGGCAATTATGGCCAGTGCAGCTATGCTGCCGCCAAGGAGGGCATCCGCGGTCTGACCCGCGTCGCTGCCAACGAGTGGGGCAAGGACGGCATCAACGTCAACATCGTTTGCCCGCTTGCTTGGACCGCTGCGCTCGAGAACTTCCAGGATGCCTATCCCGAGGCGTTCAAGGCCAACGTCCACATGCCGCCGGCGGGTCACTACGGCGACGTCGAGAAGGAGATCGGCCGCGTTGTCGTTCAGCTCTGCGGTCCCGACTTTAAGTACATGAACGGCGAGACCGTCACCCTCGAGGGTGGCATGGGCCAGCGTCCTTAGGGGTTACGTCTCAGGTTCCGCCGTTCTAACGAACGGCGGACCAGCCGACGCTGCGCGGGCCGCATTTGGACAATCTGACGTTCAACTTCAAGGGCGCGACCAGAAGGTCAGCGCCCTTTCGTTTCACATCACCTTGTCTCAAATGCGGCCCGCTCGCTCATATGACCCAATCCGCTGTCAAGAGCCACAATGGCCCCGCCGACCGCTTGCAATCGGTCGGCGGGGCCTGCCGTTGAACCCGTCCCGGTCCGCCCCCAGCATGTCGTCGACGCCTTCGGCTCAGTCTCATATCCGCGGATACCGCTCCGGCGGCCCGCAATCCTCTCCTTCGGCGGGGCTCCCCAAGTCTGACTACGCGCATGCGGCCGCTGCCGCGCGCCCAGCGAAAGCGGGGGTATCCCCGAAGGCTGCCCGGCTCGCCGGGACGGGGGCTATGTCTATTCGGTTGCCTCCCGGCACATCGCGCCGAGGGCCCACAGCCACCTCACGAGCTCGGCGGCGGTGGCGGCGTTCGCCTTCGCCTGGGGCATGCCCCTGGCGAGCATCTCCTCGCGGCGCCGGAGCAGGCGCTCGGAACCCTTCCTCCCGTGCATCCTTACCTCGAGCGGGACGCCGCTGCCCTTGGGCATCAGCTTCGGTTGGTGGCTCGCTTGGACGTAGCTCCAGGACCCCTCGACTGCCAACCTCCTGACGAGCGCGTTGCCGGCCCCGCTGATCCCGCCGAGGCGCACGGAGTCCGCGCTCGACCTCTGCTTCGGGGCGAGGCCGAAGTAGGACGTCACCTGCCTGCCGGAGCGGAACCTCGAGAAGTCGCCGACCTCGGACGCGAAGGCGGCGGCGAGCGCGAACCTGGATTGGCAACACCTATTTGGACGATTCCGGGAGGGACAGCCCCGCCTCCCTGAACTCGACCGGAGACATGTAGCCCAGCGTCGAGTGGATCCTGAAGTTGTTGTACCAGTGCACGTAGTCCGAGAGCTTGGCCCGGAGCTCGCGCGTCGTGCCGAACGTCTCGCGGTGGACGAGCTCGGCCTTCAGTATCCTGTTGGTCGACTCGTCGACGGCGTTGTCGTAGGGGCAGCCCTTGGCCGACAGCGACCTCTCAATGCCGAAGGCCTCGAGCATCAGGTCGATCTCGGCGTTGTCGAACTCGCTGCCGCGGTCCGTGTGGAAGACCTCGATGTCCGAGATGGGGAAGGAGAGCGTCGCGAACGCCGACTTGACCAGCCGGGCGTCCTTCCTGGGCCCGGCGGAGTGGCCGACGATCTCCC
>CABRID010000133.1 GCA_902470895.1 uncultured Collinsella sp.
AGCTGCGGAAACGCGGGGTCCGTTCA
The DNA here is from genome assembly GCA_902470895.1 of uncultured Collinsella sp. GTDB lineage: Bacteria > Actinomycetota > Coriobacteriia > Coriobacteriales > Coriobacteriaceae > Collinsella. The sequence continues at coordinate 27 of CABRID010000133.1, forward strand.
GGCTGTTGCGTTGAGATTGAAAATCAACCCTCCTCTCTAAATGAACCTCCAAATGATGCCAACCTACCTCCCCTCCGCCTTCAGCCTCAGCAGCAGATCGGTCAGCTCGGGGCACTTGCTAGAGAGGCGCGTCTGAGCTCGCTCGCCCATCCCCCACCGCTGGCGGACTTCCTGGGCGCGCGGGCTCACGCGGTAGTCCCCGTCCATCACCTGCTTGAGCAGCTTGGCGGTCACGCGCGCATCGGCAAGGGCGCTGTGGGCGTGACCCGTCGACTCGTCGAACTCGATGCCGAACCACGTTGCCGCGTCACTCAAAGAGACGCACCCGTGGCTGCCCACGTCCATGATCGAGGTATAAAACGCCTGCAGATCGGCCCAATCCGTAGGAAATGCGGAAAGGTCGATGTGCTTTGCCTGGCACTCGGTCAAAAGCTGTCGACGGTCCGCCCCGCTCCAGCAAACCACCTGGGCGGAGTAGCGACCGATCCAATCGCTGAGCCTTTTGATCACCATGTAGAGCGGGTCGGCCATCGCGGTGTCCACGGCCGATATCCCTGTAAGCTCGCGGACGGGGAACGCAACGCCTTCGGTAAATTCCGTCTGCACAAACTGCGAGAACTCGCCCATAACGTTGCCGTGGTAATCGAGCTTGACGGCACCGGCCTCGATAATCTCATTGCGCAGTCCACGGCGCTGGCGCTGCTTTGGCACCGGCGCAAACTCAAAGTCCAGCACGATCTGGCGCGCAAAGTTCGTCGTATCGATAGCCGAGATACACGGCGTCTTTTCAGCTGACACGGTTAGGGCCTTTCTCCGTCAACTGCCGCTTGCTACATAGGCGGCTACATTGCCGTAAGGATAGACGCCCGTGCGGACATGAAAGCGGGGCGCAATACCATGCGCTGGTCGCACGCCATGCAGACGGCCCCAAGAGAATCGCCCGCTCTATTCAAATGCATGAAAAAGATTTAGGCCCGGTGACTTGAATCAGCGGTCATCCCGGGCCCATCAGAGCTCGTAGAGCTCTTGGTTGCTTTGGTCTCGCTCTTCACGGCGCTTATCGAACTTTCCGAGGCACTCAAGCAGCATTCGAAGCATAACAAGTCGCTGCCATTAAGGCACTGACCTCTTGACCAAGCAACGGCGCTGCCCAGCTATCACCCTTGGGCTGCCGTCAACTTTATTCTATCCGCGAGCATCTGGTTTACCAAATGGATTTTCGGTAAAGGAAGCGCGGCACGCCCGCAAAACCACTACGCCCCAAGTGCCGCCATGGGAATCACCGCCACGCCGTCGTCGCGTGTGTAGGCAATGCTCCCCTTTCCAACCACGACCGCCAAAAACGCCGGCGCGGCATTCTGGGCGGCAGGATTGGAGAGCACTTTCCTCTCCAGCGCCTTGAGATTTCTCGCTCCATCGTCTGCTTTCGCATCACTCAGCTTGACCTCGATGGCTCCCCAGCGCCCGTCGTGCTCAACGATCAGATCGACCTCAAGGCCCTTCTCATCTCGGAAATAATGGACACTGTTGTCGACACCGCCGTAGGTGGAAAGGAACACGCGCACGTCGCGCAGGACGAGATTCTCAAAGAGCATTCCCAGCGTTTGCATATCGCCAAGCAGCCGCTCAGGGGTAGCCCCCAGCAACGCCGCCGCAAGTGACGGGTCACAGAAGTAGCGCTTGGGGCGCACGCGAACGCGGGCCTTCGAGCGCATGGGCGGCTCCCATCCGCACAGGCCCTCGGTCAGCTTGAGCCTGTTGAAGAGGTCCAAGTACGCAGCGATGGTCCTCTCGTCGGGGCCCGCCTCACCGTACGAGGCGTCCTTTACGAGCGTCTTGTACGTGACAGCCTGGCTCTCGTTCATGGCAAGAGCTCGCAAAAGGCCGTGTGCAAGCTCGGGCGACATGCCCTCGTCCAGCACGTTGACGTCGAGCACCGAGTGCACGTACTGGCTTGCCGTCTCTCGCGCAAGATCTTCCGAAAGCCCAAGATTTGCAGGCCAACCGCCCCTGCAGCACCAGCGGGCGACGTCATCCACCGTGCTCTCGCGACGCTGAGGGGCAAAATCCTCGCCCTTAAAGAGGCTTGCCAGTGACACGAGCGGCTCGCCGTCGCCCGACTCACACAGGGCCATGGGGCGCATTGACAGACGGGCGATCCTACCCGTGCCGGAATGACGAACATGGCTGCGCTCCTCGCTTTTGAGCGCGGTCGAGCCCGTGAGCAAAAGTGTCCCCCGTTCGTTGCCGCTCGCGTCCACGAAACGCCGGGCGGCATCCCAAACCTCGGGCACCTCCTGCCATTCATCGACCAGGTGTGGCGCATCGCCGATGAGCGCCAGGCTTGGGTCGACCTCTGCCGCCGCACGCTGCGCAGGCTCATCGAGCCTGGAGACGCTCGCCGAGCGAGAGAGCGCCGTCCAGGTCTTGCCGCACCATTTGGGGCCGTTGATCTCCACACAGCCAAACGCCCGCATAAGGGTGTCGAGGCGCTCCTCTATGAGCCGGGGCCTATATCCCTTTTGGGTCAATCTCTTTGGTGCATCCATAGACGGCCGTCCCTCTCTATCACGCGATATGCGAAATTACGCCATTCTCAATGCTGATTTTACGCTACTTTCAATGTAGTTTTTACGCCATTTTCATTGAAGGTTTTACGCTTGGCATCCTTAGCGCGACCCATTCCGAGCATCACATCAGAGCGCGCTTGGTTATCTCCGCTCGCACATCTCGGCAAACGAAATCAGCTTGACGTCTCCCCTACTCTCCGCGGCATCCCGACATCCCTGCGTAAAGCCGCTTTTTGAGAAAAGTGCATAGCTTTTTCGTTGCCGTCTAAAGAGCTCGCTTCGGTGCACGAGCTTTTGCAGCACGTCTTCGCCCGCCGGTTCATTGCGCCATTTGCACTCCGCAAACAGCGCAGCGCCCTCGCCATCGTCAACAATCAAGTCGATTTCTTCCTGCGTATGCGTGCGATTGTCCGTCCCCCACCAGCTCCCAACGCTTACCGGAACCACATCGAGCTGGCCCGCGCGCGCGAGTTCGTACACGTATTGTCTGCATATAAGCTCAAAGACCGTACCCATGTAATCCGATACGTGCGGCTCAATGCGCTTATACGCCATCTCGGCCATATCGTTTTGAATCAGCCCGATGTTCTGCGGAACAAACTTGTACCAGAACCTAAACATCTGATCGCTCAGCAGATACACGGCTCGCTTATTGCTCGTCTCGTTTAGGGGCAGCTCGCGCTCGACAATCCCAAGCGACGCCAGCTTATCCACATAGCTCTTTACGTTGCTCGCAGGGATTCCCGTAGAGCTCGCAATCTCTGAGATCTTCGAGCGCCCCTGAGCAATTGCTTGCACGATCGCATCATATTGCTCGGGATTGCGGCACTCTTGCAACAGCAGGTTACTCGGCTCCTCAAAGAGATAGCCCGTAGGAGTAAGAAAAAGACGTTTGATGTTGTCCTTGAGCGGTGCGGCAGGATCGACTTTCTCGATATATGCAGGAATGCCGCCCGTCATGCCATAGCAAACCGCAGCGTCTTCGCGACCCATGCTCTGCCACAGGCCGAGGGTCGTCGTAAAATCGAGCGGCATGATCTTAAACTGGGCCGTACGCCTACCGTATAGTGGGCTCTCGTAGCCCAACACCTGCTCTTCCATAAACGAAAGCGACGAGCCGCATAGAATCAGCATTAGCCTGGTCTCTTTGTATAAGTGGTCGATCTTGTCTTGCAGCAACGAGCTGATTTCGGGATTCGATTGGGCGAGATAGGGATACTCGTCAATCACGACAACCAAACGTTCCGTGCGAGCCATGGTGGCCAATGCATCGAACGCTTCGTCAAAACTACGAAACGACACGCCTGCAGCACCAACCGAGTCTGCAAGTATCGCCTGGCTAAAGCCATGCAGGTTTGCCTCCGCATTGGTACGACGAGCTTGAAAGTAAATAGCCTTCTTGCCTTGGATGAACTCTGTGATAAGGCGCGTTTTACCCACACGACGGCGGCCGTAAATCACAGGCATTTCAAAGGAGTCCGTGCCATACAGTCGATTGAGCTCGGACATTTCCGCTGTTCTTCCGATAAACACAGGGCCATCCTTTCTTTACGTTATAGATAGCTATATTATCCCTTCCTATAATATCTGTCTCTTATACACATCTGACGCTGCCGACGATACTCCTTGT
>CABRID010000134.1 GCA_902470895.1 uncultured Collinsella sp.
AGTTTGTGCCCATGCGCGTTGGTGGAGATGAGTTTTTGTTGATATGCCCCTACACTGATCGCGAGTCCGCGCGTCAATTGGTGCAAGATCTTCGCCGCGGTCTTGCTGCGGCGAGTGATGATGCGCTGGCCGTCAGCGCGTCATTTGGCATCGCGACGGTAGAGACACCCGGCTGTACGCTAGCCGAGATATACCGCGTTGCCGACCATAACATGTATCAAGAGAAGCGTGAAGTTCACGCTCAGGACGCGAATCGTTAGTATTGCAGTCACCGGTTTGTGCATCGTAGGATGTTGAATCGGTGCCCGCGATACTATATCGGCCCGGGCGGGGATAATAGACATCTGAAATTTCTCTATGAGAGGGGATCTCAATGATTAGCTTTGACTACAAGCCTCAGGGCGTGTGCTCTCGCAATATCCATCTCAATCTTTCCGACGACGGCAGCAAGGTACTGGGCGTCGAGTTTACCGGCGGCTGCGACGGCAATCTCAAGGCTATCTCCAAGCTGGTCGAGGGCGCTCCTGCCGATCGCGTAATCGAGGTTCTCGCCGGTAATACCTGCGGTATGAAAAAGACCTCCTGCGCCGACCAGCTTACACGCGCTATCGAGGCCGCTCGCGCCGAGATCGCCTAATGGGTATCGCCGATCACATCAAGAACGGAATATCGCGTCGCGGCTTTGTACTCGGTGGGGCTGCCGCGGGCGCTGCCACGGTGCTTGCCGGATGCTCGAAAAAAACGGGCACCAGCGATGATGCCGCCGGTGAGCCGCAGGTTATCAAGGACGATTCCAAAATCATCTCGATTACGGATGAGTACGAGGCAGTCGACATCGATCTTGAGCCGGCGGCGTCGTGGACGCTGCCGCTGGGTACGCTGCTGTACTACTGCGACGGCGATTACGCCGCGGCGATGATGGCGCCCGCATCGGCACTGCACGCCAACACACTCGGTGTGCTCAACCTGGGCGATGGCTCGCTTACCACATTAATCGAAGATCCTGTCGAGGGCACGGGATATGCATTCTACGATGTCCGTGCCGGCGACGGCGTATTCGCGTGGGTTGAGATGAACTTTGCCAATTCATCGTGGAAGCTCTACGCTCAAAATCTGTCGGGCGCTTCGCTCTCTGGCGATGTGGCTGAGCTCGATCGAGGTGGCAAGGACTATGATCCGCCACTGTTTACGGCGTTCGGGTCATCGGTTATCTGGTATAAAATGCCTTCGTCGGGCGGCAATAAAACGAGTAGTGATTCGTTTTGCTATCGTCGCTCGCTTGATGAATCCAAGGCCGAGGTAATTTGGAAATCGACGGGCCGCTTTGCATCGGCCCCGCGCGCGAGCGACGGCATTTTGACCATCTCGCCTCGTGTCCGCAACGACGAGGGCGTCTACTACGGCATAACGGCAATCGATCTGACCGACGGCAACAACACCAAGCGTGCCCAGCTGGTCCTTCCCTCGTCAGTCTCGCCTTTCGAGGCCGTATATATGGGCGACACGTTTGTGTTCTCCATCGAGGCCACCTATAGCGGCGTGGGGAGTCTGGGCAACATGGGCACCTATATCGGTAACGAGAATGGGACGTTCCTATTCCTGTCGCGCGAGCCGCTTGCGTGTGCTGCCGGCAGAAAAGGCAAATATCTGGTTAAGGTTCAGGCATCGCATTTTCTGATCGATACCTCCGCCAAAACCTATGGATCGCTGCTGTCGCCCGACCGCGCTCTCGAATATGGCGATTATCCAGCTACGGCGGGTAAATCGAATACGTTTTTAACCTATGCCACGGTGCGTAATAGCCAAGGAATCCCCGAGACGGTTACCGCCCGCCTGTTCTCTCTTTAGCGCCGAGGGGTTAAAAGGGCGCCAACGGGGGAATAAACGCGTTGTAATTGTGAGTGCCGCCCGCCGAGCCGCCGCACTGTAGCGGTGCTCGGTGGGCATAGGTGCGTTAAAATGGGCTTGTTCTTAGCTAATTGAGACAGGGGGGCCGTGTTATGGCTTCAGATGCAAAAAAGATTCTGCTGGTCGAGGATGAGAAGGCAATCCGTGACGCTGTCGCTGCCTATCTCGAGCGCGAGGGCTACTGGGTTGTTGGCGTCGGCGACGGCCAGTCTGCGATCGAGGAGTTCGAGAAGCACCAGTTCGACCTGGTTGTGCTCGACCTTATGCTCCCCAAGATTCCCGGCGAGCGCGTTTGCCGCACTATTCGCGATACCTCGGATGTGCCCATTATCATGCTTACCGCCAAGGGCGAGATCGAGGATCGCATCATCGGCCTCGAGCTTGGTGCCGACGACTACTTGATCAAGCCGTTCTCGCCTCGCGAGCTCGTCGCCCGCGTCCGTGCCCTGTTCCGCCGTGCTCATCAGGCCGATGAGCCCGCCGTTGAGGTGCTCGACTTTGGCGATCTGGTCATCGATATCTCGGGCCACAAGATTTTGGTCGAGGACAAGGAAGTGGACCTGACTGCTTCCGAGTTTAAGCTGCTCACCACGCTTGCTCGCCATCCCGGTCGCGTCTATAACCGTATGGAGCTGGTCGAGAAGGTGCTCGGCTACGACTTTGAGGGTTATGAGCGCACCATCGACAGCCATGTGAAGAACCTTCGTGCCAAGCTGGGCGATGACCCCAAGAAGCCTAAGTGGCTCTACACCGTTCACGGCGTCGGCTATCGCTTCGAGGCTCCGGCCAAGACCGATAAGTCGGACGGGAAATAGGGAAATCACATATGACACCTGCGCGCTTTGAAATCGGACAAAAGCACAAGCAGGAGAACGAGGCGGGTTCCAAGGCGAGTTGGAACACGCCTCGTTCCGATTCACGGCCAGCGATGAGCTATCCCTCGCGCATGGCATTGGCTTTTGCCCTGACGTCGCTCATGACGGTATTGGTGCTGGTGGGCGTTGTCTCCGTTGTGTGGGGCACCGTCTTTTCGGATTACACGCGCTCTAATATCGTCGAGATCGCCAATTCTGCTGCCGAAAAGCTTGCGACGTCGTATGAGGAAAACGGCAACTGGACTGCGGGCGAGCTGCGCACGGTCGCGACATCGAGTTTGGTGTCCGACGACCTGAGTATGCAGGTCGTCAACAAGAAGGGCGTTGTCGTCTATGACGACTCATGGCCTTCGGCAAGTGCGACCGCCGATGTGCGCGAGAGCGGATCGCCGTCGAGCGGCTCGAGTGGTAAAAAGGCATCGCATAGCCCGGTTTCGTCGGCGCCCACCGACTCCGACAGCGTTGCCAACGTCGAAATCATAACGTCTTCTGGCGAGCATGTCGGGCAGGTAAAGCTGTGGGCCATCGGCTCCGATGCTCTGCTCACCAAGGCAGACTCAGCGTTTAGGGAGAAGACCTTTAACGCCATGGCCCTTGCCGCGGTTGTTGCGGTCTGTATCTCGGTCGTTATCGGATCGCTCGTTTCGCGTATGCTTACCAAGCCGATTCATCGTATTACGAGCACGGCCAAGCAAATTCGCGACGGCGATTTGTCCGCTCGTACCGGTTTGCGCGGCGACGATGAAATCGATCAGCTGGGTGAGACCTTTGACGAGATGGCCACCTCGCTCGAGAAAGATATGAAGCACGAAAAGCGCCTGACCTCGGATGTCGCACACGAGCTTCGCACGCCGCTCATGGCCATGCTTGCAACGGTCGAGGCCATGCAGGACGGCGTGTATCCCACCGACGATGAGCATCTGGAGACGGTCGCTTCCGAGACGCGCCGCCTGGCTCGTTTGGTGCAGCAGATGCTCGACCTATCGCGTATGGAAAACAGCACGGCGCCGCTCAATCTCGAACCGGTGGACATGGTTCCCTTTGTGCGGTCTATCGTCAACGCTCAGGAGCGCCTATTTGTTGACCGCGATCTGCGCTTGCGCTTTGCTGACGAGACCCAAGGTCACGACGATGTCGTCGAGGCCGACCCCGACATGATCACGCAGTGCGTCATCAACCTCATGAGCAACGCCATGCGCTACACCCCCGAGGGCGGTTGGGTCGTGGTGTCGGTGCTCAGTGACCGCAAGCATGTCAGTATTGCCGTTTCGGATACCGGTATCGGTATTGCCAAGGACGACCTGTCGCGCATCTTCGGGCGATTTTGGCGCGCAGATGCCAGCCGCGCCCGCGAAGCCGGCGGCCTGGGCGTTGGCCTCGCCGTGACCAAGCAGATCGTCGAGCGTCACCATGGCTACATATCC
>CABRID010000135.1 GCA_902470895.1 uncultured Collinsella sp.
GTGTAGGGGCATATCAACAAAAACTCATCTCCACCAACGCGCATGGGCACAAACTTCTCGCCCGCCACCCGCCTCAATACAGACGCCGTACGCCGCAGCAACTCATCGCCCATTTCGTGACCGTAAAGATCGTTGGTGCGCTTGAGGTGGTTGCAGTCCATCATGATCACACTCACGGGCAGGGATTTGTTCACCGAGTCGTCGCCAAGGGACTCAAGGTAATTTCTATTGCGAAGCCCCGTCAGTTTGTCCTGAAAAGAAAGCTCTTCGGCGCGCTTTGCCATCGAGATGTTATGCGTCGCCACGACGACCGATTCCAGTCGGCCCCGCTCATCGCGACGCTGCGGAACAACCTGCAGCGAATACCAAGCACCTCGGCAATCTCGCACCTCGGCATCCAAGTGCGGCACGCCCTCCATACGGTCCCGAAGCGTACTTGTATCTATAAGTTCCATGACCACTTCGCGGCTTTCGGGACTCACAACGTCTCGACAAACCGTGTCCAAAAAGTCATATGCCTCGGTATGCTCAGCAAATATTTTCGCCATCGACGGCGACATGTTAATTCCCTCGATCTCGAGCGTATCGAGATGCAACAGGAAGGTCGACTCATACGCAGAACTGATGGCATTGATGATGCCGAGCTGCTTGTCCTTTTCGGCCAAGTTGCGACGGTCGGCAATAGTGCGCACCAACAGCACTACGACCCAAAACGCCAGGCACGCCAGCACGCCGGCAGCGACAAATGCAATCCTGCCAGACATGACCTCAGATTTGGGGTAGAGCGCAAACAGGCGGTAGTCCTTATACGCCGCACGCACGGCATACCAGGTAGTTCCCTGATATTCGACGCGCGTTAGGCCTTCGTCTTTCCAGTCAGTTCCGCTATCGGCAAGAAGTCGGGCAAGGGCTATATCGACGGTCGAATCGTTTGAGGATACGATTTGCGCATCGCGCATCACGAGCACCGTTGGACCCTGATGGAACGTGTTGTTCACGAGCACGTCAGCGATAACGTATGAATAGTCATCGGAGGGCTCAGCCGCAAGCGATTGATACCCCAACGCCACCCCATCACCGTACGGGATGGCACTCACGGCAAAGTCGACGCCGCGACGCTCTACGACGGTCGAGTAGGACACTTTGGAGCCTCGATACATCGATGCGACCGGCGAACAGGCCAGCTCCTCTCGCCACAGCATCAGTGGATCGCGACCGTCAGTATCGTAATGAGCGGCCATATGGCCGTCGGCGTCCATGACCAACATTCCCGAAAGACACTCGGTATGGACATATTCCTCGACCAGATCGTCGTTGACTTCAACGCGATCAGGCGGCAAGAACGCCGCAAACGACTCGAGCGCAGCATCCAAATTGTGCGTCGCCTCGGTTTTTCTTCCCTGTTCATATCGGTCATATTTTTTGCAGGCGTTTTTTAGAAACACCATGGTTTCCTGGCCAAACCCAAGCGTTTTATCGAGACAGCGATGCGTACCGACCATGTAGAGCAAACTCAATAGGACAACGCTGGCCACAACGCCGATAGCCGCGGCGACCAAACCCTTTCGACGCAAGCGGCACTTGTCATTTGTCATGATTCCGCCCTTTGCCCGTCCGCCGTCGCTCCTGCCTTGTAATTGCTCACAATACGATCAATCGTGCCGTCCCGATCCATGTCGAACAGCACGGTATTGAGGTTTTTGACGTACTCCCCCTCATAGCTGTTCTCAAACGCAACGCCCAGGTCAACTGTCATAACGTTGTCGGCAAACACGCGATAAACACCGGGATACTGCGCGACGAGCCGGTCGAGCGATTGAACGTCCGCCATCCAACAGTCAACATACCCTTTGGCCAGAGCGGCTTTGCAGAGTTCGGCAGAGCCATATGATTTGATTTGAACGTCCGACGAGATCCCCAGATCCCCCGCAAGCAATCGGCGTTCACTCACTGAACCCGCAATCACCGCAATGGTCTTGCTTCCATCGAGGGACGTCAAACCCTTGATACCACTCGTTTTCTTGGCGGCGACCGAGACCGTCACGGTCAGATACGGCTCAGTCCAGTAATAATCGTCTTCGCGATAATTGGGCGAATAGTCGCACCACAGACAATCGATATCGCCGTTTTTGAGCAGGCGATCGCGATCATTCCAAGATATGTCAACAAATTGCGGTTTGGTTCCAGCACGCTTGCAGGCCTCGCGGGCGATATCGATATCGATACCGGCGTAATCGCCTGTGGTATCGACATACACATAGGGGTCATTATCCGTAACGCCAATCTTGAGCACCGGGAGATCTTTATCGGCTTCATTCGAGGAGGAAGGACTGCGTCGAACGGTATACGTCAGGGCGCCCGCGCAGACGGCAACAAAGAGCATGAGCACAAGCGAGACGATAGCGCCTCGTTTAATACGTCTGGGCACGTGCCTCCTTTCATCAAAACAGCAGCCGAATTTTCATTCTATTACCGGAGCCTGCGGCAGCAACGAAAAAAAGCGCCTCGCCCAAGACGGGCAAGGCGCCAATGGTTGAAATGTATCCGCAAGCGGTCGAATAAAGCCAGCCTACTCGAAGCTCAGCTGCTCCAGACGGTCGAAGACCGTATCGATACGAGTGAGGAAGTCCCACGGATCGAAGATCTCGTCGAGCTTCTCCTGGCTGACGGTGCAGCGCGGATCCGCCTCGAGGCGCTCCTTAAAGGTGGGACCGGAGACGCAATCCTGCACCTCGTGCCAGGTTGCCATAGCGTTCTCCTGCACGATGGCGTAAGCGTCCTCGCGGGTAATACCCGTGTCGACGAGAGCCAACAGCACCTTGGAAGAGAAGATGAGGCCGCGGGTCTTGTTGAGATTGGCCATCATGCGCGCCGGATACAGCTGCAGGCCATCGATAACGCGAATGAGGCACTGGAACATGTGGTCAAGGGCGATGAAGCTATCGGCCTGGGCGACGCGCTCGGCAGAGGAGTGCGAAATGTCGCGCTCGTGCCACAGGGCAACGTTGTCAAAAGCGACCTGAGCGTTGGACTTCACGACGCGCGACAGCCCGCAGACCTTCTCCATGGTGATGGGGTTGCGCTTGTGCGGCATGGCGGAGCTGCCCTTTTGTCCCTTGCGGAACGGCTCCTCGGCCTCGAGCGTATCGGTCTTCTGCAGGTTGCGAACCTCGGTCGCAATGCGCTCGCAGGTAGCTGCCGTGGTAGCGAGCACACCGGCAAGATAGGCGTGGTGGTCGCGGCTGATGACCTGCGTGGACAGCGGATCATGAACCAGACCTAAGTGCTCGCAGACATACTCCTCGACAAACGGCTCGATGGAGCTGTACGTGCCGACAGCGCCCGAGATGGCACCGAAAGCAACGTTCTTACGGGCGTCCTCAAGACGGTCCAGATCGCGCTTGAGCTCCCAGGCCCAAGAGCCAAACTTCATACCGAAGGTCATCGGCTCGGCATGGATGCCATGAGTACGGCCGGCGCAGAGCGTGTTGCGCTCCTCGAAGGCGCGACGCTTGCAGATCTCGCCGAGCTTCTTGACGTCCTCGATGATAAGGTCGCAAGCCTGAGTGAGCTGATAACACAGAGCCGTATCACCCAGGTCGGAGCTGGTCATGCCGTAGTGAACCCAGCGGCTGGGCTTGGGCTCGCCCTCGGGAACGTCGGCATCGATATACTCCTTCATGTTGGTCAGGAAGGCGATGACGTCGTGGCGCGTGACTTCCTCGATCTCGTCGACCTTTGCCTTCTCGAAGTTGGCGTGGTCGCGAATCCACTGGGCCTCGTCTTTGGAAATACCGATCTTGCCGAGCTCCGCCTGGGCCTCGCAGGCCAGGACCTCGATCTCCTGCCAAATGGCGTACTTGTTCTCGAGGGAGAAGATGTGTCCCATCTCCGGGCGGGTATAGCGATCGATCATAGCGGCTCCTTTTTGGTTATTGGCACGTTGGTCGTAACTCGACTATTGTACCGTGCGCAGGTGCCCGTATGAGCTACGGGCATCAACCTAACATTTTGAGATTGGAGCGGGCAACGGGACGTCCGCGTATTTGCTTCGCAAATCCGCACCGGCTACGGTCGCCTATCGGCGACCTTGCCTGCTCGCTATAAACGCTTCGCGTTTATTTAACGCTCGCACCCTGTCGGGTTCGAGTCCCG
>CABRID010000136.1 GCA_902470895.1 uncultured Collinsella sp.
AGATGTGTATAAGAGACAGGGGGCGGGCGCCGGAGCCGGCTGCGGGGCGGCCTGCTGCTGTGCCTGGCCGGCGGCGAACAGCTGGCTGGCATTCATGCCGCCCATGCCACCTGCCATGCCCATGCCCATAAAGCCGGCCATTGCGCCGTTGGGGTTAGCGGCCGCCGCGCGCATCGCGTCGCTCTGGGCGCTGGCGATGTTGGCTGCTGCCATGGTGGGATCGCGCATGACCGCGGCCTTCTGCAGGTCCTTGATCATCTGCTCGTCTTCTTGCGAGGCGGCGATGGAGTTAACGCCAAAGCTCACGATCTCGACACCACGCAGGTCGCGCCAGTCGGCCGAGAGGACCTCGTTGAGCGCGCGGGCGAGCTCGGTGGTGTGGCCGGGGATGGCACTGTAGCGGATGCCCATCTCCGAGATCTTGGCAAAGGCGGGCTGCAGGGCGGTGAGCAGCTCGGACTTAAGCTGACTGTCGATCTTGTCGCGCGTGTAGCTATCGGTCACGTTGCCGCATACGTTGGTGTAGAACAGCAGCGGGTTGGTGATGCGGTACGAATACTCGCCGTTGCAGCGCACGGAGATGTCGACGTCCAGACCAATGTTGTTATCGACCACGCGGAAGGGCACGGGCGAGGCGGTGCCGTACTTGTTGCCGATGATCTCCTTGGTGTTGATGAAGTAGACACGCTGGTCCTTGCCCGCGTCGCCGCCAAAGGTAAAGCGGCTGCCGATATTGGCGAAGGTCTCCTTGATGGAGTCGCCCAGGTTGCCGCTAAAGACGCTCGGCTCGCTGCCGGTGTCAAAGACAAACTCGCCGGGCTCCAGCGCGACCTCGATGATCTTGCCGTTTTGCACCACGAGCATGCCCTGGCCGTCGTTGACGGCGATGACGGAGCCGTTGGAGATGACGTTGTCCTCGCCGCGCGTGTTGGAGCTGCGGCCGCCGGTGCGCTTGCTGCCCTTGCAGGCCAAGACATCAGCGGGCATCGATTCGCAATAGATAAATTCCTTCCACTGGTCGGCCATGACGCCGCCGGCAGCTCCCAATCCAGCTTTCAAGAGTCCCATGGTGATCTTCCTTTCTCGTCAAAGGCCGGGTGGTATTGGTTGGATTGCTTAGTCGTCCTTGTCGTCTTTCATGACAACGGTGGTCTCGGTGTGACTGAAGGTGTCGTGCTTCTCGGTCAGGTCGAGCTCGCCACAATACTCATCGGCATGGGTTGCTTCGTTGGCCGTCTTGAGCTGGCCTACCAGTAGTACGTCTCCGATAATCACGATGATCAGCGGCGCGATGACGTTGATGAGGATGCCCTCGATATCAAAGGTGAGGTAATCCGGATCGAAGGCGTATTCCCCCATAAAGAGAATCTGGGAGAGGATAAATCCGATCACGAAGAACAGCACCGAGGCGATGGCGAGCTTGGGCTTGGAGCAGGGGAGCTCGCCGACCAAGCGGCCGGTCTGGCCGTTCATGGCAAACAGGTAGCTCTTGCCGTTCCACGAGGTGGAGAGCATCCAGACGGGGAACAGGGCGTAGTCGCTGTCTTCCCAGGTGTAGTCGAGCTGCTTGCTTTCGACCGTGGCATCGTCGTATTCGTCGACGACGGTCTCGCGCAGGGCCGAGATCGTGCTTTCTTCCATACGGCGCTCGGCGCGCGCCTTGCAGGTCTCGCAGTCCTCGTCGTAACGGTTGGCGATGTAGCCGGGCATATATGCGACCGAGAACGGGCGCAGCGCGTCGTAGTCAAACGGCTCGATGGCGTCCATGTGGCCGTCGGGCATCTTGGACGATCCGTCGACGGGCACGCGCTTAAACGAGATATTGCCCTTGCGATAGGCATCGTAGTGGTCGGTGGTCGTGACGGTGCGGTCGGATTCCTCGGTCACGGTCTCGTTGGTCGCGTCAAAGTACACTTCGCCGTCAACGCGGGCACCGTAGAGCCAAAACGGCACGTAGACACCTTGGACCTCGTCGATGTGGTTGCCGGTGACAAAGCTCTTGGGCAGCAAGATCTTGCCCTTGTAGTGTTCCTTGAGTGCGGCCGTGACGTCATCGCGCCCGAGCTTAAATGGAATCACCAGGTCGGGCGAGAAGTCGCCCGAAAGCTGACCGGGCGCTACGGCGGAGTTGCCGCAGTACGGGCAGGTGGTGACAGCGACGGTGCCGTCGGACACGAGCTCGGCGCCGCACGACGAGCAGATGTAACCGGCGTTTTGAGCCAGCTCCTGCACGGCATCGTCGACAGCAGGCTTGGGGGCCGCGGCTGCGGCATCGGCTTTGGCATCTGCCTTGTCCTGGCGCTCGCGATAGAGGACCTCGACTTCTTCGACTTCAAAGCGCGAGTCACAGTAGTCGCAGACGAGCTTTTGCTCGGCGCTTGCAAAATGCAAGGGGCCACCGCAGGCAGGGCACTGATAGTTAACGCTCTCGAAGGCCATGATCGGTCCTTTCGCTGCCGGAGGCTATGCGCCGATGGCGCCGCCGCAGTATTCGCAGCGCCCACTGGCATCGGGAATGGTGGTGGCTCCGCAGAAGGGGCAGGTCACCGCGGTCTTGGGGGCCTTGGCGGCCACGACGCTGTCGCGCGTCTCCTGGCGCAGCTGCACCAGCGCGTCGCGGACCTCGGTTGCCTGGCGCTTGGCCTCGCGGTATTCGATGGAGCCGCGCTGATCGATGGTGGAGTCGTTCACGCGCAGGTTGATCTCGGTAAAGTACGGCGTGTTGACGTGGATGGTCAGATTAAAGTCGTAATCCAGGTCGTAGCGCGGCGGGTTGTAGCTCTCGCGCTCGCCGTCCTTGGTCTCGCGATAGATCTCGGTGCGATGCTCGTCGATATCCATATCGCAGCCGAGTACCTGCGAGAACTCGATGATGTCGGGATTGGCGTCGCGCCAGCGGCTCTGCGAGGTGATGATCAGCAGGCCCGCGTCCTCATCGAGCATAATATTGGTGCGCCCGGCAGAAAGCGTGCGCGTGGGGTTGAACGAAGGCAGGCGCTCGGCGTTGGCCTCGCGGTAGGCGAGTTGCTCACGGATGTCGTCCGCGGTGCTGGAGCGATAGCCGTGAAAGTAGGGGGAGAGCTTGCCGGCGCACTCTTTGCACAGGTAGCCTTCATTGATTTTTGTCTTACCTAGAAGTCCCAGCTCGGTACCGCAAATCGCGCACTCTTTCTTCTCGAACATCTTGTCAAAGAAGCCCATGGCTGCCTCCCATCAACTGGTAGCGTGTGTCACTTTTGATGATGGGGGAGTGCGCGATCCTTCGCGATACCCAGACGGCTCAAGGAGTCTCCACAACTGGGACACATGGCCCATTTTTGACTAGTCATTGGGGACGTTCTTCGGCCACTCATTGGGGACGTACTTAAATGAGTGGCAGTTGGAGACACTCCTTGCCGAGCTAGAGGTCGCGCGTGCTCCATCTTGGCCATGCGGCTCAAAATCGCGGCGTGATGTGGACGACTGGGGTCGAATTAGCAGCATTTCGAGCTTGGCTTTGATATTGAGATTGATTCTTTATTATAATAGATTCCAGACCAATTAAGCGGCCGGGGGTTAACCGTGAGGGGCATGGGAGACACAACCGCATATTTGCGTCGGGGCATTCGGGAGATTATATGCCTGGCGCTGTTCTTCTTCACGTTTTTGGCGTGCGAGTATCTCTTTGATGTGCGCATAGCCGAGTTCGTGTCTCCAAACGAGGTCGTTATTTATGAGAGCCTTGTCCTCGGCGCGAGCGTGATTGGCTTTTTTGTGCGTCCCATTCTGTACTATCAGGGGGTGCGGACAATTTTTCGTACCATCTAGACTGCCAGCCCCAGGCGTCTCCTC
>CABRID010000137.1 GCA_902470895.1 uncultured Collinsella sp.
AAAGATCAAGTCGTCCTCGCAGACGCTCAAGCAGGAATACCTCGATACATACGAGGGAGGTGAATGACATGATAGGCAAGAGCTATGCAAAGATAGCGATTGTTGGCTCTGTACTTTGTCTTGCAATGGTTCTATGTGCATCATTTGCGAGGTATAGGTCCGAGCAATCGTTTATCGATGGCGCTGAGAACGGTTTTGGCATAGACGGGATGTATGTCAACGATGGCGCGACCAGGCCGTCTATGGCGATTCTTGCAGGCGAAGACATGGAATGGCAAATCTGTAATGGCGATGGCTCTTGTCTGAGTGGTCGTTTGGCCGCAACGAGCGATCCGAATTCGTTCGATCTTCTCGACGATGATGGAGCGGATTGCGGTTCTGTTCACCTTTCATATGCATCGCGAGACGGGATGGACGGCATTCTCTACGTCTCCCACGAAACTGGCGATTTCAAGATGCGCAGGACTAACCGGGTGCCGGCTTTTATCGAGGAGTGAGAGTTCCCGGCGGCCTGCCGATCAGGCCGCCGGGCTATCGAGCCCCGCATTCATCCGTACACGCACGGATGAATGCGGGAAGTGTCCGGATAAAGTTGATAATCAAGGAAACAAAGCCGTTCTGCCTGGGACGGCTTTGGCCTGGACTTTAACTACAACATCGCAATCGACACTTATCAGCTCGCGCAACGCGCATGGCCAAATCTCGGACGCTGGTGCATGGAGGACCTTCGAGATTTACTGGACATCCAAAACGACGACGCACACCGCGTGCTCGCCGACAGCGAAGACGAGATGGCTGTCTACAATGCGATCAGAAACGGTGTGAAGTCCGGAGAGCTTTCTGTGGAACCGCCGCGCCGTCGCGCGAGCCGACCGGGCAACCCGGGCAATCTGGTCCCGGCTCTCCCGGTCGTATTCCTACGATATCGCCCCTAGATCACCAATGTGTCAGATAAAGAATGAGGCAATGGCTATGATCACGCCTACGGCAGATGCAACGACTGCGCCTTTTTTCCTCTCCTTTAGTCCGACGAATAGGGTTGCCGTAAAGTAAAGGGCGGAAATGCAGGCTATGGCAAGCGAAACGAGTTCCTTGGGCGGTTTCAGCAAGAGGTCGCTAGCAAAGAGTAATGCAAGCAGGGCAAAGCCGATTGTGGTCAAGTATCTCGATTGATTTTGCGACAACATGGCAACTTCCTTTCAGAACATGCAAGTGAAAAGTCGGTACGATGTCATTGCGGTTGCAAAAAAGCCGCCGCTAGGACCGGTTGTCACGAGACCGGCGATAACTTCAGCGGTGCCAGCAAGCTAGAGATCGCGCAGGCAAGCCTCCTCCTTCGCGTTCAGCTTGACCTTGTGAGGGACGGTGCGGTTATTTGCAGATCCGTGAGAATCGCACCACGCCTTGGAATATGAATCCGTGCAGCGCCCGCGCTCAAAAAAAGGGATATATCGTAATTTTCGTCGTAGTTGTCTCCGACGTAGATCTCGCTGCTCTCGGCGGGAGATCCCTCGTCGGCATAGGCTGCCGCAACGGGCACAAATGGTGTCATGACAAGGGAGAGGCAAAGAGCTGCTGAGACGATGGAGGGCAGGCAGTTCTTCATGGCTGGCTCCTTAATCTGGCCTTTGATAGTTACTCGATGTCGCCTCCTTCCGCTTTATATCCGTTGTATTTGGCGTATTTCTTTAATAAGGCAAGAGGTTCTTCCAGTCAAAGGTGAAACCCGTCACAAAGACAACCGATAACGTTGGCGGTAACTGGGGCGGTGCCCCCTCAGCGACGACCGACAAGGTTTTTCTGCTCTCGGCAACCGAAGTATACGGGGATATGCAATCCGACGGCATCCAGTACGAGTGCTACAAATCCAAGGGCGTGACGGGGTCGAACTATTCCGGTGCATCAGGCTATAGCCACTGGACTCGCTCCGTGAGACCGCGTAGCTCCACGTCCTTTCGCTATGTTCAAAGCGGCGGTATTTGCTACAGCTACAGCGCGACGGACTCGTTTTATGTTCTCCCCGCTTTCTGCTTCTGATCTCTTTTAGCGCAAAGCCCTCGCAATCCTGCGAGGGCTTTTCTTTTGGCGATTACTCGAACAATTCGAGGTTCATAGCACAGGTAATCGGGTTGAGGAGAAATGGGGTCATACAGCGGCTCTCAGAGCGCCTGCCGCACTCCCCCGCCATCACCTCTGCGGCGTCATCGTATAGAGCCCATCCTGTTTGGCGTTTCGTTGCAACAGCCCACTTGTCCATCGATCAAGTGAACTACTGGAATAAATACAGCGACACGCTTGTACGTTACAGTCGCTATATCTGCGTAAATCGCCGCAATAAATACAACCTGTACTCGGCTGTATACCAGCTACGCGTATGTAGATTCATATCGCGTTAATAAATCGGCTCAAGCGCTTGCAAAACGCGCAAGTAACCGCAAAAGACGATTGTCGCGTAGGTTGATTTTTGGCACCCTGTTGCTTAATCAAAATTAAGCAATTGCTTAAAACAAAAAAGGCCAAGCACTAGGTGCCTGACCTGCAAACTTCTGGTCGGGACGACTGGATTCGAACCAGCGACCCCTTGACCCCCAGTCAAGTGCGCTACCAAGCTGCGCCACGTCCCGAAGCTTTTGTTTGTTGCTGTGCTCTCGCTCGCAACAGGGAGTATATTAACCCGAAACTTTGGCCTTGCGCAAGAACTTTTTTAATTATTTTTGAGCAAGTCCAAAATTGTATCTGCGAGCTGGGGTTTTGTTAGCACAGGAAGTTCCTGCGTCCCTGCTGCGCTTACAATCCATGCCTTATTGGTATCAGTTCCAAAGCCCGAATCGGCGCGCGAGACATCGTTGGCGATGATCGCATCGCAGCCCTTGCGGGCCAATTTACGCTCAGCGTACTCTACGACGTTATCGGTCTCGGCTGCAAACCCGATCACGAGACGCTCGTCCTTCTGGCGCGAGAGCTCAGCCAAAATATCAACGGTCTCGACGAGCTCGATGCGATCGAGGCGTTCGTTGGCCTTTTTGAGCTTATGGTCGGCAGGGGCCGCGGGTGTGTAGTCGGCGACGGCGGCGGCGCAAATGGCCGCATCGGCCGTCTGGAAGGCGCTCAGTGCCGCCTGTAGCATCTCCGCGGCGGTCTCCACGCGCACGCACTCTACGCCGCGGGGAACATCGAGCGATGTCGGTCCCAGCACGAGCGTGACCGCAGCGCCGCGGCGTACGGCCTCCCCCGCCAGGGCGATTCCCATCTTGCCCGACGATCGGTTGCCGATGAAGCGCACGGGGTCGATCGGTTCGTACGTAGGACCGGCGGTGATCGCGATGCGCTTGCCCGCCAGGTCTTGCGGCGCGGGATTGAGCACCTCGCAGATGGCCTCGACGATGTCTTCGGGCTCGCTCATGCGTCCCGTGTCCACGTCACCGCAGGCAAGGTAGCCGCTGCCGGGTCCTACCACATGGACGCCACGGTCGCGCAGCGTGGCCATATTGGCCTGCGTTGCCGGCGCCTTCCACATGCCATTGTTCATGGCGGGGGCAATCACGATGGGTCGCGGCGTGGCAAGCAGCGTGGTGGAAATCAGGTCATCGGCGATTCCGTTGGCCATCTTAGCGATGATATTCGCCGTGGCAGGCGCCACGACCTGTCTCTTATACACATCTCCGAGCCCACGAGACCGAGGCTGATC
>CABRID010000138.1 GCA_902470895.1 uncultured Collinsella sp.
TTCTTAAACCGTGCACCCTGGCGTTTTCTGCCCGATGCGAACGTGGAACCCTTGCGGGCCTGCGAACGTAAGCGCTCAATCGTCTCGTCCTCAGACGCACCCTCGAGCATCGCCCGAATCTGAACGACGGCATCGCGCAGGCGCGCCGCCTCCTCAAAGTCCATGGCGGCAGAAGCGTTACGCATATCCTCTTCCATGGTTTCGACGATCCGCACAAGCTCGTCATGCGGCAGTTCTTCCAACTGCTCCGCAAGTGTCTGCTCGGGCGCCACCGTTTCCGGCACGCCACCCTCGCCCGACTCATCGGGCGTATAGAATGCGCCATGACCAAGAGAGTCGCCCTTCGAGCGCCCCTTGGAACCCACGGTTTTTTCGGCTTCGGCAATAAAGCTCGAAATGTCGTTAATGGCCTTGCGAACCGTCTTGGGCACAATGCCATGCTCTTCGTTATATGCCATCTGAATCTCGCGACGGCGCTGCGTCTCCTCGATGGCTTCTTTCATCGAATCGGTCACAACGTCTGCATACATGATGACCTCGCCGTCGGCATTACGGGCCGCACGGCCAATCGTCTGAATCAACGAACGGCGGTTGCGCAAGAAGCCTTCCTTGTCAGCGTCGAGAATTGCCACCAGCGAGACCTCGGGAAGGTCCAGACCCTCGCGGAGCAGGTTGATGCCGACGAGAACATCAATCTTTCCCTCGCGCAGCGTTCGCAGGATCTCGACACGGTCCATCGTCGCTGTATCGGAGTGCATGTAATTGACCTTAATGCCGGCATCAAGCAGATGGTCGGTCAGGTCCTCGGCCATGCGCTTGGTGAGCGTGGTCACCAGCACGCGCTCCTTGCGGGCAACGCGCTCGCGAATCTCGTCCTCGAGATCGTCAATCTGTCCACGAACCGGACGCACATCGATCTTGGGGTCGAGCAGACCGGTCGGACGAATAATCTGCTCAACGTCGTTCTGGCTAACCCGCAGCTCATAGTCGCCCGGCGTAGCCGAGACGTAGATGAACTGGGGAATCCTCGCCTCAAACTCATCGAAACGAAGCGGGCGGTTATCGAGTGCCGAAGGCAGACGAAAACCGTGCTCCACCAGCGTCACCTTACGCGAGCGGTCACCTTCGTGCATGCCGCGGATCTGCGGCACCGTCACATGGCTCTCATCGATGATGCAGAGCATGTCCTTAGGAAAGTAATCGATCAGGGTAAACGGTGGCTCGCCCGGTTTTCGACCGTCCAGATGACGCGAGTAGTTCTCGATGCCGTTGCAAAAGCCCATCGTCTCGAGCATCTCGAGATCATAGTCGGTGCGCTGCTGCAGACGCTGTGCCTCGAGCAGCTTATCAGTCGCCTTGAGCTCGGCCACACGCTTCTCGCACTCTTCACTGATTGATTTCAGAGCCGCTTTGACCTTAGGCTTCTCAGTCACGTAGTGCGATGCCGGCCACACGGGAATGGCCTCGTACTCACGTAGCATCTCGCCGGTGACCTCGTCGATCTCGGCAATCAGCTCAACCTCGTCGCCAAAGAACTCAAACCGCAACGGATGCTCGGCATAGGGTGGATACACGTCGACGACATCGCCGCGCACGCGGAAGGTGCCACGTGCCAAATCATAGTCATTGCGATCGTACTGGATATCGATAAGCGCATGGATAAAGTCATCGCGCTCGAGCGGCACCTTCTTGTCGACGTTCGGAGCTAGGCCCGCATAGTCCTCGGGAGAGCCAATGCCATAGATACACGAGACCGATGCGACGACGATCACATCGCGTCGAGATAGCAGCGATGCGGTCGCCTGATGTCGCAGCATCTCAACTTCTTCGTTAATCGAGGAATCCTTCTCGATATACGTATCGCTTTGCGGTACATACGCTTCGGGTTGATAGTAGTCGTAGTACGAGACAAAGTAGACCACAGCGTTGTTGGGAAAGAACTCTTTGAGCTCGCTCGCAAGCTGAGCGGCGAGCGTTTTATTGGGAGCCATGACCAGCGTCGGCTTCCCCAGGGCCTCAATAGTCTTAGCCATCGTGAAGGTCTTGCCCGAACCAGTCACGCCCAGCAAAACCTGATAGCGATCTCCGTCCCTCACACCCTGCACAAGCGACTCAATGGCCTTAGGCTGAGATCCTGCAGGCTCATAAGGAGATACAACCTTAAATGGCACCCCAGAGCCCTCAACGCCAAAACGTTTGAGCTCTCCTCCAACACGCTCAACTTCAAATTCCGCCATGGATACTCCTAACTCATATATCTGCAGTATACGCAGGCGGCAGGCATAGTCCTATACGAACCGATCGGAATAGAGGGTCTTATAGCGAACCCAGGCATTATTGACACGAATCAGATAAGCCTGAGTTTCAGGGAAGGTAATCGCATTATGGAGTGACGTGTTCTGCTGCGCCCATCCGTCGACATTGCCCATACCGGCGTTATAGGCGGCAATGGCACTGTCAGTCGACCCGTTAAAATACGCTAGAAGATACGAAAGATACGCACAGCCAAACTCGATATTCGTAGCCGGATCGTTAAGGTTGTCGGCCGAATACTCGTCACCGTCGACAAGGCCCTTGGCGATCATATCCTGAGCAGTCACGGGCATCAGCTGCATCAATCCCTGAGCACCCTGATTCGATTCGGCCTTGGGATCCCAATTCGATTCAGACTTAATGACAGCGCACACCAGATACGGATCCAGATTATGCGAAATACTGGATTGCTTTACATATGCCTCGTAGTCAATCGGATACAGCGGCTTAAAGAAAACAGCAGGAGCATACGAGTAGACGAGCGAAATAAGGCCGAAGACAAAAACGGCAGTCAGCGGTATAAGGCGATACCACGAAAAGAAACGTGTCTTAGACATCGGTCTCCTCCTTATCCACTACATCCCCGAACCCACGGCGCGCAAGCCAAGAGTCAAGCTGCTCAAAGAGCGAATTATCGCCTGCGGCATTATCAATCACCGTTGTAGCGAGATTGCACAGCGCAGACTCATCGGGCTGGCAAGCAGAACGGGCATCGAAATCAGATGGCTCCATACCACGTTGAATAGCGCGCTCGCGACGAACTGACAAAGGGGCGCTGATGACCAGAATTTCATCAGCCAGGCCAAAAGCATCCTCAAAACCAGTCGGGGCAGAAACCTCGACAACCGCAAAGGGATAACGGGGGGACGAAACCGTGCAGCAAACCGGATCAAGAATCCTCAGTGACAGCTGCTCAATGAGAACGGGGTGCACAATGCTATTGAGCCTCGCGACCGCATCAGGAGAAACAAAAGCTCGAGAAGCGAGGATGTTACGGCGAACGCCGCCCTCCTCGTCCAAAATATCCCAGCCAAATTCTTCCGCGAGGGCATTGACGATATCGGAGCCTGGCACATACAGCGATTTGGCAAGCTCGTCCAGATCGATAAGCATGGCGCCATGAGATTCGAGATAGCGGCAGGCAGTCGACTTACCCGAAGCAATATTGCCCAAGACAAATACGGTAAACATCAAGTCCTCCCTAACGCCAATGGGAGTTATTATCGCGCAAATACAAAAGAAGGACTCAAAATACAGCCAAACAGTAAGACAAGCTAAAAGAAGGCGAGTTCTTGTATTACAGCTCTCTATAAAACGCAAAAAAAGGGGGAGGCCGCGAGGCCTCCCCCTTCTCAGTTCAAGCGTACGGCTCGG
>CABRID010000139.1 GCA_902470895.1 uncultured Collinsella sp.
AAAGATATGGCACCGTGGGGACACATGTATGTCAATCCTGGTCTAACAGAGCCTTTTAATATGTGACGCACGTCCGCCGTCCTGCTGCAGAACGGCCTCCAAGCGCCAAAGAGACGCCGTCCCTTGCACATAGCAAAGGACAGCGTCTCCCTGGAAAACTCCGTGCTTAACTGAGATTTTACACGGTTTATAAATGAGTGTTACTTACTCCGCAAACGGTAGCTATACACGATAAACGGTAGTTCGCTGCGGCAACTGCGACACATTCCACCCGGCAAGTCCAATCGTGCTCCACGCACGGTTAATGCGCGAGGCGGTAGAAATCCATCGACGCCGCACCCTCGGCATGCAACCCCATCGCCGGAACCGCCGGCGAATAGGTACGGCTCGTAAGTGCCGCCTCGCCGCTGTTGGCAAAAATCTCGACCATCGTAGTGTCCGAAAGCACGCGCAGGTCGCGAAGCTCGCTGAGCTCGATCGACCTTTGGTCGCGCCCATAGCCTTCGTCACCCATGTCGAGGGTAAGCATCCCGTCCGCATAACGTACAAAGACACCCTTGCGGATTTCGAGCTCGACCATCTTGGCGCCCTCACAGGAAACCACAAGATCAAACAGGCGTCCCGGCTCCTCAACGGTTTCACCGCCTGTCGCGCGAACGCAGTCGCCGCGCATCCTCTCAATCTCGTGCGCCGGCTGCTGGCAGAGCTTACCATCGCGCATGCTCAGCTCTCGCGGCACCGTCAACGCGCACTGCCACCCGCGCGCCACCGTCGGGTTTTCTGCCGTCGCATCGGGGCAACCCGACCATCCGATCATCAAACGCCGGCCTGCAGCATCCTCAAAGGACTGCGGGGCATAGAAATCAAAACCGGCATCGACCATCGGGGGCATGCCCTGCCCGACGATTTTAAAGCTCGGCGCCTCCCAATCGGCCTCGATGGGGAACCACACGCACTGATGCGGATTGCGGTAACGCCAACCATCGACAGGCACACCCTGCGGACAGCAAACGAGAATAAGCTCGCCATCGAGCTCAAACAGATCGGGGCACTCCCACATAAAGCCAAACTTCTCGCCCAACTCAATGCGCGTCGCATAGCTCCAGTCCTCTAGATCACGCGAGGTATAGACAAGCACGCAGCCACGGTCGTCTTTCGTACGAGCGCCGAGAACCATGTAGTAGACACCGTCGTGCTCAAGGATCTTGGGGTCGCGCACGTGCGTACCGATATCGTCGGGGTAATCGACCGGTCCAACAGCTATGCACTTCTCGCCCAATTCGTCGGGATTCTCGGCAACCATATGAATCTGGTTTTGCTCACGGCCCGTCAACACGTAGTCGTAATCATCGCGGTCAAAATGCTTGACGTTGCCGGTATAGAAGTAGTGAATCTTGCCATCGCGTACAAAGGCGGAACCAGAATACGCTCCGTTCGAATCCAAATCGGAATCGGGGAACAGCGCGGGGCCATGATTCTCGTACGTCACAAAATCCTTTGTCGTCAGATGGTTCCAAAGCACTGGACCGCCATGCGCAGCATCGAACGGATCGTATTGATGATAGATGTGATACGTATCACCAATCTGAACCAAACCGTTGGGGTCGTTGAGCCAGCCAAGCTCAGGCTCCACATGGAACAGGAGCCTATCGGGGTCGGACGCGATGCGACCCGCCGTCTCATCCTGTCCGGCACGCCACTGCTCATAGTCCGCGCGTGTCACCTTATTTTTTTGATTAAACATCGCCGTTGACTTTCTCGTCTATGGGGAAGGACGCTCGACTCACACGAGTCGAACGCCCTTCCTCAAATGGACTTATCCTCAGATTACACTGAACGGCTCAACTAGAAGCTAACGTCGAAGCCAGCGCCAGCGCCCTCTTCATCGGTGGTCGGCACGCCCTTTGCCTTGTTGTAGGCAAAGATCAAGACGATCGGCACGATAAAGGCGATGAGATTGCCAGCCACATACCACACGAGGGTCTCGGGCGTGACGATGAGCAGGCCAAGCACGCCGGTCAGACCCTGACCGATAGCGCGCACCTCAAAGAGCTTGACGAAGGCACCGCCGCAGCCTGCACCGATGCATGCGCAGATGAACGGGATGATCGAGTAGCGCATGTTTGCAGCAAAGATAGCGGGCTCGGAGATTCCGACCAGCGTCGGGATAAAGGACGACATGCAAATGTTGCGCTCTTTGGAATGCTTCTTGTGAATGAGGTACATGCCGATGGCGCCGCCGCCCTGGGCGATGATGGAAACCGACCAGATGGCCTGGATGTAGTTGAAGCCAGTCGTGGCAACAAGGTTTGCCTCGATACCCTGGATGAACTGATGCGTACCGGTAACGACAAGCGGCTGCAGGAACGCGGCGAAGACAAAGGCACCAAAGACGCCCATCCTGTTGTACAGGATATCGATTACGCCGGCGAGGACATCGCCGATCAGGTTGCCGAGCGGGCCGAACACGGTGAACAGGGCGACGTTAGCAAGAATCAGGGTAACGGTCGGGACAAAGACGAACGAAACGACCTCGGGGATGTACTTCTGGGCAATCTTCTCGACCTTGGCCATAAACCAGGCAGTCAGGATTGCAGGGAACACGCCGCCCTGGAAAGCAACCATGGGAATGGAGAGCGGACCGAAGTTCCAGTACTCAGCACCCGTCGGGTCCATAACGAACGTGTTACGGTTCATAAGGCTCGGGTGAACCATGACGATACCGACGAGGATGCCCAGGATCGGGTTACCGCCAAAACGCTTGACCGCGCTGTACATAACCAGGACAGGCAGGTAGTCGAACGTGGTGGCGATAATGGCAAAGAAGCTTGCGAGGTTCTTGAGGAACTCGCTGTGGTCGGCAAGGCTGCCCTCCATGCCAAAGAGACCGTTGGCAACGATCAGCGACTTAAGGCCGATGATGATAGCAGCGCCGACGAAAGCGGGAATGATGGGGATAAAGATGTCCGAGAATACCTTGAGGACCGAGAAGAACTTGCCCTTCTTGTCCGCCTCGGCGCCCTTGACCTCGGAAGCGCTGATCTCCTTAACGCCCGTCAGAGCCATAAACTCATCGTAGACCTTGTTGACGGTACCGGTACCGAAGATGATCATGAGCTGGCCGCTGTTGTACAGCACGCCCTTGACGCCATCGATGTTCTCGAGCTCGGCCTTGTTGTACTTGCTCGTATCCTTGAGCACCAGACGCAGACGCGTAACGCAATGCGTGGCGCCCTCGATGTTCTCCAGACCGCCGACGTTATCGACGACTTGCTGAGACACTACTTTGTAGTCCATGTTCCTCTCCATTCCCTTACGAAATCATAAGACGTTTTGATGCCATTACAGAGACGCGATCGTTGCATTTGCGCACTTGAGCGTACCGTCGGTGACCGTCAGCGCCACACCCTGGCCCTGCTTATTGCAGAAGCGCGCGTTAAGCGCAACATCATCGACAAAGATGGTCGCGATATCGTCGTCAACGACCAGGCGCACATGATGAGTGCCCTCGCCCTTAAAGAACAACGGACGCTCGAGGCCCATGTTGTTGACCTGGAACCACGGATACTGGGGGGCCGCCGTAAACTCGAGCTTGCCCTCACGCAGGTTGGCGCGGAACTCATAGGCAAGACCGGACTCGGCGTCCTCGGCAAGCTTCACCGAGAAGCCGGC
>CABRID010000140.1 GCA_902470895.1 uncultured Collinsella sp.
AGATCAGCCTCGGTCTCGTGGGCTCGGAGATGTGTATAAGAGACAGGTATAATCCCCCGACGCGCGACCGCGATTTGGCCTGTACCCGCAAATACACCTGTCGGCCGCAAGCCGCGAAACAGAATGGAAAGCAACCCACCGGCTCGTCGCGCTTGCCACGTTTTATAATGCTTGCGTTGCAACCTAAAAGAGGAATATATGGCTCATAACAACAAACCCGAAAGCGCAAACGAAGCGCAGGATCATTCCCAGCCGCTCGACGATGGCGGCTTTTTCTCCCTTAGCGACGTCATCATGGCCGGCAGGCGTCAACTCACCCGCTCCGAGCAGCTCTTGGCCGCCGACACACGCCGCAACGCCCGCAACCTGTTTGCAAGCGCCAAACTGCTCGCGCTCGTCGTCATCGTCTCGCTCGCCATGGGTGTTGCCGCTTGGGCATTTTTGGCCTCGCTGAATATCGCGACCGATTATCGCGAGCACCACGTGTGGATTTACGCGTTGCTTCCCGTTGTGGGCGTTGCCACCGCATGGGTGTACAAAAACCACGGCCTTGCCGCCAAACGAGGTAACAACCTGGTCATCGACTCCGCCCTGGGCACACGCCTTATCCATATGCGCATGGCCGTCCTCACCTTCGTCTGCTCCACACTCACGCACCTAACAGGCGGATCGGCCGGCCGCGAGGGCGCCGCGGTGCAGATTGGCGGCACCATCGCCAGCAACATCTCGAGCCTCGCCCACCTCAAAAAGCATGACCACCACGACCTCATGCTCGCCGGCATCTCGTCGGCCTTTGGCGCCGTATTCGGTTCACCCCTCGCCGGAGCCTTCTTTGGCATGGAGATGTGCTTTATCGGCAAGATCGACTACACCGCGGGCATCTACTGCCTGGTCGCCTCGTTTACCGGCTACTTTACATCACTTGCCCTGGGTACCGAGTACGAAGCGAATGTCATCGCCAGCGTTCCCGCTATGACGCCCACAACGGTCGTCATCGTTGTTATCAGCGCCATCATCTTCGGTCTGACGGCACGCCTCTTTGCCTGGTCGGTTCGAACCGTCAAGAGCCTGTACGGTCGTTTTATCACCAACTATATTGCTCGCGCACTCGTGGGCGCGCTCGTAGTGCTCGCGGCCTACGCGATGCTCGACGCCTGGAAGTATGCCGGCCTTGCCACGTGGCTTTCCGGCGCCGGATTTGCCGGCAACACCACCCTGGCGGACGCAGCCATCAAGCTCGTGGTGACGGCGCTCACCCTGGGCGCCGGCTTCCAAGGAGGCGAGGTCACGCCCCTGTTTGGTATCGGTGCGGCGCTCGGCGGCTGGATCGGTTGCCTCGTCGGAATCGACCCCAGCTTTCTGGCAGCGCTGGGTATGCTCGGCGTGTTCTGCGCCGGCCTCAACGTGCCCATCACCACCTGCATGATGGCCATCGATCTGTTCCACGGCACGGCAGCCGGCTTCTTCGTGATCGTGGCCTTTATCAGCTATCTCGTCGGCGGCCACCGCGGCGTGTACCCCGCCCAGCGCATTATCTCACCCAAGCGTCGTTCGCTTATTGTGGATGAGGGCGGTACGGTAGCGGATGCTATCGAGCGCCACAACGACCTGATAGAGTAGACGTAAGTATTCGCCGTGCAGCCACAATCGGGGGCAATTCGACCTGAACGCGACCGCACTGTCATGTCACACGCCGGGAGTCGCCCCATGCACGCAACTGATTTTGGTCGCACGCTCATCATCGCCAACCCCGCCGCCCAGTCGGGTGCGGCGCGCGAAGTTGCCGAGCGCCTGCAGCGCTTTTTGGACATGACCGCGCGCTCATCCCAGTTTGATCTGGTGCTGACCGAGCGCATAGGACATGCCAAGGAACTTGCCGCACGGGCCCAGGGCTACCGCACGGTTATCGCACTCGGCGGCGACGGAGTGATCCACGAGGTCGTCAATGGACTCATGACGCAGGATGAGGCGGTCCGTCCCGCCCTTGCCGTCCTGCCCGTAGGCTCCGGCAACGATTTTGCCCAAACGCTCGGTATCGACGATTTCTCCGGCAAGGATTTTGGCGCGCTACTCACCTGTGAGCTGCAGCACCAGGATATCGGACGCATTCGCTCATGGAACCCCGCAAACGGCAGCGGCGAGGCTACCGTTGAGTACTACGACCAAACGCTTTCGGTCGGCATCGATGCCGCCATCGGCCTGGGCACCACCGAGCTGCGAAAAAAGACCGGCTTGACGGGCGCTCCGCTCTACACCCTCTCGGGACTTGAGCAGTTTGGTCTGCGCTACCGCAACTACCCCATGACCATTAGCTTTGATGGCGCGCCAGCCGAGCGCGTGCGCGCGATTATCATGGCGATTCAGCTGGGCCCCACCTATGGTTCGGGCTATCGCATCTGTCCCGACGCCAACCCGTGCGACGGCATCCTCGACGTTTGCTACGCCTGCGGCCCCGTCCCCCGTGCGGTCGCCCTGCCTATGTTCCTTTCGGCAAAGGACGGCCACCATACCAAGCTGCCGCCGGTTCGCATGCGTCGTTGCCGTCATGCCGAGCTTACCTTTGAGGAGCCCGACTACCCCATTCAGGCCGACGGCGAGCCCATCGTCGCCTCGCGCATCGAGATGGACATCCTTCCCGCCGTTCTCGAGGTCTGGCACCCAACCCGCTAACCCCACCTAAGTTGCGGTGAAATAGGGACTGTTTTGCGGCTTTAGCTGCATAAACAGTCCCTATTTCACCGCAACTTATGAGGAGATCATTCGTCGCTGCCCGGTTTGCGACGGTTGGCCTTTTTAATGGCGTTGAAGTGCTTATCATTGAGCCTGCGCTGGCGAGAGCGCTGGGGCACCTTGGTCTTTACGCGTCGACGCGGCGGACGGCCACGACGCTCAAGCTCTGCCCTCAGCTTACGCAGACAGCAGCTACGATTCTGAAACTGACTGCGGCTCTCGCGCGCCGTCACGACAATCCCCGTGGGCCCATGCTTCATGCGTACCGCCGAGTCCGTCGTGTTCACGCCCTGTCCGCCCGGACCCGTCGCGCGAAACACCTGCACTTCGCAATCGCGTGCCAACTCCTCGACCGACATCTCGGCATAGCGTGCATACTCGCTCCATCCCATCTTGTTCTCATCCATATCAACACCTCCCCTCATACAAAAAATGTGACAAAGGGACAGTCCCTTTGTCACATCGCATACCAATCGCTTGTGTTGCGAGCCTAGGCGAAGGTGATCTCGCCGTTCTCGCAGTCCATATCGGCGATACGGGCCAGGCTCTCAACGCGGAAGCCGCGCTTGCGGAGCTTATCGCCACCGCCTTGGAAGCCCTTCTCCACCGCAATGCCAATACCAGATACCTCGGCACCCGCAGCCTCACAGATCTTGATAAGACCCTCGAGCGCGCAGCCGTTGGCCAGGAAGTCGTCGATAATCAGGACCTTGTCGCCCTCGGACAGGAAGCGCTTGCCAACGATAACCGGGTACTCCTGTCTCTTATACACATCTGACGCTGCCGACGATACTCCTTGTG
>CABRID010000141.1 GCA_902470895.1 uncultured Collinsella sp.
CTCTTACACCACGTCTGCGCGCGCGACCGTCGAAATGGCGATGAAAGCACGATTTTGATCCAACTGTTAGTACTTATAATGGACATATGTTGCGTAACTTAAGCAAATACTATCTTTTTATATGTTACAAACAAAGTAGCAGTACTCATTTTTGCCATTTTTTGACCACGGCCTTTGCGATAGATGTGCTGGCGGGTTCGAATCCCTCTGCGATGGGCCCAAAAAAGAAAGGCCCCCATTGCTGGGAGCCTATCAAATCAGTGGTGGGCGATGAGGGATGTCGCGTGCGGCTTCGCCGCCCGCTCTCGCTTCGGGCCTACGGCCCTCGCGTGCTGCGCTGGAAAACGCTTGCGCGTTTCCTCAGCTCCGCACCCTGTCGGGTTCGAATCCCTCTGCGATGGGCCCAAAAAAAGAAAGGCTCCCATTGCTGGGAGCCTATCAAATCAGTGGTGGGCGATGAGGGATTCGAACCCCCAGCCTTGTGCGTGTAAAGCACCTGCGCTAACCGTTGCGCCAATCGCCCGTGCGGAGAGAGTATAGCAAAACAATCGCCGCATTCACCTCATATCCATTAAAGGTAACTCGCGCGTGTCACAGCGGAGCTGATTCAGTTGAGATTGCCTGAACATTCCGCCCCTCTTTACGCCCTCGGGTATACTCAAAAGCTACTGATTCGATTTGATGCCCAGCAACAGCAGAGGGGATAGTATATGTGCGGTTTTGTCGGTTTTGTCGGTGGGACGGATAACCAATCCGAGGTGCTCACCAAGATGATGGACCGCATCGTCCATCGCGGTCCCGACATGGGCGGCCAGTTTATCGATGGCCGCGTTGCCCTCGGCTTCCGCCGCCTGTCGATCCTCGACCTGACCGAGGCCGGCGCTCAGCCCATGGCCAATGAGGACGGCAGCGTCGTCATTGTCTTCAACGGCGAGATCTACAACTTCCAAGAACTCCGTTCCGAGCTCGAGGCCAAGGGCTACAAGTTCCACTGCGGCGCCGACACCGAGAGCCTCCTGCACGGCTACGAGGAGTGGGGCGAGGCCGTCCTCGATCGCCTGCGCGGTATGTACGCCTTCGTCATCTGGGACAAAAAGAAGAATAAGCTTTTTGGCGCCCGCGACATCTTTGGCATCAAGCCGCTCTATTACTATCCCATGGCCGATGCGGGCGACGGCGCTCCGGGCGTGCTCTTTGGTTCCGAGATCAAGAGCTTCCTGGACTACCCGCACTTCCACAAGGCGGTCAACAAAAAGGCTCTGCGTCCGTACATGACGCTGCAGTATTCGGCGACTGAGGAGACTTTCTTCGAGGGTGTCTACAAGCTGCCGCCGGCGCACTACTTTACTGTCGATATCCCGACCGGCAAGATGAACATCGAGCGCTACTGGGATTGCGATTACTCTGCCGTCGAGAAGCCGTTCGAAGAGTATGTCGATGAGCTGGACGAGGTCGTGCACGAGAGTGTCGAGGCCCATCGTATCGCCGACGTCAAGGTCGCGTCGTTCCTCTCCGGTGGCGTCGACTCCAGCTACATCGCCGCTTGCCTCATGCCCGACAAGACCTTCTCGGTGGGCTTTGACTACAAGAACTTTAACGAGACCAACTACGCCAAGGAGCTTTCCGATAAGCTCGGCGTCGAGAACGTTCGCAAGATGATTACTGCCGACGAGTTCTTCGGTGCGCTCGAGGACATCCAGTATCACATGGACGAGCCGCAGTCCAACCTGTCTTCCGTGCCGCTGTGGTTCTTGGCCGAGATGGCCCGCAAGGACGTCACCGTCGTGCTTTCGGGCGAAGGTGCCGACGAGCTTTTTGGCGGCTACGCCTACTACGAGGACACGGTTCCGGTGCGCAAGTACAAAAAGATGGTGCCGCTGCCCATCCGTCGCGCGCTCGGTAACCTGGCGCTGCATATGCCGTACTTCAAGGGACATAACTTCCTGGTCAAGGGTGCCGAGATCCCCGAGAAGTCGTTCCTGGGACAGGCTCTGGTATGGCCGGAGCGCGAGGTCGACGGCGTGCTCAAGCCCGAGTACAACACCGGCGACGGCGCCTTTGAGCTCGCTGCACCCATCTACGCACGCGTGAAGGGTCAGCCCGAACTGGTCAAGAAGCAGTACCTGGACATGAACATGTGGCTCCCGGGCGACATTCTGCTCAAGGCCGACAAGATGTGCATGGCGCACTCGCTGGAGCTGCGCGTGCCCTTCCTGGACCGCAAAGTCATGGAGTTCGCCGAGCACATTCCCGATCGCTACCGCATCAACGAGAACGGCAACAAGCAGGTACTCCGCCACGCTGCCAACAAGTCGCTGCCCGATGAGTGGGCCACCCGTCCCAAGGTGGGCTTCCCGGTGCCGATTGTCTACTGGCTGCGCGAGCAAAAGTGGTACGACTATGTCAAGGAGTACTTCACCGCGCCGTGGGCAAGTGAGTTCTTCAATACCGACGAGCTCATGCACCTGCTCGATCTGCACTTTGCGGGCAAGGGCGATTTCCAGCGCAAGATCTATACGCCGCTCGTGTTCCTGGTGTGGTACAAGCGCTTCTTTATCGACGAGGACCAGCCCGCTGTTCAGGCTGCCTAGCCTCGGCTTACGAACGCCTGCGCGTAACGGCTCCTCCGGGAGCCGTTTTTGCGTGGGTGCGTTTCAGTTACTATAAAAGCCGTCCCTGCCAAATGGCTGAGAAAGGTGAAAGATGCACCATTCGGATTCCGCGACCGTGACCACGGTCGATACGCTTGCCAAGCTTCTCGACGTGTGCGGCGAGCTGCGCGCATCAGAGCAGGTTGACGAGCGCGCCGTGACCGGCTGCTCGTTTGATTCGCGCGCGGTCTCGGCAGGTGACGTATTCTTTTGCAAAGGTGCTGCCTTTAAGCCCGCGTTTTTGAGCATGGCGCTCGATGCGGGCGCCGTCGCATTTGTGTGCGAGGAGTCGCTGGTCGAGTCTCTGGAGCCGCTGGCGAAGGAGAGCGGTGCTGCGATGCTGGTTGTTGATAGTGTTCGCACGGCCATGGCCCTGTTGCCGCCGGAGGTCTACGACCGTCCCGACCACGACGTCAAGATCGTGGGCATCACCGGTACCAAGGGAAAGACCACGGCCGCTTTTATGCTCCAGTCGATTATCAAAGCGGCGGGCGAGTCCTGCGGCATGATCGGATCGGTGAGTACCGACGATGGTATCGAGTGCTACGAGAGCACCAATACTACGCCCGAGGCCCCCGAGGTCTGGCGCCATATCGCCAACTGCCGCACGTCCGGTCGCCAGTCCATGGTCATGGAGGTCTCGAGCCAGGCGCTCAAGTACCAACGCGTCGAGAATCTGCCGTTTGACGTGGCGTGCTTCCTCAACATCGGCCGCGACCACATCTCGCCGATCGAACACCCCACGTTTGAGGATTATTTTGAGAGCAAGCTCAGGATCTTTGACCAGGCAAAGACCGCCGTGGTGAATCTGGGCACCGAAGAGGTCGACCGTGTGCTGGGGGCAGCGTCGACGGCCGAGCGCTTGGTGA
>CABRID010000142.1 GCA_902470895.1 uncultured Collinsella sp.
GTAGGTCACC
This sequence comes from uncultured Collinsella sp., assembly GCA_902470895.1. Lineage (GTDB taxonomy): Bacteria > Actinomycetota > Coriobacteriia > Coriobacteriales > Coriobacteriaceae > Collinsella. Next base: position 11 of record CABRID010000142.1, read on the forward strand.
TGGTCGGCGTACTCCTTAAAGCAGAAGGTGGCAAAGTCCACAAAGGCATCGATGGTCTCGCGGTTGAGGAAGTCGCCCTTCTCAAAGAGGGGCAGCGGCGTATCGAAGTGATGCAGCGTGACAAACGGCTCAACGTGGTGCTTGTGGCACTCGGCGAAGAGATCGTGATAGAACTGCACACCCTCGGGGTTGATTTCGCCGGTGCCGTTGGGGAAGATGCGGCTCCAGGCGATGGAGAGGCGAATGCCGTTGATGCCGAACTCCTCGCACAGCTCCAGATCGACGGGGTACTGGTTGTAAAAGTCCGAAGCGGGATCGGGGGAGAAGCGCCCCTGGGCCTCCAGGAAGTCGTCCCAGGCAACCTTGCCCTTACCGTGAGTGCGGGTCTCGCCCTCTACTTGGTAGGCAGCAGTGGCGCCGCCAAAGACAAAGTCCTCGGGAAACTGCGCAGGCGGGTTAGTGACGCTAGCAGGGTTAACGGACATGATGATCCAATCGTCTAAATCGAAGGGCCAGCCGGTCTTGGATGGTCGGCTGGCCCTGAGCGTTACTTACTTCGAGAGTTGCTCGGAGACGAAGGCGAGAGACTTATCGCCGTTCTGGGAGAGCTCGATGTACTGTTTACCGCGGCAAGCGACGCACTTGTTGCCCACGCGCTCGCAGTCCTTCTGCAGGTCGGCCAGGTAGCTGGCGGCCTGCGGGGCCAGGACGACCAGGTCAAAGTCGGGGAGCATGTCAACGTGGTTGCCATAGGCCTCGGCAGCGGTCTCAAGATTGATGCCGCGCTCTTTGGCGGCCTTAGCCAGTGCGTTGGCGAGCAGGCCCGAGGTTCCGCCGCCCTGGCAGAGCACGAGCACGCGCTTGCCGTTGAGGTCGCTGGCGGTCGTTGCCTCGGCAGCGGGTGCTGCAGAAGCGGCGGGGGCATCGGCCTTCACGGCCTCGGCAGCAGCGCCGGCGGCAACGCTCTTGGCGTCAGCCTTGCCCTGGAAGGCATCGTTGAGCTTGGCAGCCTTCTCGGCGTTCTTGGCGGCGAGCTCCTCCTCGGAAATCTCGGCCTCCTCGGCGCACTTCTGGGCGTCATAGGCACGGAAGAACGGATAGTACAGGGCAAAGTCGACAACCAGGATAAGGGCGAGCATCACAAAGGCGAGCGGCTGGAAGCCCAGGCCCATGATGGTGCCGATGGGGCCGGGGACGGTCCAGGGCAGGGTGTACATAAAGCCGTTCATGCCCAAGAAGTCGATAAAGATCTTGAGGATCCAGATGTTGGCGATCGGGGCAAAGACAAACGGGACAAAGAAGACGGGATTGAGCACGATGGGTGCGGCGAACAGTAGCGGCTCGTTGACGGCAAAGCACACGGGGACGATAGCGGCCTTACCGACGGCGCGCATCTCCTGAGACTTGGCCAAGAAGCAGAACATAAAGACCAGGACGAGCGTGGCGCCGGTGCCGCCCATGCAGACGACGAAGTACTGGGCACCCTGGGTCAGGACAGCGGAAGCGTGCTGACCGGCCTGGAACGCAGCCAGGTTGTCGGTCATATTGGCAACGAGAGCGGCAGCGATGGCGGGCTCGACGATCGAGGGGCCGTGGACGCCGACGAACCAGAACAGGCTCATGGCGCCGTAGATCACAGCGAGGCCGATGTAGCCGTCGGCAGCGGTGAACAGGGGCTGGAACACCTGGATGACGCCCTGGGCAAAGCAGAAGCCAAAAGCAGCGCGGAAGGCTATGTCGAAGACCCAAAAGACGGTGATGCAGACGGAGAAGGGGATGATGTCCTTAAAGGTCTGCGAGATGTTGGGCGGAACCTGCTCGGGCATCTTGACGGTGATGTTGCGCTTGATAAAGAACTTGTAGATGATGCCGGTCACAAACGCAGCGATGAAGGCGGTCAACAGGCCCTTGGAACCAAGGTAGGTGGTGTTGAAGCCACTGGCGGCGTCCGTGGCGATCGTGTCGCTCGAAAGGAGCAAGAAGCCGATGATGGCCGCGCACATGCACGAGATAAAGTTGATCTGGTTATTCTTGGGCAGATCGCGGTTCTGGGCGTCGGCGAAGTGCTTGGCGGTGGTGGCGGCACAGGCGATGGCCAGGATGCCCATGGAGTAGTTGTAGCACTTCCACAGGGCGTTGTTGATGTCATCGGGCCAGTAGAAACCCCAGATGTTGGGGACCGAGGCTACCAGGCAGAAGATGGACGAGAAGATGATGATGGGGATGACGGAGATAAAGCCGTCGCGGATCGCCTTGAGGTACTTGTTGCGGGCGATCGCGTTGAAAAAGGGCTGGCCCTTTTCGATGATGGCGATGAGCTGCTCCATGCAATGCTCCTAAGAGTCGGTGGGTTAGCAACGATGGTAGCTTTTGACGTTCGGTTGCCAAAATGTTGACGTTGCCATTTTGTGACACAAAAAAGAAGCGAACCGGTGGTCCCTGTGCCTGTGGACCGTCGATTCCTTGCGCGTAAACGTTTGAGCCGCCCGGTGGCTCTGTGTTTGCACAATGGCAACGTTAACATTTGGTCGACAAAAGCCGTTCGGGGAAGCAAAAATGTCGGTGAACGGTAGGTTTTGGGTGGTGAGCGTATGGTGGGGAAGGCGTTGGATATACTTGAAGGCGTTAAAAATGACTGCGCAAGGTGCCACCAATGGCATCGTTGACATAGAAAGATCGACCTATGGCCGCTGTTAAAAAATCGGTATCCGTTAAGGATGTGGCGCGTCTCGCGGGCGTCTCGGAGCAGACAGTCTCGCGCACCGTCCACGATTCGCCCAGCGTACGCCCTGAGACCAAGGAGCGCGTGCGCGCCGCCATGCGCGAGCTGGGGTATCGCCCCAATTTTGCCGGCCGGTCGCTGCGCCGCGGCAAGTTCAAGACGGTCGGCGTCGCCATGTTCAACATTACCGGTACCGGTAACCTCGACCGTATGGAGGGCTTTGCCGCCGCCGCCGACAAACACGGCTATGCCATCACCCTTACTAAAGTAGATGGACACCCCTATACCCTCGAGAGCGCATCGTCGCGCATGAGCGCGCTGCCGGTGGACGGCATGGTTGTGATCATGAATCGCATGCCGGCGGACTTTGGCACCTTCGAGCCGCTGCCCGGCATGCAGACGGTGCTCGTTACGATGCTGGAGCACCCGCTCTGTTCAACGGTCGATAACGACCAGTTCGATTGCTCGCGCCAGGTGGTCGAGTACTTGCTGGGGCGGGGGCACAAAACCGTGCACTTTATCTCGTGTCCCGCTGTCTCTTATACACATCTGACGCTGCCGACGATACTCCTTGTGTAGA
>CABRID010000143.1 GCA_902470895.1 uncultured Collinsella sp.
GGTAGTGCCACGCCGACTCCACCAGTGCCGTCCTGGCGAGCCGGTTGCCCGTCTTGGTTATCCCGCCGCGCCGCTCGGTCTCGCCGCTCGAGCGCTCCGACGGGACCAGCCCGCACCAGCTCGCGAAGGCCGGGGCCGTCCGGAACCTCGTGAAGGAACCCGCCTCGGCTGCGAGCCTGAAGGCCGTCAGGGTGTCGATTCCCTTGATGCAGGAGAGCGCCTCGACGGCCGGGCGCCACCGGTCGGTCCGGGCGAGGGCGAGCACCTTCTTCTCGAGCTGCCGGCGGTCCGACTCCGCGCACCTCGCGGCCGTGACGTAGTACTCGAGCACGTCGCGCTGGGGCCCCTCGAGCCTGATCCCGGATATCCACCTCCAGTGGGCGCGCGTCCAGGATCCCTTCCTCGTCCCGTCGGCGTTGCGCTCGTCCCAGACGTGGCCCAGCCTGATCAGGAACATGTTGAGGCGCTGCCTGGCGCGGCGGTACTCCACCGTGGCGTCGTCGAGGGCGCGGTCGAGGTCCCGGGCGGCCTCGACGGCCGCATCGGGCAGCGGGACCTCCACGATGTTGTGGGTGGCGAGCATGCGGGCGATGAACTCGGCGTCGCGCCGGTCGTTCTTGCGGCGCGCGTCCGCCGCCGGCCTCTGCATCTTGGAGACGGCGGCCACGGCGCAGTCGAGGCCGAGCGCGCGCAGCTCGCGCGCCATGTGGAAGCCGGTGGGGCCGCTCTCGTAGCAGGCCCTGGGCTCCTCGAACCCGAGGGCCCACTCCGCGATCTCGGCGGCGTCCGTCCCGAAGTCACGGTGCACCACCTCGCCGGTGAAGGGGTTGAACGCCGCGGCGGCGACCGATCGCGCGTGGACGTCCAGGCCGATGGAGGTAACATGGGGCATGGGAAGCCTCCTCCCCGCAGGTGCGGTAAGGGCTACCGCACGGGCCGATACTCAAAACCCATTGTGGCATCCCGAGCCCGCGGAAAGAAGCTGCGCCGCGGGGGAGGCGACCCAAATGGCTTTCTCATATCGTCTTATCCCCAATTTCAAACCGAGATCAAGGTACACGGCGAATGGGTCAAAACAGCCAAGCCGCTCTTTCCCGGTTATCTTATCTGCGACACGGCAGATCCTCGCACCGTGCAACAGTATCTGCTGCGTATGGACGACTTTGCTCGGGTGTTATCCCAGGATGGTCAGTTTGTGCCGCTGGCAAAAGAAGAGACCCAGCTCATTGGCAGCTTTACGCATAGGGGAGACCGCGTGGTGCCCATGAGCGAGGCCTTAAAAGATGGCGATCAGGTTGTAGTTACGGCAGGTCCGCTGCTGGGCCATGAAGGCCTTATCAAAACCATTAACAGACGCAAGAGCACTGCTTATTTGGAGCTCGATCTGTGCGGTCGACGCGTGACTACGCGCGTTGGTCTTGCCGTGCTTTCGGCCGAGAAGCGTGTAACGCGAAACCTTAAAAAGGCGATTGCCTAGCTGCGGGCGGTCACTACACAGAACAGGGAGGATCCCCGACCAGGGGACGAAGTGTTGGAAGAGAACGTGTCGGATAAAACTCAATATGCAACGGATGCGCCCGTGGGGGCGGCGCTCATTGCTCAGGCCATGGACCGACGCGAGGGCGTCGGCCGTTACAAGGCCATGCAATCCATCGTGGACTGGGATCGTTCGCGCCTGGCCTACCGCGCCGTTAAGCGCGCCTTTGACATCGTGTTCAGCGGCTGCGTGCTGGCCGTCATAGCCGTACCCAGCCTTGTGCTTGCCGCGGCCATCCGCCTAGAGAGTGAGGGCAACCCCTTCTACAGCCAAATCCGAGTGGGACAGACCCACCGCGACGGCAGCCTGTCGACCTTCCGCATGTGGAAGTTCCGCTCCATGTACAAGGATGCCGACGAGCGCCTGGCGGAGCTCAAGGAGCAGAACGAGATCGCCGGCGCCATGTTCAAGATGAAGGAGGACCCGCGCGTCACCAGGATCGGGAAGTTCATCCGCAAGCATTCCATCGACGAGTTCCCGCAGTTCCTGAACGTGTTCCTGGGTCAGATGTCCGTCGTGGGCCCGCGCCCGCCGCTGCCGAATGAGGTAGCTGAGTACACCGAGTACGACCTGCAACGCCTTGCCGTGAAACCCGGCATCACCGGCTGGTGGCAGGTGACCGACCGCAACAACACCGACTTCGACGGCATGGTTCGCCGTGATCTGGAGTACATCGCCAAGCGCAGTGTAGTCACCGATTTAAAGATTGTTCTCCTTACAGTCGTTGAGGTCTTTACTGGTGGAGGTGCGTGCTAAGTGGACTTAACAAAAGCGAAGATATGTATTCCCAGCTCAAGTGGCGGACACCTCACACATATGTGGTTGCTTAAACCAATTTGGGAGAAAGCTGCCGATCGATTCTGGGTGTCCTTTGACAAAGAAGACGCTAATTCTCTATTGAAGGGCGAGCGTGTCTACCATTGCCACTACCCGACGAACCGCAACATTCCGAACCTGCTGAAGAACACGGTTCTCGCCTGGAAGGTGCTCCGCAAGGAGCGTCCCGACCTAATCATCAGCTCCGGCGCCGCGGTTGCGGTGCCTTTCTTCCTGATTGGAAAGATGCTCGGGTCCAAATGCGTCTACGTGGAGGTCTTCGACCGCGTGGATAAGCCCACGATGACCGGTCGCATGCTCAACGGCGTGGCCGACCTATTCGTGGTGCAGTGGCCAGAGCAGCTCGATGTCTACAAGAGTGCCGTTGACCTTGGCTCTATCTTCTAGGGAGGTACGCGCATGGTATTTGTGACCGTTGGCACCCACGAGCAGCAGTTTGACCGCCTGGTCAAGGCGGTTGACGATCTCAAGGCGGACGGGACGCTCGTTGAGCCCGTCTATATCCAGACGGGCTACTCGACGTACGAGCCCGTCCACTGCGCCCACTCGCAGTTCGTGCCGTTTCGACAGATGAAGAGCTACATGGAGGGTGCCGATGTGGTGATCACGCACGGCGGCCCCTCAAGCTTCATCGAGGCCATGGCTGCAGGCAAGGTTCCCGTCGTTGTGCCCCGCAGGGGCGACCTTGACGAGCACGTGAACAACCATCAGGCAGACTTCGTGCGCATCGTCGCGGAGCGCCAAGGCGGAATCGTGCCCGTTTACGACATGAACGAGCTGCCCCAGGCGATTGAGCGTGCCCGTGAGCTGTCTCACGGCATCTATTTTAAAAGCCATAATGCAGAGTTCTGCAAAGAGCTGCGTCGATTGATGGCTGTCTCTTATACACATCTCCGAGCCCACGAGACCGAGGCTGATCT
>CABRID010000144.1 GCA_902470895.1 uncultured Collinsella sp.
CCCATGCGGACTCCAATCTGGACCGGACTCGGTCCAACTTTTTGTCCGCACCCCCTCTTGTTTGACTAGTCCGTTTAAGAACGTCCCCGATGACTATTTGAATTGCTAATTTGTGCGGGTTGTGGTTTTGTGACCTGCTGAAATTTAGGATACTGTACATCTGTACGTTAACTCATCTTCGTAGTATATTGCTACCCGCAAAACTCAACACCATTGTGCTTTGAGACGTTAAAGCGCCTACTACAATGGTTGTCGATAGTACGATTCGATTTAACGACAGGATGGATGGTCCAAGCGTGAGTCTCGGCAGCAAACTATCCAATGCAAAGGTGTCCTTTGCGATATTTAAGCGCGACATTAAGCGACTGCTTGTGAACCCCGTCGCCTTGGTGGTTACCCTTGGCGTGTGCGTTATTCCCTCGCTGTATGCCTGGTACAACATCGTGGCCAACTGGGATCCGTACGGAAATACCCAGGGTATCAAGATTGCCATCGCCAACAACGATCGGGGCACCCAAAACGACTTGGTGGGCGAGCTCAACGCGGGCGACCAGGTCGTCGATCAGCTCAAGGAGAACGATCAGCTGGGCTGGACCTTCGTCGATTCGGCGGCCGACGCCAAGGAGGGCGTCGAGAGCGGTGAGTACTATGCGGCCATCGTAATCCCTAAGAACTTCTCGGATAACCTGGTCTCGATGCTCGACGGCAACTACCATCAGCCCAAGCTTACGTACTACGTCAATGAGAAGAAGAGTGCTATTGCGCCCAAGGTTACCGACACCGGTGCAAGCACCATCGAGGAGCAGATCAACTCGGAATTTGTCTCCACAGTGGGCGAGACCGTTGCCAGCATCGCCAAGGATGCCGGGGTCGATTTAAAGGACAAGGCAACCCAGACTCAGAATTCGTTGGCTGGTTCGGTATCAGAGGCATCCGGTACCTTGGGTGAGGTGCGCGATTCGATTGGCGACATGAATGCCGCCATCGATAAGACGAGTGGCGCTATCGCCTCGGCTGATGCCGCGTTGGCGGGCCTGCAGGGTCAGACGCCCTCTCTAACGCAGGCAATCGCTCAGGGCAATGACCTGCTGGGCGAGGCGCGCGCTACGGCGGGCAACTCTGTCGCCTCGCTCTCCAAGGCACTCTCGGAAGGCAGCCTTGCGCTCACCAAGACGTCAGCCTCCGCGAACGCTGCGATTGGCAAGCTGACGGGCGCGGTCACATCTACGACCGCCCGCATCGACAACTCGCTTGAGTCTCTCCAAGCGACGATCGACCACAATAAGGCCGTTATCGGGCACTTGGAAATTCTCGTTAATGACACGTCGACAGGTTCCAAGGAAATTGACGCGCGCATTGTATCGACCATCGATTTGCTCCGCGAGCAGAATGAAAAGCTTCAGAGCATCAAGGACGGTCTGTCTGCGCAGTCGAGCGCCATGGCGAATGACGCCGCGGCTGTCTCGGGCGCCAGCGACGCTATCAATAACGCAATCCAGACCGGTGCGACCAACCTTGGCCAGGCCCAGACGGGCCTGGGTCAAAACGCGCTGCCGAAGGCCTCGAGCGCGCTTGATTCATTTGCCGCCGTCTCGGGTGATCTGACGGGAATCGTGTCTGGCCTCACGCCTACTATTGCAAGTGCGCGCGGTACGCTTTCGCAGCTTAACGCTACGCTCGGCCAGGTCAAGACCACGCTGTCCCAGACCGATTCCTCGCTTGCCAAGGTCCAGGACAAGCTTGCGACCGCAGCCAATGACATCGCGGCGCTGCAGACCTCTGAGTCTATGGGCGAGCTCGCCGACCTTATGGGCGTCGATGTCAATGACGTGGCAGATTTCATGGCCTCTCCGGTCGAGCTGACGTCCAAGTCGATCTATCCGGTCAAGAGCTTTGGCTCGGGCATCGCTCCCTTCTACACCAATCTGGCGCTTTGGGTGGGCGGTTACGTACTCATCGCCATCTACAAGCTCGAGGTCGATCGCGAGGGCATTGGCAGCTTTACGGCGCGCCAGGGCTACTTCGGCCGTTGGATGCTCCTGGTGATCCTGGGCGCGCTCCAGGCCACCATCGTTACGGTAGGCGATCTGGTGATTGGCGTGCAGTGCATCAACCCGCTGCTGTTCGTGCTGGGCGGCATCGCCATCTCGTTCACCTACGTCAATATCATCTATGCGCTGTCCACTACGTTTAAGCACATCGGCAAGGCAATCGGCGTCATTCTCGTCATCGTGCAGATTCCGGGTTCGTCGGGCATGTATCCCATCGAGATGATGCCCGGCTTCTTCCAGTGGCTGCACCCGCTGCTGCCCTTTACCTACGGCATCAATCTGCTGCGCGAGACGGTCGGCGGCATGTACTCGTTTAACTACCTGTTTAACCTGTGCATTCTGGGCGTGTTCTTGATCGTGGCGCTCTTTATCGGTCTGCAGCTGCGTCCGCTGCTGCTCAACCTTAACCTGCTCTTTGATAAACAGCTTTCCACGACCGGTATGATGATTTGCGAGTCCAACGACCTGCCGCGCCAGCGCTACTCGCTGCGCACGGCCATGCGTGTCATGCTCGATTCCGATTCGTACCGTCGCGAACTGCTCGATCATGCGGTCGCCTTTGAACATCGCTACCCGTACTACATCAAGGGCGGTTTTGCCGCCGTGGTGGGCGTTCAGGTCCTGCTCTTTGTCCTGTCGACGGTTCTCGATATCGACAATAACGGCAAGATCATCCTGCTTGTCATTTGGATCATCTCGGTTATTGCCATCTGCGGCTGGCTTATCAATATCGAGTACATCCGCTCGAGCCTCAACACCCAGATGCGCATCTCGGCGCTTTCGGATGAGGACCTGCGCCGCGAGATGCGCGAGCACACGGCCGCCATTCCGGCCGCTCGTCGCATGTTCGGCTTGAATGCGAGCGAGCGGGGGTCTGAACCCAAGACTCAGGCTGTCAACCAATGTGGTCATCGCGATGCGGCCCATGTGCCCGAGAACGGGGATGACACGTTTGTGATGAATGAAAAGAACGCCCCGCTCGGCAAGCACTCCAAAGGAGGTGAGGCATAAATGAAGAACATCCTGCATCTGTTTAAGCGCGATGTCCAAAACGTGTCTCGCTCCGTAATCGGCTTGGTTGTCGTGATGGGCCTCATTATCGTACCGTGCCTGTACGCGTGGTTTAACATCGCCGGCAGCTGGGATCCGTA
>CABRID010000145.1 GCA_902470895.1 uncultured Collinsella sp.
TACACAAGGAGTATCGTCGGCAGCGTCAGATGTGTATAAGAGACAGCTATAATACGTATTAGAAACAGATTTTAAGGGAGGTTGCTATGGTTGCCGTGATAGACAAGAAGCTCGTGTTCGGACGCGAACAGGTACTGACTTCGACGCAGGCAAGCAAAAATTTTGGCGAAGCAAGGCGTCGCGCTCGTAGGGAGCCGCAATTTGTCTCAGACAGGAACGATGGCATCGATACTGTTATCGTCGGCTTCGACGAGTTCGAAGCGATGGCAGTTGAACTCGAACAGCTCCGAGAGGAGCGCCTGCATGCCATAGCCGCTGCAAGACTCGCGCAGGGCGACGCTGATTCGAATCGCAAGGGCATTCCGTTCTCCGATACCGTGGGACGTGAGAGGTTCGAGGCCATGCTAGAAGCCGAGGCGACCGATCCCATTTCCGATGAGGAGCTATTCGAGTGAACGTGGCTAGGTTTAAGGTCGAGTTTTACGATAAGACTGCCGAGAAAGAGTACCTGTCACTCGATGGCTCGGTTCGCGCTATGGTTGATAAAGGTATTGTGCGTCTTGCTCTTCGGGCCGATGAAATTGGCAAGCCGCTTTCGGGCCTTCTTGCAGGTTGTAGGGAACTTAAGTTTCGCACTGATGGCATTCGCGTAATTTATCGTATACGCGATGGGCACGTCGAAGTAGTTCAAATCATCGCAATAGGTGCAAGGGACAAGGGCAAGGTTTTCGACCTGGCAGCCAGACGCTTGGATAGCGATGATTGATTGCCTCAAGAATAATCTATTTAGGTTGCATGGTCGAAACGCTCGGGTTAAACGCTCGGATTCAGACAGCAGAAGGACGGCGTGATGAAAACGTTAAATGCAGCGACATGCCCTGATAGTTATTGCGGCAACCATCCTGAAAGCATGACTTTTGACGACTGTGCAGCAGATGCAACAGACCCTATCCCGCCGAAAGCACCCCGCACTTTACCCGAAGATCTGGACAGTATCGCTGTGATCGACGAGGCCATTCGGCTGACCATCGCGGACATGCCCAACGCGCTCAGGCTCTTGGAGAACTCATGATGGCGGCTACGCAGCTGGACACGCATCCATTCGCGCCGCTCGTGCTCGATGATGCCGGATCGCTCGAGGCCATGGCCGCCGCCGTGATGCGTCTACACGACACGCTGCTGACAATCGGATGCTGCTATACGACCGACACCACGGGCGACAGGGCCACTCTCGAGCTTGGAGGCTTCGAGTCCGTACTTTCGGGTGCGTTCTGCACGATATTCGGCCAATCGCCGGCCGATCGATTCGCGGACATCTTTAACCAGGTCACCTACATGGCCGAGCACATGGTCAAGGACCACATCTTCGAGGACGGCAACAAGCGCACCAGCCTTGTCTTTGCACTGTCCGTCCTAAGGCTCACCGGCGTTCCGGTCGTGCTTTCCGATGCCCCCGAGCCCAAGGACAACCAGTACTACGCCTGGATCCAGGACCTCGTTTCTGGCACTCGCACGACCGACGAACTCGCCGACGAGTTTCGGCACAATTGCGTTGTGCGTCCCGATGGCGCGTCGCACGTATAGAATCAAAGCATTCGCACGCCGGCTTTTTAATGGATTGGACGCCACATGGAGATCCCCAGCACCCTGTGCAGCAATGTATACGACTTCGCGTTTTGCCCCGAACCTTGCTATGACCGTCTGGCCGACCTCGCCGATCCCGAGGACTGGGGCCACGGCAACCGAATCCTTAAAAACTATCTGTCGTTCTCGTTTAGTCGCGCGGTGTTTCTGACCGAGCGCGACGTGGACCAGACCGCGCCGTCCAACCTGCCGCTGGTGTTCGACGACGACCGCTGCTTGTTCAACACCGGTCTGTACACGCGACGCTACGAGACCATCTACGGCCTGTTTGAGCCCAACACCAAGCCCGACGCGCGCCAGCGTTGGTTTTTGAAGGGCTTCTTTAAGGAAAGCGACCCCATGCTGGTCTCGTTTGAGTACCTGCCGTGCCGTGTACACTTTGCCGAGGACCCCTCCGAGCTGGTTTTTGACTACCGCCTGCCCATCCGTTCCAACATCGATCACATTCTTGGCGACGAGGAGAACCTCACACGAATTCCCGCCAGCCTGATGGGGGAGGACAACTCGCTGCTGCTGCGCCGCGCCTTCGAGGGCGCCGTCGTCGAGGCCGCCCGCCGCGCCGCCGCCAACTACACGCTCGCCGTGCCGCAGTTTTACGGCGGCCGCATCCAGCTGCTGCTGCCGCTGTGCCTAACCGGCGACAAACCCGAGCTGGCGCTGACCATCCAGCGCGAGGACGGCTTCTACGCCGCTCGCACCTGCCTCACGCTCGACATGGCCTACAACAACGCGCGACTCATCTGCCGCCCCGAGACATCGTGGATTAAGCGATAAATGGTGGTTTAGCTGCAGGTTTGCTGGTTTCTTTGGTTGTGTTCGTGCTGCTGGCGCCCACGAATTTAAAATCGAGGGCAAAAAGTTCTTGGTAAACCACGCGCGGCTATGTTAGTATCTCTTTTGCCGAAAGGCGACGGGCGATTGGCTCAGGGGTAGAGCATATCCTTCACACGGATGGGGTCACAAGTTCGAATCTTGTATCGCCCACCATCAAAAGCGCAGGTCAGAGGTCTTAAGCCTCTGGCCTTTTTCTTTTTGACACCAAGGCTGACACCAAAAACAAATCAAACTTTTCTAAAACGACATAGCCTGCCTGCGGTTCTTTTGCTGCCTTCTTGCTCATTTTTAAATCGCGAATTTAGTATTATCCCTGTTGAGCCTTGTGTATGGCAAAAAGAATTGTGGAGACAGGGACCCAACAAGCAGCATCACTACCTGCGCGTTTCGCCATTCGCGCCAGCTTTCGACATATATCGTCCATCTCTTGGTCAGTGTTTGGTCAGCTTCCGGTACTTACCCGCATGATGGCCAAATAGATAATCGGCCTCGCCCACATTCCAAACGGCCCGCGGCCGAAACCAGGGGAGCCCCATATGGACGAGATTGTCTGCGCAAACACCTGTCTCTTATACACATCTCC
>CABRID010000146.1 GCA_902470895.1 uncultured Collinsella sp.
TGCTCGCGCACTATCGCCGCGACCCGTCCAGCTTGGGGCGCGAGAACATCGACCCGAAGCGCGTGGAGAACGACATGGTCGTCGGTCACTACACGAACAAGGACGGCAGGCTTGTCGTGGGGCGCGTGGTGCCCCGTGAGGGCGAGCCGAACTGGGGCACGGTGGAGCGGCGCATAGAGCGCGTGAACGAGGCCCAGAAGGCCGCAGGGAAGCGCGCAACGCGCAAGGACGCGGTGGTTATGGCCGACGTGGTGGTGACGCTTCCCGATAACGTCCGCAAGGGCGATGAGGACAGGTTCTTCCGTCTCACGTACTGGTACCTTTCGAACAAGTTCGGCATCGACAACATGATGGGCGGCTACGTTCACAAGGACGAGGTGCTGAAGGACGGCACGCCCGCCCGCGACCACATGCACGCGCCGTTCACGCCGATTCTGGACGGCAGGTTCAACTACAAGAAGATGTGCCCGCGCTCGTTCTACCAGTCGATGCACAAGGAGCTTGGGGACTATCTGGAAAGGTGTCTTGGCTACCGCCCAGAGGTCGAGCTTGGCGAGGATACGCGGGCGCGGCGCGTGTACACCGACAAGTCGGTGGACATCGACAAGGTGCGCGATGCCGTGGACAAGGCCGTTGTGGAGCCTGCGCAGCAGGAAGCCGAGCGAATCGTCGCGGCGGCTAAGGAGGAAGCCGCCGCTTTGCTTGAAGAAGCCCAGACGCGCAAGGCCGAGCTTGTGGCGCAGATCGCCGACAGGGAAGGCGACTTGGCCGAGCTGAACAACCAGCTCGAGGACGTGCGCATGGACATTGCGGACGAAGAAGACCGATTGGAGTGCCTTCGGCAACGAGCGGGCGGAGTTGCGCGGGACGTTGAGGAGCTTCGACCCATCGCTGCCGAGGTTCGGGGCTGGGAAGCTGCGGGAAAAGCTGAGCGCGGCACAATCCTCGATTCAATCGCTGCTCGATGCGCAGGAGCGGCGAGAGCAGCTAGAGCGGCAATTGAGGAGCTTGGAGACCGCATCTGGGCGCTGATGCGTCCCAGGAAGGCGAAGACGGAGCAGCGCAGCCTGGATGACGTGATGAGGGAAGCAACGGAAGCCGCACGCGCGTCGGAAGCGTTGAGCCGTGGCCATGTCGCGCCGACGAACAGCAGGCCGCGTGGGCAGGCTCGGTGATGTGTTATAGTATTACCTGTAATACACGACAAGGAGGTGCGACATGGCCACTGCGGTTACTTCGCTTAGGATTCCTATGGATTTGAGCGAGCGCTACAACCGTCTCGCGAAGGAGACGGGCAGGTCGCGGAGCTACTACGTCAACGAGGCTCTTGCGGATTCGATTGACCGTTTCGAGTACGAGTACGGGATTCTCAAGGATATCGAGGACTATCGCGCTGGCAGGCTTGAGACCTACAGCATCGATGAGGTAAGGGCGCATTGTGGCTTGGCAGATTGAGTTCACGAGGAATGCCGACAAGGCGATGCGCAAGCTAGACAAGGGCGTTGCGGCGCGGGTGTTCAACGAGCTGGACGAGATAGCGAAGCTCGAAGACCCGAGAAGCAGGGGTAAAGCCCTGACGGGGAACTTGGCTGGCGTGTGGCGATACAGGGTCGGTGACTACCGAATCCTGTGCGACATCAACGACGGCAGGATCGTCATTCTCGTGGTCGATGTTGCGCATAGACGCGAGGTTTACAAGCGCAGATAAAACAGAAAGGGGAGCCTTCAAGGCTCCCCTTTCCTGCCGGCGACCCTGTTATAATTTGGGTCAGAGCTTTGAGTGCGCCAACACTCGCAGCTCGCATATCAACCGAGATGGTAGCTCGGCGATACACCAGCATTATATCAAGCTGGGATATCCCCAAACAGCTACCTCCCAAACAGGGAGGTTTTTTCATGGCAATGAATGGAAACGAGGGCGGTTCTGCATACCCGCCGAACCCGGATGTGAAATCCGGCTCTTGTCTAATAGCCGGATTTCAACCACTTACGGTGTTTCACCCATCCTATTGGAATGCATACAAGGCCGAATCTGGGGCAACGTTCTCAATCGATATGGTTCGTCTGAATCTGTCGTTCATCAACGGCAAGGGCGAGTGGTTGAGCACGCACGCCCAGACTTTCGACTGCGACAGCATGAGCGCGTGGACGAGCAAGATTCGCCCCGGCGGCTGGTACGAGCTTTGGAGCTTCGAGCTCGGTGACAGCTCGGTCGCGCTCGGCATCGGCTTCATGGAGCCGAGCTGCAAGGTGAACATGAACCGCGGATTCATCGAGTTCAACCCGAACAAGGTCGCAGGGGACAAGCGGTTTTGGCGGCTGCTGGAAAAGCTCGCGCCGTGCGTTTCCCATGCACGCTTGAAGAGGTTCGACCTCGCCTATGATTTGCCGACAAGCCGTCTGGACTGCCGCCTTAGCAAGGACAGGCGGATGTACAAATCGGTCATCAGCAACGGCATCACGGAATACCTCGGGGTCAAGAACACGCCCGGATACGTGAAGGTCTACGACAAGGCGGCCGAGATGCACCTGTCGGGTGTGCTGACGCGCATCGAGCTGACGTGTGACGGAGAGTGGGACGCTGGGCAGGTTGTTGCGCACTGGCCGCAGGTTCACGCATGGCATAGCGATGAGAACACGCGCGACTGGGTGCGCGTGGTGGGAATCATGCTCGCCGAGAAGTCCGAGCGGGGCGAGGAAGTCGAGACGCTCATCAACATGCTTGGCTGGCGGTCGCGACCGAAGGTTCGCGAGTATTTGCGCACGCCGATGGTCGAGCTGCCAGCCGACTGCGCCGCCGCAGCCGTAGCCGAAGCGCGAAGCTGGTGTGCCCGATTCGAGTAGACGGGTCAATGGAGCAATGCGTGACTACGGGGGCGGAGTAGTTCCGCGTAGCGGATCTACGGAGACCTCGTTCACGGATTGCGGAATTGACGCGGCGGTCGAGCCAAAAGAAAGACTGGGAAGAGGGTCGATGTGAGCGCAAGCTCCCATCGACCCTTTCCTTGACTGTGTCTGGAGTCCGAAAAACCCCCGTTTTTGGGG
>CABRID010000147.1 GCA_902470895.1 uncultured Collinsella sp.
CCCATGCGGACTCCAATCTGGACCGGACTCGGTCCAACTTTTTGTCCGCACCCCCGGGCTGTCCCTTTGTCACATCCGGGACTGGCCCTAGACCGGCTTGACCTCCAGCTTTATCCCCTCGGCACAGGAGTCGCCCAAAACATCCGAAAGGGCCCAGGTCGCATATAGCGGCAAATAGAGAACCGCTCCATTGCGCTCAACGTTGCCTCTCGAGAAAACAATCCCGAGCCTTACGCCATATTCAGCCGTATCAAGCACATGGCCGAGCGCAGCGTGCGCGTGGTAATAGGAGCCCGATTTAACCTCGATCGGAACAGCCGTCCCATCCGGTCCATCGACCACAAAGTCCACTTCACCACGCTTTTTTGTCTGATAGTAGTAAAGCTGGCGATTTTGGGCAGTCAGCTGCTGGGCCACCACGTTTTCGTAAATGCCGCCCAGATTGGGCTCCTTGCTATCAAGATACGCCGCTTGGGCGACTCCAACGGGGTAGCGCGCCATCAACATGCCCGTATCCGATTGATATAGCTTGAACTGCGATGGCCGTGCCGTCTTGAGCAGGGGCGATTTTGGCTCGGTTACGATATCTGCTTTGAGAGCAACGCCGGCATCGACAAGCCATACAAAATCTCGCTGATACTTCTCGTAGTGAGCCTTGGGGTCAATGGAATTGAGCACGAAGCGCTTATTTTCGCCCTCGAGCATAATAGGGAGCTGATCGTAGATGCTCTGCACCTGAAGGGCTCGCCCGCTTGCATACTTGGAGATATCCCGCCGGTACTGTTCGTTGAGCTCTGACTGTAGCTGACGAACAGAGGCAAGGTCGCCCTGCGTGTCAAGGAAACGCTGCACGACCTCCGGCATTCCGCCGACAACGGTATAGGTCCTGAAGTTTGCCATCATCGCGTCATGAATGTAATCAGGAATGGGCCTCTCGCTGATACACGCGTCACGTATCGTTTGGCGAGCCCCCTCGCTCACCCCGGTTGCCCAGCAAAACTCCTCAAAATCGAGCGGGAACATCCTAAGCTCGTGGACATACCCCACGGGATAGGACCTGACGCCCTTGAACTGGGTCCCGAGCATTGACCCCGAAAACGCCCAGCGGCACCTCCCGTCCTCAACAAGGAACTTTGCCATCGTCATGATGTCGGGGGCCTCTTGGACCTCATCGATAAACACGAGCGTTTTGCCTGGTGCAATCGACTTTCCCGAAAGAAGCGTCACCCTGCTGATGAAATCATCGGCATCCCGCGCCTCGAGAAGAGCATCTTTTGCCTGACGATTTTCCATGAGGTTAAGCTCGATGTAGGTTGCATGGTTGGCTTTGCCAAATGCGCGAATCGAATAGCTTTTGCCGATCTGGCGAGAACCCGTAATGAATAAGGCCTTTTGCTCGGCAGACTTCAGCCAACGCTCCAGCTCTGCCGCTATTTTCCTGCGCAGCATAGGCTCTCCCCTCGGTGTCATCAAATGAAATGCAAAGTTTTATACGCTTGATTATCGATGAAACGCAGAATTTTTAGAACCTGAAATCGGATGAAATGCAGAGATTTAAGATTATAAGCAAAAAAGAAGGGACAGCACCCGCGAATGTGACAAAAGAACTGTCACTTTGTCACATTGCGCTCGACTACTCGTCGACGATCTCAGCAAGCCAGACGTTCAGCGTATCGACCTCGGGGCAGCAGAACTTTGCCGTACCGGGCTCGTTGCCAGGCACGGTTCCGCCATAGCGCAGGATATCTATATAGGGAAAGCCCACATGGCAGGCCATGGTGCACATCTTGCCGCGGTCTCGGTCGAAGTCAAAGACGTCGCCCGGCTTGTGACCATGGTGGCAGCGGCACGCACCCAGCTGGTCCACGCAGCTCACGCGGATGCGCGGACGCTTGCCTCGCGGCGCACCGAGCGGCTTGCTCTCGCCCGCAGGCTTGATGCCGCCCTCGCCAGCGTTACTCATGGTCGATCACGTCCAGGCAGGCCTCGATGGGAAGGCCAGCGGACTTATCCTCCTGGTCGGCATTGCGCTCGATGAGCTCCGCTACCACACGCATGGCATCGCTCGTCGCGCGCTGCAGGCTCCAACCGGCCATAACGCGGCCGACAAGCACCGCCGAGAACGTGTCGCCCGTGCCCGGGAAGTAGACCGGAATCAGCTCGAAGGGAATCGTGAAGTACTCCCCCGCCACATGGTCGTAACCGATGACGACATTCGCACCGTCGACCACAGCGCTCGTAATGACCACCGACTTGGCGCCCAGGGCACGCACGGCATCCACAAGAACGCGGCCCTCATCGGGCGTGATTTGCTCGGCAATGGGCGTATCGGTGAGCAGGCACGCCTCGGTGTAGTTTGGTACCGCATAGTCGGCGCACTCGAGTAGGCTGCGCATGAGACCGATCGTGGACTCGGGCACGCCGGCGTAAAGCTTGCCGTTGTCGCCCATGATGGGGTCGACGAACACCTTGGTGCCCTTTTGCGCACGGCGGTGGCAAAAGTCCGAGATGATGCACGTCTCTTCCTCGGTCACGATAAAGCCGGTCGAGATAGCGTCGAACTCAAACCCGAGCTCCTCCCAGATAGCGAGGCTCTGGCGCACGTACTCGGTGGTGTCATGGATGTAGAACTTGGGATAGTTGAGCGTATCGGACACCAGCGCCGTCGGCAGGTTGTGGATGCGATAGCCCATGTGCGACAGCACCGGCAGCATGGCGGAGAGCGCGACCTTGCCGTAGCCGCACATATCGTTGATCAGCAGCAGCTGAGTGTTCTTCATGAGAGTCCCCCTTGGGTCGGGCGCGGCACGATGGCGCCATAGTGCAACTAAGTGTAGCGCAGGGGACGTTGTGAGCGGAGGCGAGCGGTACGAAGGGCAAATTGTTGCGGAAAGGTTTCGGAAATGGGGGCTGTTTGCTACATCGCGGCCCAGTGGATAGTCATTGGGGACGTTCTTAAATGACTAGCCAAAGGGGGTGCGGACAATTTTTCGTACCATCTAGACTGCCAGCCCCAGGCGTCTCCTC
>CABRID010000148.1 GCA_902470895.1 uncultured Collinsella sp.
CGAGCGGGGGCTCCTATCTTTTCAGTGCCCTCGGATTGGGTCATAGTGTCTGTCGTTGCCAAAACAACGTCGTTCCCTTGGTTGGCTTAAAGTGGCACTTTTACCTGCGACGTTGCCATCGCTGAAGTAGTCATTGGGAAGGCGGCAGCTGGGGACGTTCCTTTTCTGCCGGTAGTTGGGGACACTCCTTGTGCCAGCGTTGCATCGAGTGCTTGGGAAGATGCGACCCGGTTTTTGGTCAAATTCCGGGTCGCGGTTTCCGGATGGGGTTGGTTGCGGAAAGTGCGACCCGGAATATTGCTCTGAAACGGGATGCGGTTTCCCTGATGCGCCTCAAACGGAAAGCATATCCCATTCCGGAGCTCCAAAACGGGATGCGCTTTCCGCGCGGAAGAATTGTCGCAGCTGCGTTAAGCAGTGTCGCTCGTTACTCGCCCAGAATCAGCGCCGCTAGCTCGTCCTGGGTGTCCACTACGTAGTCGGCGCCGGCGGCTTCGAGCTCTGCTCGGCCGCGGAAGCCCCAGGTGACGCCGGCGCTCTTAAGGCCGGCATTGTGGCCGGTCAGAACATCGACATTCGAATCGCCAACGTAGAGCGTGGTCGCCGGGTCGGCGCCCAGCTCCTCCATTACATGCAGCGTGACGGGAGCCTCGGGCTTGGGTGGAAACGCGTCGACACGACCCTGCACCAGCGCAAAACGATCGGGGCCAAAGTACTTTTCGATAAGCGGAGCCGCCGAAATATGGTCCTTGTTGGTGAGCACGGCAAGCTCAACGCCCGCGGCGCGCAGACAGTCGAGCATCTCGACCGTGCCGGCATAGGGGGCGGTGTGGTCCTCCTTGTGCTCGCCGTAATAAGCCCTAAACTCGGCGAGCGTCTGCTCAAACATGCGGCCGTCGCCCGCGTACTCGGCGGGCATAAAGCGCTCGACCAGCTTGAGCATGCCGTTTCCCACCTTGTAGCGGTACTCGTCTACGGCAAACGTGGGCCAGCCGTGCATCTCGCAGGTATGGTTGCCGGCGGCCGCCAGGTCCTCGAGCGTGTTGAGAATGGTGCCGTCCAGGTCAAAGATCACATGGGAAAAAGCTGCTGCCATGGGTGCTCCTGCCGCTTGAGTTGTAAAACGCACCCCATGATACTGGGCATGCGTGCCGGGCATGTTTGGAATCTGAATATCTTTAATAGCCCTGAGCCTTTGTCGTTAGCAAATCCTCGGCAGCTGCTCTCCCACGAGCATGTCGAGTATGCGGGTCGAGCCCCAGCCGGTGCGTACGCGCACGGCGGGGCGGGCGTCCTCGGCAAGCGGCAGCACGCGACCGATGATGGCGGCATTCTCGCCGTAGCGGGCGGCGCGCATGGCGGCCAGTGCCGCATCTGCCTGTTCGGCCGGCACCACGGCGACCATCTTGCCCTCGTTTGCCACCTGCAACACATCATAGCCGAGCATCTCGCAGGCTGCCTGCACGTCGGGGCGTACGGGCACGGCATCCTCGTCGACCTCCATGGCAACGCCGCTGGCCTGGGCAAACTCGTTGAGCGTGGATGCCAGGCCACCGCGCGTGGGGTCGCGGAAGCAACGCGTATCGGGGGCGGCGGCCAGCACGTCGGCAATCAGGTGGTTGAGGGGCGCGGCGTCGCTCTCGATGCTGCTCGAGAACGCCAGGCCCTCGCGCTGGCTCATGATGGCGATGCCGTGGTCGCCCAGCGTGCCCGAGACCAGGACGACGTCGCCGGGCTGGCAGCTGGCGCCGCTGAGCGTCACGCCCGCGGGAACCTCGCCCACGCCGGCGGTGTTGATGTAGACGCCGTCAGCTCCGCCGCGCTCGACCACCTTGGTGTCGCCGGTGATGATTTTGACGCCCGCCTCGCGCGCCGTCTCGGCCATGGTCTGCACAATCTGGCGCAGCTTATCCATAGGATAGCCCTCTTCGAGGATAAAGCCGCACGAAAGGAAGCGCACGTTGGCACCCGAGGTCGCAACATCGTTGACGGTTCCGCACACGGCGAGCCTGCCGATATTTCCGCCGGGGAAGAACTGCGGCGTCACCACAAAGCTGTCGGTCGACATGGCGATGCGCCCGCTCGCGGGCAGGGCGGCGACACCGGCATCGTTGCCTTCGAGCAGCTCGGGCGACCCAAAGGCATCCAGAAAGACCTCGTCGATAATGCGCTTCATCATCTGGCCGCCGGAGCCGTGGCCCAGCAGGACAGTGCTATCGGTGACGCTATGGGACATATCGAAAACTCCAATCGTGGTGCGTCTGGTGCGTGGGGGCGTTCGGGCTAGATTTGGTATCTAAAGTACGCAGCGCAGCTGCCTTCCGAGCTCACCATGCACGGGCCAACAGGATGCCCGGGCGTGCAGGCGTGGCCGAAAAGTGGGCAGTCGCTCGGTGCGATGGCCCCGCGCAGCACGTCGCCGCAACGGCATCCGCGCGGCTCGACCGTCGGTTCAACGGGCACGTCATAGCGGGCGCCGGCGTCAAAGCGCGAGAACTCGGGGCGGATGGAAAGGCCCGAGGCGGCAATCGGTCCCAGCCCGCGCCATGTGGTATCGCACGGCTCAAACACCTGCTCGACCAGTTGGCGCGCCACGGGGTTGCCGTCCACGTTGACGCCGCGACGGTACGCGTTGTCGATCGCGGGCCGCCCCTCAACGACCATCTGCACCAGCATGCAGATACCCTGCAGAATATCGACCGGCTCAAATCCCGTGACCACGCCTGGGGTCCTAAACTCATCGACCAAAAAGCCAAAAGGTACCAGGCCTGTGATGGTGGCGACGTGGCCCGGCAGGATAAAGCCGTCGATAGTGGTCTCGGGGTCGTTGGCAATCGCGCGCAGCGCCGGTGGCGTGGTCTTGTGGGCGCAATAGACCGAGAAGTTCTGGAGCTGTCTCTTATACACATCTCCGAGCCCACGAGACCGAGGCTGATC
>CABRID010000149.1 GCA_902470895.1 uncultured Collinsella sp.
ATGTGTATAAGAGACAGGAGTTGATCGCGACCGTCGAGGGTAATATCGAGGATATTCGTCACAACTTGGGCGATCAGGGGGTGAGCATCCGTGATTAGCGATGAGGAAAAAGACCAGGTACGCGCTGCGTCTGACCTGGTTGCCATCGTGCAGGAAACGGTCGAGCTCAAGCCTCGCGGCCATGAGTTTTGGGGATGCTGCCCCTTCCATGGCGAGAAGACGCCGTCCTTCCACATTATCCCCGCCACGCAGGTGTGGCATTGCTTTGGTTGCGGCGAGGGTGGCGACGTTTTCACGTATATCATGAAGCGCGAGAACCTGAGCTTTCCCGAGTCAATCCGTTACTTGGCCGATCGCGCGGGTATTGAGCTGCATGACACCGGAGATCGCCGCGAGCGCGGCACCAAACGTGCCCGCATCTACGATCTGTGCGCCGAGACCGCCCAGTTCTACCACACCATGCTCATGCGCGGTAAGGACGGCCGTCCGCGCGAGTACTTTGCCAGCCGCGGCATGGGCGGCGACGTCTGCCGCCGCTACTGCCTGGGCTTTGCACCGGGCCGTAACGCGCTGGTGTCGCACCTGTCCCAGGCGGGTTTTACCCCGCAGGAGATGATCGACGCCAACGTTGCCGTGAGTCGCGGGCGCGGGCAGCTTGCCGACCGCTTTTACGACCGCGTGATGTTCCCCATCTTTGACGAGCAGGGTCACAACATTGCCTTTGGCGGTCGCATTATGGGCGACGGCCAGCCTAAGTATCTCAACACCGCCGAGACGAGCGTGTTTCATAAAAAGCGAAACCTCTACGGCTTTAATTGGGCCAAGGAGTTTATCGTCGCGCAGGATACCGCCATCGTGGTAGAGGGCTATACCGATTGCATCGCCTGCTGGGAGGCGGGGATTAAAAACGTTGTCGCCACGCTGGGCACCGCCCTCACGGAGCATCACGTCAAGACGCTCACTCGCTTTGCCAAGCGCATCGTGTATATGTTCGACGGCGATGCAGCGGGCCAGAAGGCCGCCCGTCGCGCGATTCAGTTTATCGAGCAGGATTCCATGGACCTGCGCTGCGTGGTGCTCCCCGACGGCAACGACCCCATGGAGTTCATCACCGCACATGGTGGCGAGGCACTGCAGACGCGCATCGACGCTGCCGAGCCGCTTATGGACTTTGTCTACCGTTCGCTGCAGGAGTCGAGTGACATCACCACGCCGGGCGGTCGCGCTAAGGCGCTGGAAGATGCGCTGACGCTTATCTATCCGTTGCGCAACAGCTATATGATCGACACGTACTTTATCCAGATTGCCGATCTGCTGGGTTTGGATCTGGAGACGGTGCGCGCGAGCTCGGGTCGTGTGTTTCGCGATGTCGCCAAGCGCGAGGATGCGGAGCGCCGTCGCGAGCAAAACTATGAGCGCCAGCGGGCACAGACTGAGCGGTCCGGTAGCGCGGGCGGTCGGGCGTCGGGTTCTCGCGATGCCGGTCGCGGTGCTTGGGCATCGGGCGCGACGCCGCCGGTGTCCGCGCCGGTCGAAGAAGAGCCGTACGACTACGTCCCGCTCGATGCCTACGGCGCCGCGCCCGTGGAGGTCGTCGACGACCTGCCGCCGATCGATGTGCCTGATGGTATGGGCGCTGTGCCTGTGGCTGACGGTTCGGGCGCACCGGCTGCGGCGGCGCCGATGGTTCTTACCGATCTTGAACGCAAGTCCTTGGCAGGGGAGCGCGAGCTGTTGACGATGCTCACGAGCTACCCCGACCTGTTCCGCACGTATGCCGACCGCATCTGCTCCATCGAGTGGGTTGACCCGCGTCACGAGTCCATTGCATGGGCCGTTCTGGCAACGCCGCCGGGAACCGATCCTGCAGCCTGCATGGATGCGGCGCGCTCAGTGTGTCCCGATGCGGCAACGCTTGTGAGTGCCGGGCGCATCTCCGCGACGAGCAAGCACCCCACCGAGACGAACATCGTGTTTATGCTTGATACGCTTGAGCTCTACACCATCAAGCGTCGCATGCGTGCCGCACAGGCCAAGCTGCGCCAGGACCGTTCACTCGATGATGAGGCCCGTCGCGCGCTAACCATGCAGGCCGCGCAGGATTCGCAGCGTCAGCGCGAACTGCAAAAGTCAATCGGCGGCGTGGCGGACCCGTTCCGTTTGATTGGCCTGGAGGCCGCAGGCACCGAACAAGCCTAGATGTTGTGGTCAACCAGCGTATTCTCGCCTATATCCAGCCCTCTTTTTGGGTATAGACGTCAATGTGTGTGCTAAAGTATTGAGTCCTGTGGACTATGAAGGGAGAATCTGTGCCAAAAAAGACTGAGAGCACGGGTACTGGGCTGGAATCCTACGTTGCAAAGCTCATGGGCAACGGCTCAAACAGGACTTCGGTAACCGAGGACGAGATTCAGGTCGCCCTGAAGGATATCGATGTTTCTGACGAGCAGCTCACCGCGGTGTATTCCGCGCTGCGCAACAGCGGCATCCAGATTATCTCCGCGAGCGGTAACGACGACGCCCCCATGGACGTCGACGATGACGATAACGATACCGATACCGACGATTTCGATGACGACGACGAGCACGATTCCGGCTCGCTCGACGATCACGAGCTCAAGATGGCCCGTCAGGCCGACGCCGAGATGGGTTCTTCCAAGAGCAAGAAGAAGCGCACCGTGCGCACGTCCCGTTCACGCTCCCGCGTGCGCGGCATCGATGCCTCCACGGTGATGCTGACCGGCGACCCGGTCCGTATGTACCTCAAGGAGATCGGCAAGGTCGACCTGCTGACCGCCTCCGAAGCTGTCTCTTATACACATCTGACGCTGCCGACGATACTCCTTGTGTA
>CABRID010000150.1 GCA_902470895.1 uncultured Collinsella sp.
ATCAGCCTCGGTCTCGTGGGCTCGGAGATGTGTATAAGAGACAGTCCTGAGCCTGGGCAAGCTGAGCCTGCGCATCGGCAAGCTGCTGCTCGGTAGCAGTCAGACGACCCTTAAGGTCGACGATCTTAGCGAGCATAGCGTCAACCTCAGAGGACAGCGTCTCCAAGAAGACGTCGACCTCAGCAGGATCGTAGCCACGCTTGGCCTCAGAGAAAGTCTGAGCCTGGATGTCTGCAGGGGTAATAGCCATAACAAGTCTCCTTTTTCATCGCCTCGGCGCTACACGCCCGACGTAAGTTACTAAGACAGTTCTACACGAGTATACCTATAAGAAGCTGCAGAACCAGCCTCTGCACCAACTGCAACGCAATAATCGCAACGACCGGCGAAAAATCGATACCGCCCATCGGCGGGATGAAACGACGGAACAGGTTGAGCCACGGACCGCACACGCTATCAAGCACCGCGGCAATATCCTGAAGCAAACCACCCTGCTTCATGGGAATCCACGTCATAAAGCAGTAGACGACAATGAGCGTGGAATAGAAGTTGAACAGCGTATTGACCAGCTGGACGATAGTGTAGATGTTGATGGGAATCTCCTCGTCTTGTCTTTACTTAAGGTAGCCGTCGGCACGAAGCTTCTTGAGATCGGAATCTTTGACCTCGCAACCGGCGGGCAGCACCATGAACACGCGGTCGCCCACCTCCTTGACCGTGGCACCCAGACCGCAGGCAAAGCCGTAAGAGAAGTCCAAGACGCGCTTGGCAACTTCGGTGCGTACGCCCACAAAAATCAGTGCGACAGGCTGCTTGGTGCGAACGCGGCGCACCACGGTCTCCACGTCGTCATAGCTCTCGGGGCGCAGGACATAGGCCGGCAGCTGCGGTGTGGCGTTGATGATATTGCTCGCATAGGCCGAGGCATCGCTCGGTGCAGGCGCAGGCGCAGCGGCGGCACGGGCGCGGGTGTTCTCGGCGTAGCTCGACGGCGTGTCATAGGCACCAGGACGATAACCGCTCGCAACACTGTCCTGCGAGCGCGAAGGCGGGTTATACGTCGTGGCATGGCGGGAGTCATCGCCGACCAGCTGCCCGGAGCGTGTATACACGGCAACCGACTCAGCTTCACCACGGCGCGTCTGACCAAGCAGGCCGTTGCTCGGCTCGTCTTGGGTGTAGAAGCCCTCGCCCGAAGCACCGCTGTAGCCGTTGCCCTGATAGCCATCGTCATAGCCATCATCGTAGCCGTAGTCGTCGTCCTGGCCATAACCCTGGTCGTAACCCTGCTGGCCGCCCAGGTGCATCTTATTTTTAATCTCGTCAAGGAAGCCCATGGTTGTGTCCTCTCGCGGTTTAGTGCAGGCGCCCCGATAATCAGTGCGCACTTCAGAGCCTTATTTTACTGCAAACTCCGGGCTAAATACTACCCTGCCCAGGCGAACGAGCGTAGAGCCCTCCTCAAGGGCAGGCTCAAAGTCTTCGCTCATGCCGCAGGAAAGCTCAGGCAGGTTCAAATCGGGATGCGCCGCCTCCAGCTCATCCCTCAGCTCACGAAGCCCCGCAAAGGTGCGGCGTGCCACATCCTTATTCCCCCGGGGCGCCATAGTCATAAGCCCCTGTACGCAAATTCCCTCAAGTTCCGCAAGCTCACCCGCGGCGGCGCGAATCTCATCGGGCGAAAAGCCTCCCTTCGACTCCTCACCACTCACATTGACCTCAATGAGCACACGCTGGGGGCCGGCGAGTTCGCCTGCCTCAATCTTGCGGGCAGCACGGCTCGAGATCGCCTGCGCCAGATGCAGCGAACCCACCGAGTGAATCAGCTCGGCTGAGCCCAGCACCGCATTGATCTTATTGGTCTGCAGGTTGCCGATCATATCGAAGCGCACCTCGGGCAGCTCCGGATGCTCCGCCAAACCTGTGAGCTTGCGAACCAGCTCCTGCGGGCGATTCTCGGCAAAATGGCGATACCCCGCCTGGATGGCGGCAACGGTCTCATCGACACCAACGGTCTTGGACACGGCAATGAGGCGCGCGGCGTCGTGGGGACGGCCCGCGCGATCGAGCGCCGCATAAAAACGTTCCAGAATCTGCTCGCGGCGAGCGCGCATCAAGTCCAAATAGTTATCCATTGCCAATCGCCTCCGCTGACAGCCAAACAAGTAGTCCCATGCTAACGCAAGAGCGCGGCCCCGCATGTGCAAGGCCGCGCTCACTTAGGTATTTACAATCTTTCGACGAACGGGGTTACTTACTCCTCGTCGTCCTCGCCATCGTCCTCATCCTCAAGATGATCGAGCAGGTAGCGAAGACCCTCGCTGACCTCGTTAACGGGCACCTTGGCAACGTAGCGTGCATCGACGGCGGGCCTCATGATAACACCCTCGCCCGAAGGCACGCGCATGCTCTCGAGCTCATCCTCATCAGTGCAGGCGATATCACCGGCAGTCATACGCTGTCCGGTCAACAGGAAGGTCAGACGGCAGGCGGCATCGATGGAAATCGAGGCGATGCGATCGAGATAGCGCGATACCATGATGGCGCGGCGCAGGTCGTCATAGTTGTTGTCGTCGTCCATAAAATCGCCCGTGTCCATGCGGTTAAAGGTGCGGAAGAACTTCTCGTAGGCGGCGTGCACTGGCTCGTCCTCGACGGCCAAGTTGCAGATGATGGACATGTCGTTGGTGACGAGCGCAGAAAGCGAAGAGCCCAGCACCTGGTAGACGGCCTCAGCCTCGGCCTCGACCGTGCCGACAAGCTCCTTGGGCAGCGAGATGTCGGCCTTGATCATATGGCTGTCTCTTATACACATCTGACGCTGCCGACGATACTCCTTGTGTA
>CABRID010000151.1 GCA_902470895.1 uncultured Collinsella sp.
CTACACAAGGAGTATCGTCGGCAGCGTCAGATGTGTATAAGAGACAGAATCCCACGCGCCGTCGCCGTCGCCATTTGTCGAGCGAGGAACGCGAGGACGCCTTCCGCGCCGCAGCCGCTCGCGAAGCCGGTGCCGCCCCCAAGGGTGGTTCGGGTTCTGATACGCCTGCCGACAAGGGTGGCAAGCAGCGCAACGATGACGATCGCGCCCCGCGTCCGCGTCGTCGCCATTCCTCGGGCACGCAGCAAAAGCCCTCGGTGCCCTCCGTGGCCGATCAGGTCTCGGATGGCGAGGTCAAGGTCACGCGCCGTCGCCCCGGAGATGGCGGAGGGGCGGCCGCCAAGGCCGTGCGTGGCGCTGCTCGTGACGAACGCGAGCCGCGCGAAGATCGTGGTGGCGAGGGTTCGGCTGATCAGGGCCAGAAGCGCCGTCGCCGTCGTCGTTCCCGCAAGCCGCGTCAAGATGGTGGTGAGGGCTCGACCCAAAACTCGTCCGCACCGCAACCGCCCACCGGCGAATAGCGCCCGCAAACGGATTTAACCTTCCTGACCCCAAACGCGTCGGGGTACCATAGCACTGAATCAACAACCCTCCCTGCGACCGAGCGTAGGGAGGGTTGTGTCGTGAAGAGACATTTGAATGTGTTGGGATGCCTGCAAGGTGCTGGCATCCTACCGTTTGCGGACGAATTGTTACCGTTTGCCGAGCAGGCGGTGCACGAGGCGCTTGAGGCGTTGTCGCCCACGCGATGTGCTGGCTGCGAGCGCGCCGGCGCGCTTATTTGCCAAGACTGCCTGGCCGCGCTTGCGCTCATTGACCCACGTTATAGCTGCACCCGATGCGGAGCCCCGTTTGGAGACTTGCTGTGCACCGAGTGCTCGGTCGAGGGTGCGTCTTCGGCGATGGCCGAAGCGCTCGACCGGTGCCTGGCATGTGCCGTTTACACGCATCCGCTGCCGCGGATCATTAAAGCGTACAAAGACGCGGGCGAGCGACGTCTGGCGCCGTATCTGGCAGAGCTGCTATACGACACCGCCTTACATGCCCAGGTCGCGGCACCCGAACGCTACGGCGGTGTGTTGTCCGGCGCCGATGCCGTGGTGTTTGTGCCCGCGACGGCGGCGGCGTTTCGGCGACGCGGTTTCGATCATATGGAAGCCATCGCGCGCCCATTTTGCGAGCTGTCTGGTGTTCCGCTGCTCGACGCCCTCGTTAAGTACGGCCATGGCGACCAGCGTGAACTCGGTCGTGAAGAACGCCGTGAACGCGCCCGAGGCATGTACGAGACCGTTGAGGACGTGCGGGGCCGCCGCCTGCTGCTTATCGACGACGTTATCACCACGGGTGCGACGATGGCAGCGGCTTCGGCGGAACTCAAGCGCGCCGGTGCCGCGGCCGTTGATGGCCTCGCTATCGCACGCGTTTGGTAGGGGTGATTCGTGTGGCGGTAAAGATTGAGCGGTGCAACGAGCCGACAGGCGAACAGCTAGCGGCCTCTGTAATCCTGACGGGCGCCTCGGCGTTGCGCATGATTCGAGCCGAGCGCCGGCAGATGGGCTACGTCGGCTGGAAGGACCTTGAGCCCGAGGAGGAACGTCGCGTGCTGTGTACGTCATCACCTTCGGCCGAGGATATCTGTCTTTCCGACCTGGTTCGAATTGGAGCCAAAAGCGGAGAGGTGCAAGAAGATCTGTGCTTGCTGGTGGGATCTGCGGCGCAGCGCCGCCGCATGCCTGGCGTGGGCTGGTCCGTGTGTTCCGGGTTGCCTGCCGGCTCGATTCTAGAGGTGGAACCGGGGGTGTACAGCCTATCACCCGAGGCCCTTTGTGTTGCCGTCGCCCGCGAGGTCGGCTGTATCCAGGCGTTTGCCCTGGCCCAGGAGCTGTGCTCTAAGATTTCGCTGAGTGACCGCGGGAAGTATCTACCTCCCTATACCTCGCCTGTTGCGAATAGACTTGCAAAGGACAAGGACCAACCGGCAGACGTGGGCTACTTTGAAGTCGAGCCGGTGCTGACGCCCGATCGTCTGGCAGATTACCTCGCGGTATGCAAGGGGAATGCGGCCAAACAACTGCAGCGTTTGTGTCCCTACTTGTCAGAAAACCTGCGCTCGCCCATGGAGTGCATCATGCTCGCTCTGTTTTCGCTTCCGTTTTCCTATGGCGGATTTGCCTGCGGTCCCTTTAAGACCGACTACAAGATCGAGTTCGATGACCGCGCGCAAGCAATCTCGGGGATGTCCCATGCAGTTTGCGATGCATATCAGGAGGCGGCCCGGTTTGACCTTGAATACAACGGTGAGCTGGGTCATTCCTCCCGGAGGGGACGTGTCCATGATGAAAAACGCAACACGGGCTTGATTACTATGGGAATCGAGGTCGCGACGGTCAACAACGAAATGCTCTGCGACATGGAAGCGATGGAAGCGCTCGCATGGCGCATTTACCAACGTATGGGTAAGCGATATCAGAATCGCGTAGAGGCGCGTCGAAAGAGGCAAGATACTCTGCTGAATACGCTCCGAGCGTGCTTTGGGCTCAAGCCGGCATAAAACTATGGCTTTATAGGGTGTCTGTTTATATGTCCTGTGCAAAAAACGGCAAATATGAGTACTGTTACTAGATTAGTGGCAGCAAAAACAAAGAAACTTGGGCCGAAAATTTGGATTCATTGAAGAGATAATAGGTAGCGCGCAGAGATGTGGTGTAAGAGGCGGGGCATGCCCCGCCTCTTCTCTTTCTTGAAAGGGAGGGGACACCGCCTAGAATTCGTCGTTGGAGTAATGAAGGT
>CABRID010000152.1 GCA_902470895.1 uncultured Collinsella sp.
CACAAGGAGTATCGTCGGCAGCGTCAGATGTGTATAAGAGACAGATATATAACATCTCCAATCATTTTGAGCGGAGGCGATTATATAGCAACGGTCCCACATCCGTCAGTAACGGACACGGGACCGAAACAATTCGATACACAGAGGTTGCGCCGTCAATAAATAACTAAGCCAACCCCAGCAATATGCCCGCCGAATGCACGACAAACGCCACGATCCAGGCGACCGTCACTTGAAACGCGAACACGGCAACGGCATAGCGCGCGCCCAACTCGCTCCTGACGGCGCCGATGGCCGCCACGCAGGGCGGGTACAGCAACGTAAAGACCAGGAACACGTAAGCGGTAAACGGCGAAAACATGGTCGACAGTGCCGCGGGTGAGGTCGCGCCCAAAAGCACGGTGAGGGTCGAGATGACACTCTCCTTGGCGATAAGTCCGGTGACGAGCGCCGTGGATGCGCGCCAATCGCCAAAGCCAAGCGGCGCCAGCGCCGGCGCGATGATGCTGCCGAGGCCCGCAAGCAGGCTTTGCGACTGATCGGCGACCACATTAAAGCGGATATCGAACGTCTGAAGGAACCAGATGACCACCGTAGCGGCAAAGATAATGGTAAAGGCCTTGGTAATAAAATCCTTGGCCTTATCCCATGCCAGCATCACCGTCGTCTTGACGCTCGGCAGGCGGTAGTTGGGGAGCTCCATGATAAACGGCACTGGGTCGCCCTTAAATGCCGTGCGGTTGAGCACCAAAGCCGCGATACAGCCAACCGCAATGCCAATCAGATAGAGCGAGACCATGGCGGGAACCGTTGCCTGTGGGAAAAACGCCCCGCACAGCAGACCGTAGACCGGCAACTTGGCCGAGCAGCTCATGAACGGCGTGAGCATGACCGTCATCTTGCGGTCGTGCTCGGATGGGAGTGTACGGGTCGACATGATAGCCGGCACGGTGCAGCCAAAACCGACGAGCATGGGCACAAAGCTGCGGCCCGACAGGCCAAAGCGACGCAACACCTTATCCATGACAAAGGCGACGCGCGCCATGTAGCCCGAGTCCTCCAGAATGGAGAGGAACAAGAAGAGCACGACAATAATCGGCAGGAAGGTCAGCACGCTGCCCACACCCGTAAGCACGCCGTCGACAGCCAGTGAACGCACCACGTCGTTGGTGCCGAACGCCTTGAGACCCGCATCGGCCGAGGCGATGATGGCAGCGATGCCGTCCTCCATGAGTCCCTGCAACGCCGCGCCGATCACGCCAAATGTCAGCCAAAAGACGAGGCCCATGATCACCAAGAACGCCGGAATGGCCGTGTAGCGACCCGTCAGGATGCGGTCAATCTTGACGGAGCGCACGTGCTCGCGGCTCTCGTGCGGCTTGACGACGCAGCGCCCGCACACGTCGCCGATAAAGCTAAAGCGCATATCGGCCAGCGCGGAAAGGCGGTCGGTGCCGGCCTCGCCCTCCATCTGGGTAATGATGTGCTCGATGGCATCAAGCTCGTTACGGTCCAGGTGAAGCGCCTCGGTTACCAGCTCGTCGCCCTCAACTAGCTTGGTCGCCGCAAAACGCACGGGAATGTGCGCCGTCGCGGCATGGTCCTCGATAAGGTTGGCAATGCCGTGGATGCAGCGATGCAGTGCACCGCCGTCTGGGCCATCGGGTGCGCAGAAGTCCAGGCGGCCGGGGCGCTCACGGAAACGCGCAACATGCAGGGCATGGTCCACCAGCTCGCCGATGCCCTCGTTGCGCGCGGCGCTAATGGGAACGACTGGCACGCCCAGCAGACTCTCGAGCAGGTTGACGTCAATGGCACCGCCGTTGGTCGTCACCTCGTCCATCATGTTGAGCGCGATAACCATGGGGCGATCGAGCTCCATAAGCTGCAGCGTTAGGTACAGATTGCGCTCGATGTTGGTGGCGTCGATGATGTCGATGATGGCGTCGGGGTTTTCGTCAAGGATGAATTGACGGCTCACGATCTCCTCGCCCGTGTACGGCGACAGCGAATAGATGCCAGGCAGGTCGGTAACGCTCGCCTCGGGGTGGTTACGAATAGTGCCATCCTTGCGGTCGACCGTCACGCCGGGAAAGTTACCGACATGCTGATTGGAGCCTGTCAGCTGGTTAAACAGCGTGGTCTTACCGCAGTTTTGGTTGCCGGCGAGGGCAAAATGAAGCGGTGCGCCCTCGGGCACGGCCGTTTTTGCCGCACGGGGCGAATACGTCCCCTCGCCGAGTGCCGGGTGCTCCGTCGTGCCGATTGCGGCGTTAGCGCGCGGACCCGTATCTGTGTCGTGAACACCCACGAGCTCAATCCGTGCGGCATCGTCCTTGCGCAGCGTCAACTCGTAGCCACGCAGGCGAATCTCGAGCGGGTCGCCCATGGGGGCGTACTTCATCATGGTGACTTCGGTGCCCGGTGTTAGGCCCATGTCCAAAATATGTTGTCGGAGTGCCTGATCGTCCGATGTCACCGATGCGACAACGGCGTCCTTTCCAATCTCGAGTGTATCGAGCTTCACGTCCGCGTTCCTCCCCCGGCGCCCACAGGGCGTTGCATTTATGTTCACCATGGCTAACCGTTTGCCATGGCTAACCAATTGTAACCATGCATGATAGCGCGAACACACAACGACGTTCAATCGACAGATTGCTGCAAGGAACGTCCCCAAGTGCCGGCACAAAAGGAGGGGGTGCGGACAATTTTTCGTACCATCTAGACTGCCAGCCCCAGGCGTCTCCTC
>CABRID010000153.1 GCA_902470895.1 uncultured Collinsella sp.
TACACAAGGAGTATCGTCGGCAGCGTCAGATGTGTATAAGAGACAGTTCTCCGAGGGCGCCTCCATCGAGGTGGGCAATCGCCTCGACTTCGGATCATGCTACCGATGCCGCTCCGGTAAATCCTCTATCTTAACGCTTGGCAAAGATTCCCGTATCGTCGTGAAGGGCTCGTTCGATTTCTACTACGGTGCGGACGTGCAGCTCTTCGACGGTGCCGTGCTGACGCTGGGCGATAGCTTCATTAATTCGGACTGCAAGGTGCGTTGCCATAAGTCCATCACTATCGGCGACGGCTGCGCCATATCGCACGACTTCACCGTGATGGACTCAAACGCCCATACGCTCGACGGCTCGCGCGGGACCGCGCCCGTAACCATCGGCGACCATGTGTGGATAGGCACGCGCGTGACGGTGCTCCCTGGCGTGACCATCGGGGACGGCGCCGTTATCGCCGCGGGGGCACTCGTGGCTAATGACGTGCCCGCGGGCGCCCTCGTTGGCGGCGTGCCGGCCAAGGTAATTCACGAGCACGTCGAATGGGAGAAATAGGGATGAAGAAGGAGCTCTGGCTTCCCGAGAACGAGTGCACGGGCTGCGGGGCGTGCGAGAACGCTTGCCCGAAGGACGTGCTAAAGATCGAGCTTTGCTCGGGCGGCCACCTGCTGCCCGTGGCCTACGACGGCTGCGTCGGCTGCGACCGCTGTGTCAAGGCCTGCGAGGCCAGGCTGGTTCTACCCGCGCGCGGGGCCGAGGAGCCCGCGGTGTACGCGGCGTGGTCGAACGATGCCGACTTGCGATACGCGAGCACCTCGGGGGGGCTTTTCAGTGAGCTGGCACTTCCCGTAATCGCGGATGGCGGTGCGGTGTACGGCGCCGCCTACGGCGAGGCGTGCCGCGTGGCGCACGCCAAGGCCGAGACGCCCCGGGAGCTGGAGCGTCTGCGCCAGTCGAAATACGTGCAGAGCGAGATCGGACTATCGTTCCGCGCTGTGAGGGACGATCTCAGAGCCGGCAGAAAGGTACTGTTCTGCGGCGCCCCATGCCAGGTGGCGGGCCTTCGCGCCTATCTCGGCAAGGACTACGAGGGGCTCTATCTCGTTGATTTTGTATGCCGTGGGGTCAATTCGCCCCTTGCGTACCGCTATTGGCTCGACGGCCTCGCCTCCAAGCAGGGCAGCGAAGTCTCTCGCGTTTGGTTTAAGTACAAGGAGGGCGGCTGGAAGACATCTCCCTTGAGAACGCGCATCGACTTCGAGGACGGCGAGCACGTCGTGCTCGAGGGCAAAGGCAACACCTACATGCGAGGCTACCTCGAGAGCAACCTGTACTTCAGGCGCTCGTGCGCGCAGTGCGAGTTCAAGGGCTTCCCCCGACAGGCCGACGTGACGGTTGCCGACTTCTGGGGTCTCGATCCGGGCCTCGACGACGACAGGGGCGCGTCCATGGTGCTCGTCTCCTCAGACAGGGGGCGTGAGCTCCTCGAGGCCGCCGCCCCGCGCGTGACCATGACCGAGCGCGCCTTCGATGAGATCTTCGCCGGCAACGTGTGCATCGGCGGCAGCGCGCCCCTCAGCGAGAAATCGGCGAAATTCATGGCCGCCCTCCCCGAGATGGGCTTTGAGGCCGCGCTGTCCAAGTACGGAAAGAAGAGGCTCGTCAGCTCCATCACGGGCAAGGTGAAGGCTATCGTCAGGAGGCTGGTGCGACATGGATAGCAGGTCGGCGCTCGCAAAGCGAAATATCGTCATGGGTTTCGTCAACAAGGCGTGCACGCTGCTTCTGCCCTTCGTCACGCGAACGGTGCTCATCTACACGCTCGGCGTGGAGTATGTGGGGCTCAGCACGCTCTTCGCATCGATCCTGAGCGTCCTGAGCCTCGCGGAGCTCGGCGTGGGGACCGCCCTCGTCTACGCCATGTACAAGCCCATGGCGACAGGCGACGACGCGAAGGTGCGGGCGCTGCTCGCGCTGTACAGGAAGTGGTACCGCGCCATCGGCGGCGTCATCCTGGTGATCGGGCTGTGCCTCGTGCCGTTCCTGGACGTCCTCGTGAGCGGGGACGTGCCCGCCGACATCGACCTGAGGGTGCTTTACGGGGTCTACCTCGCGAACACCGTGCTTAGCTACTTCATGTTCGCCTACAAGCAGGCCGCCTTCACGGCGTCCCAGCGCTCCGACGTCGTGAGCAACGTCGGCTCGGCTCTCGCGGTCGTTTCGGCCCTGCTCCAGATGGCCGTGCTCGCAGCGCTGCGGTCCTTCTACGCCTACGCTCTCGTCCTGCCGCTTGTCACCGTTGGGCAGAACGTCGCGCTCTCGGTGCTGTTCAACAGGCGGTACCCTCAATACAGGCCGTCGGGCGAGCTCACGAAGGACGAGGTCAGGGCAATCAGCACCAATATCCTCGGCCTCATGATCCAGAAGATCGGCACCGTGTTCCTGACGTCTGTAGACAGCATCGTTATATCCGCATTCCTTGGTCTGACCGTGTTGGGCGTCTACAACAACTACTGGACGCTGGTGACGGCCGTCGCGGGGTTCGCCGGCATGCTCACAATGAGTATCATCCCGTCTGTGGGCAACAGCATCGCGGTCGAGGACCTGTCTCTTATACACATCTGACGCTGCCGACGA
>CABRID010000154.1 GCA_902470895.1 uncultured Collinsella sp.
TGCTCGCGCACTATCGCCGCGACCCGTCCAGCTTGGGGCGCGAGAACATCGACCCCGCCCGGGTCGAGATGGACTACACGCTCGCGCTCAACCCCGCCGACGGTCTGGTGAAGCCGATGGAGGGAGTGGAGCCGAACTGGGCCACGGTCGAGGGGCGCATAGAGCGCGTCAACGAGAGGGCCAAGGCCGAGGGAAAGCGCGCCGTGCGCAAGGACGCGGTGGTGATGGCTGACGTTGTGGTGACGCTGCCCGAGAACGTCCGCAAGGGGGACGAGGGCAAGTTTTTCGGCTGGACGTACTGCTTTCTGGCGGACCGTCTCGGGTCCGGCAACATGCTCGGCGGGTTCGTCCACAGGGACGAGGTGCGGGCGGACGGCTCGCCGGTCCGAGACCACATGCACGCGCCCTTTACGCCGATTCTGGACGGTCGGTTCAACTTCAAGAAGATGTGCCCGCGGACGTTCTACCAGAGCCTGCACAAGGACCTCGGGGACTATCTGGAGCAACATCTCGGGTACAGGCCGGAAATCGAGCTAGAGGACGGCAAGAGGGCGCAGAAGGCCTTGAGCAGGGTGGACAAGCGCGACATAGACGCGGCCCGCGCCGAAATCCTCGCCCCGGTCGAGAGGAAGGCCGGCGAAATCGTGGCGGATGCGACCGAGCGGGCCGAGAGGGCCAGCGCGGCGCGAAAGCGGGACGAGGACAGGCTGAGGGCGGCGAGGAGCGACCTCGCGAAGGTCGAGCGGCAGAGGGTTGAGACCCGTGGCGAATTGGGCACCCTGACCGAGCAGGTCGGAGAAAAACGGTCCCAAGCTGCGGAGATGGACCGCAAAATCGCGGAAAAAATGGCCGAGATTGACCGCTTGGACGGCGAAATCGGCGAGAAAATCGACCTTCGCAACGAGGTGGGCGACAACCTCCAGCACGAGCAGCGGCGATTGGAGTCGGTTCGGCAAGCGGCGGGACGGCTTGAGGAGGACGTTGAGGAGCTGGAAGCCATCGCTTCCCTCGCTGACCAGTTCGACCACGCGGGACGCTTTGAGAAGCGCGGAATCCTCGATGAAATCGCTGCTCGATGCGATGGACTCCGAGGACGAGTTGAGCAGGTCGTTGAGGGAATCAGAGGAACGGTTGGACGGCTTGAGGTGGCAATTGCGGACCTCGCCAGAAAGCTCGCGCCGAGAAGTGCGCGGATGACCACAAGGGCGCTCAAACGCGATTTGGCGGCCCTGGAGGAGGACATGAGTCCCGTGACGCTGGCGAGCGAAGCGCGGGATGCCGCCAGGGCGTCCAACGCCCGTCGCGGGAATGTCCCGCAGCGGGATCGCGGGCAGAGCCGCTAGCACATCGCCGCGCCGGAACGTAAACGATAGTTTACGTTTGCTGGTATTACAGAAAACCAGCATCTAACTGCGGTGATGGGCAAAATAAAAGCCCACCGCGCGAACGCGATGGGCTAAAATGTTTGATTGTCGGCTGTGGTTGCCGCCTCAACCGACAGGAAAAGTAACGGATTACGGCTCCGTCACGCATAGTATGATTCTACCAGTTTTCCCAGCACACGAGCATCCTAGCAAGGAAAACCAACAGCAAATTAGACCTCTTGGAGCCGCTTTCCACGATTAGAAAGGGCTCCATTTTTATGGCCAAAGAAGAGGAAAAGACTCCGAAAATCGCAAAGGCTCGGTACTGGTGGGCGGTTCTCTATCAGGAGAACATGCGCCCAGACTGGCGAGAAGCCATCGATGATTTGCTCCAACTCCCCTATGCGTACTGCGAGCACACCGCCGACAAGGACAGCAAGAGCGAGCACCGCAAGAACCACGTGCATATCATCGTGGCGAAGTCGAACACTACCAGCTACAAACACATCATGGAGGTCTTCAACCTCCTTTCCGCGCCGGGCAAGAAGGCGCTGAACACCTGCGAAGCCTGTGTGAACATCCGACACTGCTACGACTACTTGATTCATGACACAGATTCGTGTCGCAAGCAGGGAAAAGAGCAGTACGACCCGAGCTGCAGAATCACGGGTAACAACTTCGACATCGGGGCTTATGAGCAAATCAGCTCTGCCCAGAAGCAGGAGATGTTGAAGGAGCTGGTCGGCTACATCATCGCCAACGGTTTCACGACAATCAACGATTTCACGGTCGCAGCCATGAACGATTTCGATGGGTGCTACTGGGAAATCATCGTCGGCTATAACGGAACCCTTGAGCGCTACTGTCGCGGCAACTACCTGAAGCGCAAAGCCAAGGCGGAAGCTCGGGATGCGGGTGAGTAGGCGGGTCAATGGAGCTATCGGTGACTACGGGGCGGCGTGGTCTGCGAAGCAGATCTAAGCCGACTCGTTCACCGATAGCGGAATTGACGCGGCGGACAATTGGAAGACCAGACTGAGATAAGGGTCGATGGACGCTCTGCTCCATCGACCCTTTCCTTGACTGTGTCTGGAGTCCGAAAAACCCCCGTTTTTGGGG
>CABRID010000155.1 GCA_902470895.1 uncultured Collinsella sp.
TGTGTATAAGAGACAGCCGAAGAGGTCGACCGTGTGCTGGGGGCAGCGTCGACGGCCGAGCGCTTGGTGACCGTTGGCGTCGAGCATCCCGAGGCGAGCCTGTGGGCAAGCGATGTCCGCATGGTTGGCTTTAGCATCGAGTTCAACTTGCATGGCCTGTGTGCCGACGAGTCCGAGGCGGGGGAGAAGGTCCTGCTGGGCATCGCGGGCGACTTTAACGTGGAAAACGCGCTGGTCGCTATCGCCGCTGCGCGCGAGATCGGCATCGGTATCGAGGCTATCAAGAAGGGCCTCTCCAAACTGCGTGTGCCGGGCCGTATGGAGGTCGTGGAGTCGAAGGACGGCCGCGTGATTTGCGTTGTCGACTATGCGCACAACCAGCTTTCGTTCCGTTCGCTTTTCTCGTCGGTGAAGCGCGCGTTTCCCGCTAGCCCCGTCATTGCGCTGTTTGGCGCTGCCGGCGGCAAGGCGCAGGAGCGCCGCGAGCAGCTTCCGCGCGAGGCCGCACCGTATTCCGACCTGATGATCTTTGCCAACGAGGATCCAGCTCACGAGGACCCGATGAAGGTCTGTCGCGAGCTTGCCGAGCATGTTCCCGACGATACGCCGAACAAGATCATCCTCGACCGCGAAGCCGCTGTGCATGCGGCGTTCAAGGCGGCGCGCGAGGAGTACGTCAACCCCGATGCTCCCACCATTGTCTTGCTGCTGGCAAAGGGTGACGAGGAGCTCATGCACGTGGGCGACGAGTTCGTGCCCATCGAGAGCGACCTTTCGCTGGCCAATCGCCTAATCGATGTTACCCAGTTTGACTAATGAACCATGATGGCGGCGGCGCCCTGAGTGCGCTGTCGCCATAAGTGTGTTCCCTCAATCAAAACATGCCGTCCAAGTCCAAACCCTTCTACGTAAACGGAGTAACCATGTCCCACAATACCCTGCCGACCGTTGCCGAGCTTTCGGGCGAGATGCGCGAGCGCTTGGCCAAGGTCAAGTACGTCTTTACCGACCTGGATGCCACGATGCTTGCACCCGGCTCGTGCGTGCTACGCGACAACGACGGCAACCCCTCGACCAAACTCGTCGAGGCCGTCGTGGCGCTCGCTCGCGCTGGTATTCAGGTGGTTCCCACCTCGGGCCGCAACCGTACCATGATCCACGAGGACGCGCGCGTGCTCGGCCTCAACTCCTACATCGGCGAGATGGGCGGCCTGGTCATGTACGACCTCAAAGCCAACGATTGGGAGTATCTGACCGGCGACATGCCCTACGACCCCTCTTGCGGCCTCACGCCGCACCAGGTGATCGAGCAGACCGGCGTGTGCGAGAAGATCCTCGCCCGCTGGCCGCACAAGATCGAGTATCACAACGACATGTCGACCGGCTACAAGTACCGTGAGGTCACCGTCGGCATGCGCGGCGATGTGCCCGACAATGAGGTTCAGGCCATCCTGGACGAGGCCGGCTGCGGTCTGATCTGGGCTTGCAACGGCCATCTGACGCATCTGTCCAAGCCGACGACGCTCGAGCTCGATCGCGTCGAGGACGGTCGCGCATTCAATATCAACCCCGCGGGCCTCAACAAAGGCGTCGCCATTGCGCGCTTCTGCGAGCACCTGGGGAT
The DNA here is from genome assembly GCA_902470895.1 of uncultured Collinsella sp. GTDB lineage: Bacteria > Actinomycetota > Coriobacteriia > Coriobacteriales > Coriobacteriaceae > Collinsella. Next base: position 1,625 of record CABRID010000155.1, read on the forward strand.
CGAGCGCGAGGAGACACTCGCGCTCGGCGACTCCGAGTCCGACTTCTACATGGCCGATCACGTGGGCACGTTCTGCTTGGTCGAGAATGGCCTGACGAGCGCCGGCGCGCCCGAGTTCCTGGCTGCTTGCGAGAACGCTTTCGTTACGCGCGGCAAAATTGTCGACGGTTGGGCGGCGACGGCAGAGCTGCTGGTCGCGGCGCGTTCGTAGCGCGGCGTCGCCGCACTTGGACATGTCTTTTCGAGAGAGACTGGTGAGGTAATGTCCGATATCGAGAATCCGGCAGGCGACACGCGCCCGATTGGCGTGTTCGATTCTGGTTTGGGCGGTCTGACGGTTGCGCGCGCGATTGCGACGGCGCTGCCGCACGAGTCCGTCTACTACTTTGGCGACACCAAGCGCTGCCCCTACGGCACCCGCACCGAGGATGAGGTGCGCTCGTTTGCGTTGCAGGCGGGCCGTTGGCTGTCGAAGCACGACGTCAAGATTATGGTCATCGCCTGCAACACGGCGACCGCTGCGGCCTTGCGTCTGGCCCAGCAGGTGCTCGACGTTCCCGTGATCGGCGTGATCGCGCCGGGTGCCCGTGCGGCAATCAACAGCACCCGCTCGCGTCGCGTGGGCGTGCTCGCCACCAACCTCACCATTCGCTCGGGCGCCTACACGCGCGCCATTCAGGATCTAGATGCCGGCGTCGATGTATACGGCTGTCCAGCCTCGAGCTTTGTCGAGGTTGTCGAACACGAGCTCGCCTCGGGTGCACATCTGCAGGAACAGTGGCTTGAGAACGAGCTGTCTCTTATACACATCTGACGCTGCCGACGATACTCCTTGTGTAG
>CABRID010000156.1 GCA_902470895.1 uncultured Collinsella sp.
GAGGAGACGCCTGGGGCTGGCAGTCTAGATGGTACGAAAAATTGTCCGCACCCCCGAGCTGTCCCTTTGTCACATTATTCGATGATGGTGCGGGAGTTTTGCTTGTGCATGGTGGCGAGCATGTGTTTGGGGACGGCGTGGATCATGCAGCTGCCGATAGTTGCGCTCGCGGCGGCTTTAGCTGCATCGCTAGCGTTTTTGGTCGCGTAGCTGTGACGGAAACGCTTGAGCATGGCGATATCGTTGCCGCCATCGCCATAGACCGCGACCTCGTCCTCGGCAATACCGTAGTAGCCCGCCAGCCAGGCCACGCTCTCGCCCTTGTTGCACGCCACGTCCGTGATCTCGAACATCACCGGATCGAACGGTGCGTTGACCACGCGGTCCGAGCGCTCGGCCAAATACGCCTTTAGGTCGCGCTCCAGCTCGGGCGAGGTCACGCGGCAGTTGATCTTGCACACATCGTGGCGCAAGATGTCGCCGATCGACTGGTCGAAATACTGCTCCTCGTGATAGCCGCCACGCGCACGCATGCCGCGCATCACGATGCGCTTGATAGGACTGTCCTTTTTAAAGCCCGCCTGATGCATCTCGAACGAGCCGCTCGAGAACATGCCATCGGGCGTGGAGCAATCAAAGCAAATGTCCGGGAACTCCTTGAGCAGCTCCTCGGTGATCTGCGGATCGATGGTCCAGGTCTTGAGCACCTCGCCATGACTGTCGCGCACAATGGAGCCGTTAGAGCAGCAGGCATCGAGCGCCAGCCCCGTAAAGCCATGTTCGCCGATCGGCAACGTCGAGCGCCCGGTCGCAGGAACCACATGCAGGCCAGCCTCGGTCAGCTCGCGAATGGCATGGCGGATGGTCCCATCTGCCTCGTGCAGGGCGTTGAGCAGCGTTCCGTCTAAGTCGCTCGCAAACATCTTGATCATGGGCATGCCTTTCCTTCGTCTGCACGATATTGTAGGCGAAGGAGAGGCTCGTTCTCGTATGGGCGTTCCACGCCGCAGCAATCGTTTCTGTTAAACCGCTGCACTGCGAACGTCACATTGTTTGTGGTGAGCGACTTTTCAAGCGATAAAACAGCACCGTCGTCAGCACCAGTACCACCAGCATAGCTGCGAACACAGCCGCCGGCGCCCATCGATCATATGCAAATCCGTATGTCAATTGGCCAATAGGCGTTGCGCAGGAAAGAGCCATATATACGACCGAAAGCACCTTTCCGCAGAGTTCCGCCGGCGCCGCCCGCTGAACGAATGCAACGATTTCGACCGACGCAATACTCGCCCACACCATGACCCATGCCGAACCGACCGCAAGCGCAGCAAACACAATTTGGCCAGCGCCGCTCAGCAGCGTGACAGTAATCGGCACGACTCCAAAACAGATCATCGCAACGTATCGACATATGTCATTGAAGGAAAAACGATTCGGCCTAATACCGACCAAACCGCCGCCTGCAAGACCGCCCAGCCCCATAGCTGCCTCAATAATCCCAATGCAGGAAGATTGCATGCCGAGATGCCTGGTAACAATAACGGGTGCACCAATCGTTAACCCAACCAACGCAAGATTCAAAACAGCCGCAAGCAAAATCACGGCGAGCAACGAGGTGTTTTGGAGCAGGCACCGAATCGCTGACATAAAATCGCTTTGACATGCCATACGAGTCGAGCTATCCCCCGTCATTTCAGAGGGGACATTTTGTTTGAGTGTGGCCCAAAACAGCAGCGTCGACATTGCAAACGCCACCGCCGCGATCGCGCAAAGGACGTCGATTCCAAAGCATCCGTAGACGGCTGTTCCAACCACGGGACCTAGAATATTGCTCGCCATGGTCGTCTGCGACACTAACGCGGTGGCCCGCTCGACCTTTTCCTTGCCGACCATGTGCAGCGTCTCAATTTGAAGTATCGGCTTCAGAATAGATTGAACGGCGTATTGGACGCACAGCATCACCGCCACAACAGCCGCAAGGGGCAACGAGCACTTCATGGGAACAAATAGCATCGCTGCAACCATTAAAGCAATACCGAGAGCTGCTAGAACGCCGCGATGCCCCTCTCGATCAGCTAATACTCCGCCAGCCGGAGTCGCAAGCACGCCCGGTATAAACGCTATAGCCGCGACGGCACCATATAGCGTTGACGAACCACTGCGGTCGAGCAAGTAAAGCGGGCACGCAAAGCACAGCGCCGACAACGTCGAATACACGCACAGCTGCGCAACGAGAAGACCGACGAGTCTTATAGGCAGCGCTGTCTTTGATGCTGATACGGCATCGAAGTCTCTCATCCCGTCCATAGAGCTTTGCCTCCTATACATACTATTGGTACTGTCTCTTATACACATCTGACGCTGCCGACGATACTCCTTGTG
>CABRID010000157.1 GCA_902470895.1 uncultured Collinsella sp.
GTAGGCTGGGTGTTGAGATGCTCTCGACAGATATGCCACCACGCGTGACCTGCGCTGAGCGCTCCTCGGCTGTTCCCTCGACGAGCAACTTAAAGTGTTTGAGGATCGAGACCAGGTGGATGACATCGTTGGAGCCTGGATGGCACTGCTCGAACGCTGTGCAGACGACGCGGGAGAGTTGCGGGGCGAGCATGCCGTCGAGCCAACGGGGATCGCGGGGCGAAAAGCCGCCGAGCAGCTCAACGCGCCGGTTGAGCATATCGAGCAACTCGTCTTTGGAGAGGTCGGGGAAAACGTCGAGCAGGATCGTATCGCCGTGCTGGATACGACGAGAGAGGTTGAAGACAGCGACGCCCGAGATACCGAAGGTTCGAAACAGCACCTCACCGTCTTCGTGCCAGAGCTCATTATGATTGCGGGCGAGCGTCAAGCGGGCACGGACGCGCAGGCCATCCAACGTTTTGAGTGCCGCCCGATCGCCAACGACCGTTGCCGATACGGGGCAGAGGATGGGGCGCTGCGAAGTGAGGGGGAGGCGAAACGTATCGGCGATACCGGTGGGTTTGCCGCCCGTAGCGATAATTACGGCATGTGCCTGCAGGGCCTCGTTCTTGCGAGGGACATCGGTGAGCGCTTTCCGAAGCGAGCGGAGCTCCGATTTTCGGTCATCGTGCTTTTTTGCCTTGAGTGCCCGCGCTGGACGGTCTATTTGGAGTGCCCAGCCTTCGGAAGCTTTGTGCGCCGAGGCAACGTTGGCTCCGCAGATTAAGGTGATGCCTAGGCGGTCGCAAACGCTGAGAAGCGCGTCGCGCACCGATTCGGCGCGAAGGGAGCGCGGGTACAGCCGGCCTTCCTCGGAGGTTGTCATGATGCCCAGCGAGGAGAAGAAACCCATAAGCTCTTGTTCGGGCTGGGGGCCCATAACGGATTCGACGAATGCGGGGTGGTTATACCGCTGTGGATCAATCGATTCGTTGGAGAGGTTGCAGCGGCCGTTGCCGGTCGCAAGGAGCTTAAGGCCGCAGGCGACATCGCGCTCAACGATGCAGACGCTTTTGCCAGCGCGTGCGGCCGTAATGGCGGCGGCGAGGCCTGAAGCCCCGCCGCCGATTACCAGGACGTCATAGAAGGCGCTCGTGTTCACTTAGGCCTCGTCGGTCTCGTGCGGGGTAATGGCCTCGACGGCAGAGACTGCCTTGGGCAACATGCCATCGGGCAGTGCGGTCTCGACCTCGCCCTTATCGCAGGCCTCGGCGAGTGCCGGATTAATGGGAAGCTTGCCCAAGATGTCGAGGTTATAGCGCTCTGCGACCTCGGGGAGCTTGCTCTTGCCAAAGACCTCGATCTTCTTGCCGCAGTCGGGGCACTCAATATAGCTCATGTTCTCGACAATGCCCAGAATGGGGACGTTCATCTTCTCGGCCATGTTGACCGCCTTGGCGACGATCATCGAGACCAGATCCTGCGGGCTCGTGACGATGACGATGCCGTCGACGGGCAGCGACTGGAAGACGGTGAGCGCGACGTCGCCTGTTCCCGGAGGCATGTCGACCAGCAGGTAGTCGATGGGGCCCCACGAGGTCTCGCTCCAGAACTGCCTAATGGCGCCTGCGATGACCGGACCGCGCCAAAGGACGGGGTCGGTCTCGTTTTGGAGCAGCAGGTTGGAGCTCATGACCTTGACGCCGTGCTCGGAGATTTCGGGCAGCATAAGGTTGCCAAGGGCATGGACGTGGCGTCCGCTCATACCGAACATCTTGGGGATAGAGGGACCGGTAATGTCGGCATCGAGGACGCCGACCTTGTGGCCGTGACGGGCAAGCTCGGTGGCGATGGCACCGGTGACAAATGACTTGCCGACACCGCCCTTGCCGGAAAGCACGGCGATGACGCGCTTGACCTCGGACAGCGTGTTCTCCTCAAATTGCGACGGCGACGTTTGTCCGCCGGCAGCCTGTGCGTGTTCGCAACCCATGTATGACTCCTTTGTATATGCTGGGGCCGGGGCCCCGCGATGTGACACGAGCGTCATTGTACCCTCGTTTGCGAGCGGGAGTCATTTGCGATGCGTTTGGGCCGAGCGTGCTTGCAATACGATGGGCCCAAGCGAATGGGCGGGCTTACTGAACTTTGCTGGCGAACTCGAGGTATTGCATGCGCTGCAGCTTGTCGATCGTCGAGGCGTAGGGGCTGTCTTCCGATTCCAAGTCGTAGCGCAGCCCGTCGGCACCGAGATAGCCGGCGACATTGATGGTGGGCACATCTGACCTTGTCGCAAGCAGGGCCTTTTGATAGTCGGTGAGCGGGGCGCCGATCTTATTAAGGGTAATGGCTGCAATCTCGTTTGCCCCGACGGTGTCGTAGAC
>CABRID010000158.1 GCA_902470895.1 uncultured Collinsella sp.
ATCATCCTGCGTGACTAATCGATCCGTCTAACAATTGAATCAATCCGTCCTATAGTTTCCGAACAATTTTGTCTTAGTGTTCGGAAACATACCCTTTGAGTGCTAGACTTTGCACCGTCGAAGGGAACATATATGGATAAGCGAGATCTTGAGCAATTGCTGAGCGATGTTGCCGGCGGAGCAGTCACCCCAGCCGTCGCCCTCACGCGCATCCAGACGGCTCCGACCGCCGATCTGGGTTTTGCACAGCTCGATCTTTCGCGCGGGGTGCGCCAGGGAGCCGGCGAGGTTGTCTACGGTGCGGGTAAAACCGCCGAGCAGATTGCCGCCATTATCGAAGCGCTGCGCGATGCTGGCCAGGAGCGCATCCTGGTCACGCGCCTGGACAGCGAAAAAGCAGCCCGCACCTCGGAGCTCCTCGACAACGGCATCGACCTGGGATATGTCCCGGACGCACAGCTCGCCCTCGTGGGCGGCAAGCCCTCCCCCACCGGTAACGGACGCATCGTCGTCGCCTGCGCCGGCACGAGCGACTTGCCCGTCGCCGAGGAAGCCGCGTTGACGGCCGAGTTCTATGGCAACGAGGTCGACCGCCTCTACGACGTAGGCGTCGCCGGCCTGCACCGCTTGCTCGCGCATGCCGAGGAACTTGCCCAGGCGCAGGTGGTCATCGCCATCGCCGGCATGGAAGGCGCGCTGGCGAGCGTTATCGGCGGCCTGGTGAGCTGTCCGGTCATTGCCGTTCCCACCAGCGTGGGCTACGGCGCGAGCTTTGGTGGCGTAGCCGCACTGCTCGCCATGCTCAACTCCTGCGCCAGCGGCGTTTCGGTCGTCAATATCGACAACGGCTTTGGTGCCGCATACCAGGCAAGTCTTATCAATCATCTGAGCGCCGGCACACCCCGCGCCCGCTAAGGAGCATTCCATGTCCAACCATCAGCATACGCTTATCATCGACGGCACCTCGGGCATCAGCGGCGATATGACCGTCGCGGCCCTGCTCGACCTGGGCGCCAGCGAGGAGCATCTGCACGAGCAGCTCGCCACGCTGCCGGTCGACGGCTTTTCGATTGCCGTGACGCGCGTAAACAAGCACGGCATCGACGCCTGCGATTTCGATGTCCAGCTTGCAGAGGAGCTCGAGAACCACGATCACGATATGGCCTGGCTCTACGGCAACGAAGCAGCTGTCGAGCATATGCACGAACACGAACACCACCATCATGACCATGGCGAGCACGAGCACTGCCACGACCATGACCATGAGGCCCACGGTCATGGCCACGAGGGCCATCATCACGCCCACCACCATCACCACCGTTCTTTGGCGGACATCACCGCCATCATCGATGGCTCGCAGCTAAGCGATGGCGCCAAGCGTCGCGCCCTCGCCATTTTTTCCGTACTCGCTGCTGCCGAGGCCAAGGCTCACGGCAAAACGCCCGACACCGTCCTGTTTCACGAGGTGGGCGCCGTCGACTCCATCGTCGACGTCTGCTCGGTCGCCATCTGCCTCGACGACCTGGGTATTGAGGACATCGTGGTCGAGTCGCTTTCCGAGGGCCACGGCACCATTCGCTGCGCCCACGGTCTCATGCCCATTCCCGTCCCCGCTGTCGTCAACCTGTGCCAGGCGGGCAATATCGCCCTCACGCCTGCACCGGTCGCCGGCGAGATCGTGACGCCCACGGGCGCCGCCATCGTCACCGCGCTGCGCACGTCCGACCAACTGCCCTCACGCTACCGCATCGAAGCCGTCGGCTACGGCGCCGGCAAGCGCCCCTACGAGGGTTGTTCCGGTACGCTCCGCTGCCTGCTCGTTCACGCGGACGCCTAGCCATGGATGCCCGCAAGGCAAAAAGCCGCGCCGCCATCGTTACGGCGTTCTCCGAGCTGCTGCGCGAAGAGGACTACGGCAAGATCACCGTCGGTGACATCATCGCTCGCGCCCATGTGGGTCGGGCCACGTTCTACGGCCTCTTCAAGAGCAAAGATGACCTACTCGCTGAGCTCGTGTGCGATATCTGCACCCATGCCCTCGACGATGACGGTACGCCCCTCGACGACCCACTCGTGCAGGTCGAGCATATCCTCAACAACCTCTGGGAGCGCCGCCAGGGCGTTCGAGCCCTCGTGGCCGGCGCCGGCTCACGCATCTTCGCCGACAGCCTCCGCAAGACCATCATGTCGCGCGCAGCCGAAACCGTCCCTACCGACCCAAACGGCCCCGCCGCCACCATGGACCGCAGCTTCCTACTACACCACATAGCCTCAAGCTTCGTAGGAATGGTCCAATGGTGGGCCTGGCACAACTTCCAAGCAGACAAAGCCGACGTAGCCAAAGAC
>CABRID010000159.1 GCA_902470895.1 uncultured Collinsella sp.
TTATCGTACCGTGCCTGTACGCGTGGTTTAACATCGCCGGCAGCTGGGATCCGTACGGCAACACCGGCAATCTTAAGATCGCCGTGGTCAACACCGATGAGGGTTACGAGAGCGATCTGATCCCCGTCGAGGTCAACGTGGGCGAAAACGTGACCGCCACCCTGCGCGGCAACGAGAACTTCGACTGGGTTGTGCTCAACGATCGAGAAAAGGCCATCGAGGGCGTCAAATCGGGCGCATACTATGCGGCTGTCGTTATCCCTAAGACGTTTAGTGCCGATATGATGACGCTCTTTTCGACCGACGTTAAGCATGCCGATATCGAGTTTTACGAGAATCAGAAGGCCAACGCCATCGCGCAGATCGTGACCGAGAAGGGTTCGAGCGCCGTTCAGAACCAGGTTAACGAATCTTTTACCGAGACCATTACGAGCATCGGTCTTAAGACGGTGTCCAGCCTGCTCGATTACATGAGCACCGACCAGGTCAGCAACTTTATCGCCAATCTGTCCTCGACGCTCGGCGATTCGATTGGGGACCTGCAAGACGTTCAGGCTAATGCTTCGTCGCTGGCGGGCATTTTGAGCTCTACGTCCGATTCGTTGACGTCGGCGAGCGGTATGCTCCAGCAGACGGGTACGGTCGATGAGTCGACCAAGCAGTTGATGGAGCATGCCAAGAGCGGCATGAGCGATTCCAAAGAAGCGCTGAAGGCCGCCAACGACGCCATCAACGCCGCGATTGACGGAAGCGCGGGCTCGTTCGACAACGTGTCCGCCGAGCTTGCGAAGGCATTCGATGCCGCGAATCAGCATGTCGACCTTACGGTGTCTCAGCTCAACGATGCCGCGGCGGCGCTCAATACACGTGCCGACGATATCGACGCCACGGCCGACCAGCTCCGCGGCTTTGCCGAGCAGGTCAGTGACGAAAAGCTCCGGGAGAGCCTTAAATCTGTGGCAACATCGCTGGGCAGGATCGCGGTGGAGTATCGCAACAACGCCAAGGACCTGACGGCAACCGCTAAGTCCCTTTCTGACAGCATGGCAGAGGTCAACAGCACGCGTGCCGAGGTCGATCAGGCCATCGCCGATGCCAAGGCGGGCATTTCGGGCGCCAAGTCCGACTACGATTCCACGTTCTCGGTTAAGGCCAAGGAGCTCAAGAAGACGGTTTCGGGCATCCTGGACTCGCTCGATGGCATCTCGGGCGATCTGGATAGCGTCGTAGACGGCCTGACCGACGCATCCGGTTCGCTGGCAAAGGGCCTCTCCAAGGCTGCAAAGCTGGTCAACAAGGCTTCCGATCAGCTGGGCGAGGCGTCCGATAAGATCAGCGCCTTTAAGGACGAGCTCGATGGCGCCCTGATGTCGGATGACCTTGCCACGATCAAGACGATGATTGGCAACGACCCCGAGGGTTTGGCCGTGTCGCTTTCCGGCCCCGTCGCGCTCGATCGCAAGCCGGTCTATCCGATTCGAAACTACGGTTCGGCCATGGCACCGTTCTACACGATTCTGTCGCTGTGGGTGGGCTCGATCGTGCTGGCGGCCATGATGAAGGTCTCGGTTGACGATGAGCTCATCAACGAGCTCATCCCCGTGCGCCTACACGAGATCTATCTGGGCCGCTACCTGTTCTTTGGCGGTCTGGCCCTGCTGCAGGCAACGCTCGTGTGCGCGGGCGACATCATGTTTTTTGGCATCCAGTGCGACAACCCGCTGCAATTTGTACTTGCCGGCTGGGTCGCGAGTCTCGTGTTCTCCAATATCGTCTACACGCTCACCGTGTCGTTTGGCGATATCGGTAAGGCACTCGCCGTCGTGCTGCTGGTTATGCAGGTCGGTGGTTCGGGCGGTACGTTCCCCATCGAGATGACCGGCCCCGTGTTCCAGGCGATCTATCCATTCCTGCCGTTCACCCACGGCATCAACGCCATGCACGCCGCCATGGCCGGCGCGTATCATATGGAGTACTGGGTCGAGCTGGGTATCTTGGCGAGCTATCTGATTCCGTCACTGGCCCTGGGCGTCGTCTTCCGCCGCCCAGTCATCAAAGCCAACGACTGGATCATCGAAAAGCTGGAATCGACAAAGCTAATTTAGTGCGGCAACGTTAACGCTGATGTAGCACTAATGCCAGCGAGCGAGCCGCATTTGCGCCAAGGTGACGTGAAATGAAAGGGCGCTGACCTTCTGGTCGCGCCCTTGAAATTGA
>CABRID010000160.1 GCA_902470895.1 uncultured Collinsella sp.
ACGCCGGCGCCCGATGGGGAGACGGCGAGTTAGCCGGCAGGTCGGCATGTCAATCCTGGTCTAACAGAGCCTTTTTTAATCCCCGTCCCAGAAAAATCATTGTGGGAGAGGAGATGTTGATGAAGCCGTTGCTGTTGCACGCCTGCTGTGCGCCGTGCTCGCTTGAGCCGGTTCGCCTGCTGCGCGAGGAGGGGTTTGAACCCACAATCTGCTGGACCAACCCCAATATTCAGCCGCGCGATGAATGGCAGCGCCGCCTGGACGAGCTGCGCCGGTGGTGTGCCGACGGCGGCATCGAGCTTATCGAGGCAGGGGAGGACCGCGAGCGCTGGGAGACCGGCGTGGCACCGCTGGGTGCCGATCGACCCCGTCGCTGTCGCGCGTGCTATGCCTTGCGCTTGGCCGAGGCGTGCCGCGTGGCCCAGGAGCGCGGGTTTGAGTTTGTGGGCACGACGCTCGCCGTCTCGCCGTATCAGCTGTTCGAAACCTGCAATGATGTGTTGGAGCGTCTGGCTGCCGCTCGCGGTCTCACTCCGGTGATTCGCGATTTTCGTCCGTATTATCCCGAGGCCACGCGTCGCTCGCGCGAGCTTGGCATGTATCGGCAGAACTACTGTGGTTGCCGCTTCTCGGCTGTCGAGGCGGCCATGGACCGCGCCCGTATCCGCGACGAGCGCAAAGCCGCCAAAAAGTAGTTCATTTGGGACGTCAGCCTGCTAGGATGTAGAGCGGACTTTAGCTATATAAGGAGTATCCGACGTGTCTATGCGTACCGATGATTTTGACTATAACCTTCCTGAGGAACTGATTGCCCAGGCGCCTGCCGAGCCGCGTGACTCCTGCCGCCTGCTGGTGGTTGATCGCAAGGGCTCCCAGGCGGGAACGCCGCTGGAGCACGGCGGTACCGTCGAGCACCGCATCTTCCGTGACATCATTGACTATATCGAGCCGGGCGATGTGCTCGTCATCAACAAGACGCGCGTGATGCCGGCCCGCCTGATCGGTCGCAAAGCCGGCTCGGGTGGCGTGGTCGAGACGCTGCTGCTCAAGCGCCGCGAGGATGTTGACCCGCTGGGCCATGTTTGGGAGTGTCTGGTCAAGCCGGGCAAGCGTCTGAAGCCCGGTGCTCAGATTGAGTATCGCGCCGGTGGCGCCCATGCGCCCGAGGGCGCGCCCGTGGTGCTGACGGCCGAGGTCATCGACTTTGTCACCGATAGCCGTGGCGGCCGTCTGGTGCGCTTCGAGCCGGCCGGTTGCAATGCTGCCGGCGAGCCGCGCACGCTCGACGAGGCCATCCACGCCGCCGGTCACGTGCCGCTGCCGCCCTACATTACCGATTACGAAGGCGATCCCGAGAAGTACCAGACCGTCTACGCCATGAAGGAGGAGCATTCGGCCGCTGCTCCCACGGCGGGCCTGCACTTCACGCCCGAGCTCATGGCGGCTATCGAGGCTAAGGGCGCGAAGTTTGCCGCTGTCGAGCTCGAGGTCGGTATCGATACCTTCCGTCTGGTGGAGGAGGACGACCCTACGCAGCACGTCATGCACACCGAGCGCTACCACGTATCGCAGGAGGCGGTCGACGCCGTGCATAAGGCTAAGGCCGAGGGGCATCGCGTGATCGCCGTCGGCACCACGGCGGTGCGCTCGCTCGAGAGCGCGTTTGACGCGGACGCGCCGGTGTCCGATCCGGCTGTGACGGCGCGCTATTTTGAGGGCCGTGAGGACGGCGCCGATACACTCGGCCGCGGTGACATCGTGGTGCGCGAGAACGCGACGACGCAGCTCTACCTCATGCCTGGCTCGACCTATCACGTGGTCGACGCGCTGATCACGAACTTCCACGTGCCGCGCTCCACGCTCATGATGCTCGTAAGCGCGCTTGCCTCCCGCGACCAGATCATGGATGCCTACGCCGCCGCCATCGAGGAGCGCTACCGCTTCTTCAGCTTTGGCGACGCCATGCTCATTTGTTAGTTACGCGGTTCTACGAACCGCGTAACCAGTTGACGCTGCAAACCCGCCAGAGCGGCAATCTGCCTTTCAACTTCGGCGGCATGACCAAAAGGTCAAT
>CABRID010000161.1 GCA_902470895.1 uncultured Collinsella sp.
TCTCGGAAGGCACGTGCAGACCTTTCGTCATGGCCTCCTACCTTTCTTTCGGGCCCCTGTCAGGGCCGATTCGTTAGCGCCCCTCCGTGTGAGGCGTTATTGCTGACGACATATTTATATCCAAAATCAGCCCATACTTCCACCTTGCCCCCGAACGGTTTTTTATAGGGGGTGAACGGCATACACATATACTTCACGCATGGCACACTTCATCTTAATAAAGCGTATTTACGTGCTTAAACGCGTTTTCAATCCTAGAATCAAATGGAACTTAACTTTGTTAAACCATCCTCAAATTGCATATTTCCACTAAAGCTATGAATAGAATTAGCGGTTCATACCGCGTCTCAACCATTTTCATTTTTATTCAGAAAAAAGTTTGTCCTATTCATTTCTGGTAAATAAATTACCGTTTACCAGACGCTTGATACCGTTCACCGGAAACTCAGTATAAGGCCCAGCGGATACCGACTCGCTTTACGGCCCCATTTGTAACAACTTGACTTCTCGGTATAGAAAAACGGACCCGCTTCACTAGGGAAACGGGTCCGTTTTCGATTATCTTCGGCCAATTTAGATAACGCCCTCGAAGATCATCGGAATCCTAGCGATCAAACTCCGCCAGCGCCTCGCCCAAAAGCCTCAGGCCCTCGCGCAGAACGTCCTCGCTCGCGCAGTAGCCCAGGCGTGCGCCACAGGGAAGCTCAAAGCGGCTGCCGGGTACCAGCAGCACTCCCCTCTCGGACAGCAGTCGCTTGCAGAACTCCTCGTCGTCCTCGGGAATATCCAGCTGGATAAACGAGGTAGACACGCCCTGTGGGGCCGTCCAGGAAACGCGATGCTGCGTATCGATCCAAGCCTGCGCGATATCGCGGTTGCCAAACACGATCTTGCGATTGCGCTCGAGGATCTTGTCCTTGTGCTCAAGCACATAGGTCGCCAGGGCGTCGTTGAACACACCGCCGCAGATCATGGTGTAATCGCGATAGGTACGGATGCGGTTGGACACCTCTTCGTCGGCCACGACCCAGCCCACGCGGGCCGCAGGCGTCGAATAGGTCTTCGACAACGAGTTGGTGACAATGGCCTTCTCGTACACGTCGACCATCGACATAAAGGACCCAGTGTTTTCGAGCGGCAGATACACCTCGTCGCACAGCACATAGGCGCCCACCGAACGGGCGATCTCGGCAATCTGGCCGAGCGTATCGGCATCAAGCACCGTACCGATGGGGTTCGATGCGTTATTGATGCAGATGAGCTTCGTGTTGGGGCGCACCAAGCGCTTGAGCTGTTCGATATCGGGCTTCCAGCCGAGTTCCTCGCGAAGCTCCCAATACTCGACCTCGGCGCCCAGCGTGCGCGGAATCTCGTAGAGCGGCGCGTAGGTGGGCCACTCGGCGATAACGTGGTCGCCGGGCTCGACCACGGCCATGATGGCGTTGAGGTTCGCACCCGTGCAGCCATTGGTCTGCAGAATGTGGTCGGGATTGACCTCCCGACGATACAGCTTGGCAACCACGGCCTTAAACTCCGGCGAGCCCTCGATCCAGCCGTAGTTCATCTTCTCGCGGTCCAAGCGCTCGTAGAACGTGGCGCCGTCCTGCTCATCGAGCGCGCGCAGCTCGCCCATGGTGAGCGACGAGATCGTCGACTGGGCGATGTCCCACGTGGCACTTTTCTCCCAAACGTTGAGCCATTCCTCAACGCCAATCGTCTTGATGTCCATGGCCAAGCTCCTTACAAAAGCAGTCATCCAATCGTGTTGACGTCCCTCATACAAGATTGGGGCGGTGCGAAAACCCGCACCGCCCCAATGGGAGACATCTAATGGCAGCTAGATGTATGTATTATGACCTGTACGGGTCCTGAAAGACCTTAGAGGTCCTCGCGCCAGAAGGGCATGCTCATGCAGCGCGGGCCGCCGCGGCCGCGGGAGAGCTCGGCGGAGGGCACGACGAGAAGGTCCAGGCCCTCCTTGTACAGCACGTCGTTGGTGACGGTGTTGCGGGCGTAGACGCAGATCTTGC
>CABRID010000162.1 GCA_902470895.1 uncultured Collinsella sp.
GCAAGGGTTCCACGTTCGCATCGGGCAGAAAACGCCAGGGTGCACGGTTTAAGAAATAGCGAACATGCCCCGAGTTCCCTGCGGAGCTCGGGGCATGCGTCTTTTGCGCGCTGGAATTCGTGCGTTAGAGGTCTGCGATCAGGGCTTCGGCACAACGAATGCCGTCGGTGGCGGCGCTCATGATGCCGCCGGCATATCCAGCTCCCTCACCGCAAGGGTAGAGGCCCGGGGTCGACACGGCATGGCATGTTCGGTCTCGGGTGACGGTGACCGGTGAGCTCGAGCGAGTCTCCACACCGGTAAGAACAGCATCGGAGCGGTCGTAGCCTCGTAGCTTTTTTCCGAGTAGGGGAAGTCCTAGGCGGAGCGACTCGACGATATGCTGCGGCAAGGCTTCGTCAATTGCCGTCCAGGTCACACCGAGCGGATAGGTGGGCTTTACCTTTCCGGGTGCCTTGCTGGCACGTCCTGCGAGGAAATCTCCGACGAGCTGTGCCGGTGCGTTCCAGTTGGAACCGCCCAGGCGATAGGCGGCCGCCTCGCAGGCACGCTGGAGCTCGATGCCGGCGAGCGGGTCATCGTTGGGAAGGTCCTCGGGTGTGACGTTAACGAGCAGGGCGGCATTTGCGTTGCGTCCGTCGCGGGCATTGAGACTGGCGCCGTTGACGCACAGGTGGCCCTGCTCGGAAGAGGCGGCGACAACCTGCCCGCCGGGGCACATGCAAAACGAGAACACGCTGCGGCCGTTGGGAAGATGGGCGACGAGCTTGTAAGGGGCTGCTCCGAGGGCAGGATGTCCCGCCGAGGCTCCGTATTGGACTCGGTCGATGTCGCGCTGCGGATGCTCGATGCGAACGCCCATGGCAAAGGTCTTTTGTGCGAGGGCCACGTTGTGGCCCTTAAGGAGCTCAAAAATATCGCGAGCAGAATGCCCGCAGGCGAGGATGAGGTGCTTTGTCTCGATTGGTTCACAAGCGGCGTCTTGGGACGATTGGACATCAATACCGGTGATGGCGCCAGACGCGTTGATGCGAATGTCGACGAGCTTCGTTCGATAACGGACGACACCTCCGAGCTGCTCGATGCGCTGGGATATAGCGGTGACAACCGTGGGAAGGATGTCGGAGCCAATGTGCGGCTTGGCATCCCACAGAATATCGCGGGGCGCACCCGCCTCGACGAAGGTTTCGAGGATAAGGCGATGGGCGGGATTTTTGGTTCCCGTATTGAGTTTGCCGTCCGAGAAGGTTCCCGCGCCGCCCAGGCCAAACTGGATATTGCTCTCGGGGTCGAGAATGCGCTCCTTTAGAAAGAGATCGATCGCCTGCGAGCGGCGAAATGCCGGGTCGCCGCGCTCGATGAGCAAGGGCTTAAGACCTGCTTCGGCGAGCGTAAGCGCAGCGAAAAGGCCGGCGCATCCGGCGCCGACAACGACAGGGCGTTCTTGAGGTGCGTCGGAGGCGGGGGAGGGGAATGAAGGCTCATCGTCTTCTATCGCGCGTACGCGCGAGTGGTCACGCTCGGCAACGCTGTCGACCGCTTCTCGCTCGAGGTGGGGACTAGTCAGCTCAACACGAAAGCTCAGGATAAAATGGACGTCTCGTTTTTTGCGAGCGTCGATTGACTTGCGGTGGAGCTCGATGGACTTGATCTCGGAGTCCTTGCAACGTAAGACGCGCTTGGCGACTCGCTTGCCAACGATGAGGCAAGCATTTTCATCGCCGGCTTCATCGAGCGACGCGTTGACTTGGGTGATTTCGATCATCGAGGTCTCCTTAGAGGCAAGAAAGAGGCCGTCCGGTATCCCAGACGGCCCGAATGTGTTTTTGATTATAGACTGCGCGGCTACAGGCTGCTTGCAGCGCGAATGCCCGAGATCCAGGCCCACGCAAGGTTAAAGCCTCCGCAATCGGCGTCGATGTCGAGCGCTTCACCGCAGACGTAAAGCGGGGCGTCGACAACGCTGCGCGCGCGTAGGCTGGGTGTTGAGATGCTCTCGACAGATATGCCACCACGCGTGACCTGCGC
>CABRID010000163.1 GCA_902470895.1 uncultured Collinsella sp.
ATTCCCGCCAGATCGAGTAGAGGTTCCAGGCAATGCCGTGGGAGGCATCCTACCCATCCCATGGTTTGGAGCAGTGTCGATCTAACGGGCAATCAAGCCTCTAGCGCTCTTTGAATTGGGCAAGCATCTGCCCGAAGAAGCTTAGTTCGGATGGCTCATAAATGAGTGAGCCGCCATCTTCGGTCCGGTAGACCCCGCAGGGGAGGTAACGCCCGTCGGGGAGGACATAGAGGTTGGCTTCTTCCTTCAGTCCTGCTGGAAATAGCGGAATCCCGTTTTCGTCCACTTGGAACTCGCCTCTATTTGCGATCTCTCTTTCCATGGTGTCTCCTGGACAGTTTCTATCGTAAGTGCGCCCTAAAACAAGCACTGCTCAATCAGCTCTTTTCCGCGTAGGGTGTTGATCCACTCCTGCGGGATGGCTTTGAGACCGTAGGCCGTGCCGGCGAGGGCGCCGGCAACGGCTGCGGTGGTGTCGGTGTCGTCGCCCAGGTTGACGGCGGCAAGCACGCAATCTTCGTAGCTGCTAGTGTTGACGAAGCACCAGGTGGCTGCCTTAAGCGTGTCGCGCACGAAGCCGCCAGACCTGATTTCGTGCTCGGGTGCGTCTTTCAGGTGGAGCGCCCACGAGGGGAGCGCGTTGTTCATCACATCCCTCATTAGCTCGACAAATATGATGCACGCGTCGGTCGACGTTCTGTGGGCGTGCGTAATCGCGGAGACCTTGCTGACCTCTTCGTCTGTCGCATCGGTGAACGCCAGGGGCGCGATACGCATGAGCGAGCCGTTGCCGTTGTCGCGCTCGCCGGAGCCTCCTTTGCCGGTGTGCAAGGCGCGGGCGGTCGTGCCGCCGTAGTCGAAAACGCCGTCGATCGTATACTCGCCACGGGCAATCCAGCTTACGAACTTATCGCGCATGTCTGCGGTATCGATGTGCCCAAGCTCCCTAATCGAGTCGCAGGTAGCAAGCGTCATGGACGTGTCATCGCTCCAGGCGCCGGCGGGCTGCCCGTGCGTGCCGTAGCCGATCATGTCGGTGCACTCGAACGTGCCGCGGGGCCTGAACTCGTAAGGAACGCCCAGTGCGTCGCCGACGGCAAGCCCATAGATGCAGCCGCGCAGTGTTGTTTTCGGTCTGTCTGCCATGGGAAACACCTCTCGTACTTTGGATTGAGGATGCGCAGCTACCTGCGGCAATGTGTCCAGCCCAATTCGGAACGCAGTGAGTTCCGAATTGGGAGAGCTTGTCAGCTAATCTGACAAATGAAAAAACCCGCAACGCTATTGCTTTATACAGCAATAGGGGTCTCTTTTGGGCGCCCTGCCTTTGGAGCGTCGGCGAGTCGTGCCTCGATGGAAGCTTTGGACACCATGCGCTTGGTGCCGTCCTTCCAAGAATCCAACAGCCCAGCATTTATCAGCTGCGATACCCGTGCTGAGCTAACACCGAGCATACGCGCGGCATCCGCTGCGGTGACGGCGGGGATGTCGCCGAGTTCGCGACTGACGGCCACGGCGATAATCTTGCCACCGTGCTGCGGATCGTGGCCAAAGTCCGGCGCAGGCAGGTCGACGCCGCCCATTAGGTGGTCATCGACCATGCATGCGAGAAAATCAGCGGCGCTTTCGACAGCGTCGTTTAGGTCGGATCCGAACGTTCCACCTCCGTCCAGCGAGCCACATGGCACAGCGTCGACAACGCCGTTCGAATCAAAGAACTCGAATTCCCATACGTAAACCATGTATGACCTCCTCCGATGCCGGCGATTTGAGGAACATCCTAATAGCCCGCCAAGCGCATCGAACACCTTTATTGTCTCTAGTTTAAGGCCTCGTGCGGACACGATTTGGTGCCCTGCGCGTGACCGCAAAAAGGGTTTGCAGTGACTAAAATGTGGTCATAGAGATGGTTTTATCGAACTCCATGGGGGTGGCTGTCTCTTATACACATCTGACGCTGCCGACGATAC
>CABRID010000164.1 GCA_902470895.1 uncultured Collinsella sp.
CGTTGGCCTCGCCGTGACCAAGCAGATCGTCGAGCGTCACCATGGCTACATATCCGTGGAGTCGGAGCTTGGAAAGGGTGCGACTTTTACGATTCATCTGCCTCGCGAGCACACGGCGGACGCGGCATCTACTACAATGGAGCACTAGCTTTTCGCTATTCGGTGAAGGAGGGGCCGCGTTCCTGCCGCTCCGAGTTTGCGAAAACATGCGGGAAAGAACCCGCATTTCTGTCGTATTTAGGTAAGGAGTGACTCACGTGACAACGATGGAGCGTCGTCCGGATTCCCGTGGCAAGGTTCGTGATATCTACGATGCCGGCGAAAACCTGCTGATGGTCGCCACCGATCGCATTTCTGCGTTCGACTTTATTCTCCCCGACGAGATTCCGTTTAAGGGAGAGGTGCTCAACCGCATCTCGGCATTCTGGTTCGACAAGTTTGCCGACATCGTCCCCAACCATCTCGTTTCCATCGACCCGGCGGATTTCCCCGAGGAGTTTGCTGAGTATCGTGACTACCTCGCTGGCCGCGCCATGCTGGTTAAGAAGGCCCAGACGATTCCTATCGAGTGCATCGTCCGCGGCTATCTGACCGGTTCGGGCAAGAAGACCTACGACGAGAACGGCACCGTCTGCGGCATCCAGCTGCCTGAGGGCCTGACCGAGGCTTCCAAGCTTCCCGAACCGCTGTTCACGCCGTCCACGAAGGCCGAGATCGGTGACCACGACGAGAACATCTCGTTCGAGCGTTGCTGCGAGATCGTGGGCGAGGACATCGCCACGCAGATTCGCGACCTTTCCCTCAAGATCTACAAGGCCGCTGCCGAGTACGCCGCGACCCGTGGCATCATCATTGCCGACACCAAGTTCGAGTTTGGTGTCATCGATGGCAAGGTCACGCTGATCGACGAGTGCCTCACGCCCGACTCCAGCCGTTTCTGGCCTGCTGCCAGCTACGAGGAGGGTAAGATCCAGCCTAGCTACGACAAGCAATTCGTCCGCAATTGGCTCAAGGCCAACTGGGATATGACGGGGGAGACCCCGCACCTGCCCGCCGAGGTCATCGATGGTACGTCCGAGCGCTATCGCGAGGCCTTCCAGATCATCACGGGCTCCCAGTTCACAAGCATGAAGGAGAATGCATAAGTGAGTACCCGTAGCGCCACGAACAAGCGCACGCAATCCCACGAAGTTACCGGGGTTGCGCGCAAGTCTGCCGCATCTGCTAAGCCCGCCCGCCAAGCAGCGAGCTCCGTTCGCGTCGTGCCGGCTTCGTCTAAGGCACGCCGCAAAGAGCTCGAGAAGGGCGAGAACCTCGAGGGCCTCTCTAAAGAGGAGAAGCGCGCCCGCAAGGCTAAGCAGCGCGCCAAGGAGGACCGCATCTATACGGTGTCGAATATCCTCCTCAAGCAGGACGAGGACTACACCAAGCGCCGTCGCATCTGGTGGATTGTGCTCGCCATTGGCATGGTGCTCGTCGTGGCAATTTGGGCCTCGCTGTACTTCGCTCCCGCTGGCATGGTGTCCAGCCCTGTCCAGATGGTCGGCATCGTTTTGTCCTATGTCATCATCCTAGGTGACTTTATCTACGACTTCGCTCGTATTCGTCCCTTGCGCAACATGTATCGCGCGCAGGCCGAGGGCATGTCCGAGAACAAGCTCAACGCTCTTATCGAGCGCGCAGCTGCCGAGGAGGACAAGAAGGACTCCAAGAAGAAGTAGCGTTTGCATACATACTTATCGCTAAGATATAAGGCGCGTCGTTTTTGCGGCGCGCCTTTTTACTGTTCTATAGATAGATGGAGTGGCACATGATTCGAGCTGCCCTGACGGTCGAAGAGGCCCTGGAG
>CABRID010000165.1 GCA_902470895.1 uncultured Collinsella sp.
TCAGCCTCGGTCTCGTGGGCTCGGAGATGTGTATAAGAGACAGCCTTTGTCCAGCTGTTGAGCTCTGCGGTCCCCCTGCCCGGTGGAACTGGTGGCGCTGAGGGCGGCTTTGCATTGTTCTTGGGTCATTTCTTTGGGTCGGCTTCGACCGCCGGCTATCTGCTGTGGCGTCTCATTACGTTTATTGCGCCGACCATTTTGGCTGCGCCCCTGTTGGGACTTAAGAGCGCCCACAACGAGAGCATCCATGCGCGCTGGGATCGCGTGATGCGCAAGCTCGGCCGCACGCCTCAGACGCCCTCTGCGCCCACTAAGCCGCACCCCACTAATGCTGTTACCGTTGATCCCAAGAAGCACGCTCAGAAGGCTTCTGGGACCGCTAAGCCGGCTCATAAGGCCTATGTGCGCCAGACAGGCGATGGTATTCGCGTATCTCCGTCGGCACTCAATAAGAAGAAGCACCCTAAGTCGCAGTAGGGCAGTCGTGCGTTCTTCATGATGCGGGGCATATTTGTACTGTATGGGGGATAATCCTCTTACGTAGATTATCTCTCATCTGTTGATGAATGCTCGCATATCGAAGGGACATGCCCATGGCAACCAGCAAACCGCGTCTTGACCGCCGCATCGTTCGCAGCCGCAATGCCATCCTTTCCGCTTTCGAGCGCCTGCTCATGGAAAAGCCGCTGGCAGACATTACGGTGAGTGCCATCGCGCGCGAGGCCAATGTCGACCGCAAGACCTTTTACGTTCACTTTGGCACGGTTGACGGCCTGCTCGATGCCATTGCCGTCGATGTGGTGGAGATGATTGTCGACTCGGTCGAGAAAACGCTTGCTTCCATGGACGGCGACACCAACGAGCGCGCCCTGGGCGCGGCGGCGACCTTCTTTAAAACCGTTAACGAGGCACTGTGCAACAACTTGGTGCTCAATCGTCAGCTGATCGAGAACATTCCGCTCGATGATTTTATGGCTCGTCTTCGTGCGCCGCTCGAGCACGAGATTGCCGAACGCGATCTGCTGCCCCAAGGTCTCAAGGACGAGATGTTCGACTACTATCTGGCGTTTTTGCTGTCGGGTATTATCGGTATCTATCGCACGTGGGCGCTGTCTGACGGTTCGGTTCCCATCGAGCGCGTCTCTGAGGTCGCCAACGATCTGACTCTCAATGGTCTGTCGAGTCTGGAATCTCGCTTGGATTAGGCCTAGTTGGGCTCGTCGGCGTGGAAATTCCCGTTCACGAGGTTCTCCGGCGCCTTGTAGACCTCGCCGGCGTAGGAGCTGTAGCCTGAGGATCCTTAAAAGAAAGTCCAGTTTATTCTTCCCACTCCAAATGGGAATCCTCCGATGCGCCTTCGCACGCTCGCATGACCTCGATACCATGCGAGCGTGCGAACTCGACGAGCTCTGCGTTGCGGGCGTTTATGGTGCCGAAGGCAGCGGGGCACACGATAAGACGCGCGCAGTGGACGAGGAGCTCTTTGGCGCGGGCTATGGTTTTATCCCCGATCGGCTCGAAGGCGCGCTCGGCCACGCATTCCGTCGCCAGGTCGCGCGCGAGCTCGCAGTCGATGTCCCCTTCGTGCAGAACGCCCGCGTAGAACGCCTTGCCCTGCCGGATGAGCTGGCGAAACACAGCCGACCCCGTACCTGCGCCGGCGATGACGAACGTGTGCGCATCGCCGTGTGGGCGCCCAATTTCCACGCTGCCGAAGCGCTCGTTGAAGGTGCCATGTTGAAGGCCGTAGAGCTCGCCAATCGTCTCGCTGTCTCTTATACACATCTGACGCTGCCGACGATACTCCTTGTGTAGA
>CABRID010000166.1 GCA_902470895.1 uncultured Collinsella sp.
GGCGGATTCTAGTGGTGGTTGCAACACCTGAGGTTTGAGCGGCCTTCCATGGTCACGTTGTCGGTTGTTGAGGTTATCACGCGGCGTCGAGCAGTTCGATGATCTTCTCGCTTGGTTTCATGAACCCGAGGGTTTTGCGTGGCCGGTCGTTGAGTTCCTCGGCGACCGCGTCGAGGTAGTCCTCCGGGTAGACGGATAGGTCGGTGCCTTTGGGGAAGTACTGGCGCAGGAGCCCGTTGGTGTTCTCGTTGGTGCCGCGCTGCCACGGGGAGTGCGGGTCGCAGAAGTAGACGGCCATGTCCAGCGAGGCGCCGATCCGTTTGTGCAGGGCGAGTTCCGCTCCCTGGTCCCAGGTCAGGCTGTTGCGCAGGAGTTTGGGCAGGTGCTGCATCTTGTCGATGATGGCCTGCTGGACGTGTTCGGCGTCGTGCCCGTCGGGCAGGTGCAGCAGGATCGTGAACCTGGTGGTGCGCTCGACGAGCGTGCCGATGGCGCTTTTGTTGCGGCTGCCGGTGATGAGATCGCCCTCCCAATGGCCCGGGACCGCCCGGTCCTCGATCTCCGGGGGTCGCTCCGAGATCATGGCCATGGGTTCGCGGAAACGGGGTTTGCGGCCTTGGCCGCCTTGGGGTCTGCGGGCGGTTCGCCCCTGCCTCATGGCGCGTTTCAGCTCCTGCTTGAGTTCGCCCCTGGCCTGCAGGTAGATGGCCTGGTAGATCGTCTCGACGCTCGCGTGCATATCCCCATTATCCGGGAAGTCCAGCCTCAGCCGGTTGGCTATCTGCTCCGGGCTCCAATGCCTGCGCAACCCGGCGGCGATCTCGTCCCACAGTCGCGTGCCCTCGGCCGCCTTGCGCGGTTTGGGGCGTTTGAGCCGGTCCGCGGCCTTCTGCTGGGCGCGGTAAGGCTCGTAACCGCCGGACTCGGGATTCCTGTTGCGCTCGACCTCGCGGCTGACCGTGCCGGGGTCGCGGCCCAGCAGGCGGGCGATGGCGCGGATCGAATCGCCCAGACGCAGACGGTCCGCGATCTGGATGCGCTCCTCCTGGCTCAGGTAGCGCGGATGGAGGGTCTTGGGTTTGTCCATGGTGGAACGATACCAGTCCACCAGGGGTTTCTCGTTCCTTCCCGTGGCGCGCGTCCTGCCGTTGCGCCACGCCTTGCCGGTGCGTTTCGAGACGCCGACCGCGTGCGCGGCCTGGGTGAAGTTCATGCCTTCCTCGTCCAGCAGGCGCACGTACTCGGCGCGTCTCGCCTCGCACATCAGCTTCCTCGTCGGATATTCGACGCCGTTGAACGTCCAACGGTGTTCCCCGCCACGGTCTTCGTTTCGGTGGCTTCTGGTCACCTGACCCTCCTTGCGGTAGGTCAGGTGTTGCAACGATCACTAGAACCCGCCTTTAGTTATCAAACATCTATCGCATATCGCGAAAAAATAAATCACATTCCTTAAATAAGCCGTATGGATTTTCACCCATCGGTCAAATTATCGTAGGAATGACAATATCTTTGTAACCTCGCACACCAATGAAATTGAGTGCTTGATTGACGCGATTACTTGGTCCTAAATCACACACCACAACGGAATCAGACAATAAGTCTATTTCAGTTTCAAGTACTGTTTGCACTGCAATAAGCTTCGCGGGACGTATTCGTAGCAGAAACACACTGTATTGCATACGCTCTCCATAGCTCTGCAGTAACTTGGCAACATGCGAGCGTCGCCTGTCATCCTTAACGTCATAAGCCTGTCTCTTATACACATCTGACGCTGCCGACGATACTCCTTGTGTA
>CABRID010000167.1 GCA_902470895.1 uncultured Collinsella sp.
AGCACTTAATGTGCTCTCCGTTCGAGCGGGACTGTCCGAGCAGGCGATCAAACCCCGCGCCCCGTCCCGGCGAGCGCTTGGGGACCGGTGACCTACAGGTGGCTGACAATCAGTTCCATATTGCCCTCGAGCTCAATCTTGTCCACGGTGCTCGGAGCTAGCAGGTGGCTTCCCTTGTGGACGGGGTCGCCGCAGACGGTGCCTTCGCCGTCGATGACCGACAGGCACATGAAGGGCCAGCGCTGGTCGAGGGTCTTGCTGCCGTCGACACGCACGCGATCGACGGTGTAGCAGGAGTTAGACTCGAGCTCGGTCACGCCGTCCACCTCGGGCGCGGTCACCGTGCCGTCGGTCGGAGCCTGAGCATCAAAGTCGATGCAGTCGAGGCTCTGCTCAATGTGCAGCGGGCGCAGCTTGCCATCGGTGCCGGGACGGTCGTAGTCGTACAGGCGATATGTCACGTCGCTCGACTGCTGCGTCTCCAAAATGAGCGTGCCGGTCTTGATGGCGTGCACGGTACCGGAATCAATCTGGAAAAAGTCGCCCTTGTGGATCGGCAACACGTTGAGCATGTCGTCCCAACGGCCTTCCTCGATCATCTGTGCGGCCTCGGCGCGGTCCTTGGTACGCTGGCCGACGATGATTGTGGCGCCGGGCTCGCAGTCCAGCACATACCAGCACTCGGTTTTGCCCAAGCTGCCGTTCTCGTGCTTGGCGGCGTACTCGTCGTTGGGGTGAATCTGGATCGAAAGGTCGTCCTTGGCGTCCAGAATCTTGATGAGCAGCGGGAACTCCTTGCCTTCACAGTTGCCAAAGAGCTCGCGGTGCTCGGCCCACAGCCACGACAGCGTGTGGCCGGCGTACGGGCCCTCAGCGATCTGGCAGTCGCCGTTGGGGTGGGCCGAGATGGCCCAGCACTCACCGATGGGACCATCGGGAATGTCGTAACCAAATACGGTTTCGAGCTGGCGGCCGCCCCAGATCTTCTCGTGAAAGATCGGCGTCAGCTTAAACAAATCGGACATGTGCATACTCCCATAAGGTTGTGCAGGTGCCGCGTAAGACAGCTCAAAACGAGCACCCACCGGATTACAAAACTAGGCCAGCGTTACGTTGTGCAGCTCAAAGCGGTCGCCTACGTTGTGCGAGATAGAATATTCAAACGCGGTGCCGCTATCCAAGAAGCCAATCTGGTTGAGTTCGAGCAGGGGAGAGCCGGGTTTGGTATCCAGGCGCTCGGCTTCTTCCTCGGTTGCCGCCACGGCGCGTATGGTGCGATGGAAGCTCGAAATCTTCAGCCCGCATTGCTCGCGGATAAAGCCGTAGACCGATCCGTACAGGTCCTTCTTTTTAAGGCCCGGGATCAGTTCGAGCGGCATATAGGTGTACTCGATAACGATGGGCTTCTCGTCGACCTGGCGCACGCGCACGATGTGATAGGCAAAGTCATCCTCGGCAATTCCCAGCTGGGCTGCGATGTCCGCTGGTGGATTAACAATCGAGAAATCGTAGACCACCGAGGTTACCTTCTCCCCGCGGTGCTCATACGAAAACCCTGGGCACGGTCGTTTTTGCCCTGGAAAAACGCCTGGCCGGGAAGTCCCGCCGTGTCCTTAACGTGGGTACCCGATCCACGACGGCTGGTAATAAGACCTTCCTCGGTGATTTGCTCGATAGCTCGTTTGACGGTGATTTTGGAAACGCTATAGAGCTCGCAGAACTCAACGACGGTGGGAAGCTTGTCGCCCGGTTTAAGAGCACCACCTCGATACTTCGACGAATAT
>CABRID010000168.1 GCA_902470895.1 uncultured Collinsella sp.
CCCTTCTTTATGAAGCAGGGCATGCAGGGCTTTGTCGACGCATTCAATACGCGCGCGCCCCAGGCCAGCGGCACAGACCTATCGCCAGAGCAGCAAGATGACGCTGAGCTTGCAAGATACGCGAACGCCGCCCTCGCCGCTCAAACCGACGCCGCCTTTCTCGACTCTGCCGAGAGCTACTACGCGCTCATGGACGAGGGCTTCCAATCCGGGTCCATCGTGGGGGACCGAGAGACCAATGACGCAGAGCTCGCATATTGCCGCGCCCTGAGCAGCTCCGGCATCACGGATATCCCGGCCTCCGCAAGCGATCTGCCATTCCTTTCCTTCCTGCCTTACGCCATTGCCATGGTGCCGTCTTTCCTTCCCTTCATCCCCTTCCTTCTCTCGTCGATACTCCTGCTCGGGGCCACAAGGCCCGGTACCCTGGCGGCAAAGGCGCCCGTGCCCAAATTCCGGCGCCTTATCCAAACCGTGTTTTCGATAATCGGCGCGGGGACCGCGATGCTCCTCGCCGGCCTTGCGCCCGGGAGTATTTACGCCTCGGCCCTAAACGGCTTCGGGCAGATCGGGTACCCGATCGCCTTCTTCCATGACGGCGCGCTTACCACCGCGACCGCGGGAAACGTCTTCACGACCATACTTCTCGCGCTGCTCGCGGGTGGAACCTTGATATCCGTTTGTTCCGTCGTCCTATCGACCGCAACGAGGCGCGTCCTCGCGGGCCCCCTTACCTCCGCGCTGCTTGTCGCGGCCCCGGCATTCCCGTTATTGTCCGATTCGGCACTGGGGCATAACGCCGCGCTCAATCTCCTGCCGCTGGCCGTGTTCTCGCCTATCGAGGCAACGGGTTACGTAGGATGCTTCCCGACAGAATTCATTGGCTCCGGTTCGGGCGGCGCATCGATGCTTGCCGTGGCCCTGGTATACGTCGCGGTCCTTTTCGCGGTCGGCGCCGTTGTGACGCGTTCGCCCAAACAGGCTGGACCCGCTAAAAAGCACCATGGGCTTGAGCTCCTGGACGTGAGCGTGGGATACGGGAGCACGACGATACTTTCGATCGGATCGCTTTCCTTGGGCCCGGGAACGGCGGCGGGCCTCATTGCTCCCAACGGCTCGGGGAAAACCACCTTACTTGAAGCGCTGTCGGGCCAATTTCCCACCCGCATCCGCTCGGGAAGCCTGGCGGCAGACGGAATCTACCAACGTCGATCAGCCGAATTTGCAGAACTCGTCTACCTGAGCTCTTCGGGCGGCGCGGATCTCTATCCCACGCTATCGGCCATCGAGCACCTTGCTTTCGTTAGGGAGGCGTGGAAATCGGCCGCCGACATCGACTCGCTCTGCGACTCCCTCGGAATCTCCCCATATCTCGACAAGCCGACCCGTAAACTCTCGACAGGAATGAAGCAGCAGGTAAAGCTTGCCATGGCGATATCGACCGGTTGCCCGTACCTTATCCTCGATGAACCGCTGAACGGCCTCGATCCGGGAAAGCGGAAAACCTCCTGCGACGCGATGCGCAGCGAGGTGGCGCGGGGACGAAGCGTGCTCATTTCAAGCCATCTGCTCGACGACCTGGCAGACCTCACCAACTCGTTCTACTTCATCGAGGCCGGCACGCTCGTGGAAAAGATCAAGTCGTCCTCGCAGACGCTCAAGCAGGAATACCTCGATACATACGAG
>CABRID010000169.1 GCA_902470895.1 uncultured Collinsella sp.
GGCATGGGGGTACGTCCGGAAAGCCGCGTGATCACGACCGACTGGCTGATTCCCGGCAGCGTGTATTCCTGGCGAAGCGCCGCCGCGGCACCGCAAAAGCTCGACACGCCGGGCACCACCTCGTAGTCCACGCCGCGCGCGTCGAGTGCGTCCATCTGCTCCTGGATGGCGCCGTACAGGCACGGGTCGCCCGTGTGCAGGCGCACCACTTCCTCGCCCCGCGCATCCGCCGCGCACATCACGTCGAGCACTTCCTCCAAGGTCATGTGCGCGCTGTCGTAGACGATGCAGGATTCCTTGCACTCAGCGAGCAGCTCGGGGTTCACAAGGCTTCCCGCCCAAACGACCACGTCGGCCGCGCGCAGAAGGCGCGCCCCGCGCAGCGTGATAAGGTCGGCGGCGCCCGAGCCTGCGCCAACGATATGAATCATCCGAGCCTTCCCTTCCCGTTTCTCATCGCAACCGTTTACGACGCCCTTCGCGCAGCGGGCAAAACACGGCGTCTGCGGCGGCAATCGGCGCAAATACGCAGGCAGGAGGCGCAATGCCGCCCGCTCTGGCTTTGACACGTTCACAAGTGCCCACTATCATAGTAAAAGTTTCGGCAACGAGCATATGACAATCGGATAAAAGGAAATGACCGGCGCGGCGCCCGCACAGCCTGCGCTGGCTTGCGGAGGGAACCAGGTGGGAATCCTGGGCAAGGGACATTACTGTATAGGACGCGCGGGCGAACCGCCTCGCGCCCCAAGCCAGACTGCTTCGCCTTTTCCTCACGGCATCGCCGTGGCGTTAGCTCCTTGTGAACCCCGAGGGGTGCGCTTTTCTTTCGCTTGTGCCGACAAGCAACTGTCGCCGGGGGACCGGCAAACCGAGGAAAGGAAAAACCATGTCCGACCAGATGTCACGCCGCGGCTTCATGGGCGCCGCAGCAACCGGAGTCGTCGCGCTCGCCGGAGTCGCGCTCGCGGGCTGCTCCAACACCTCCGCGAGTTCCGAGAAATCGAGTGAAAAGGAGAAGGCCGTGAAGCCGGTCATCCTCGTCACGAGCTTCGGCACGAGCTACAACGACTCGCGCCACATCACCATCGGCGCCATCGAAGACGCTATCCGCGAGAAGTACTGGCAGGACTACGACATCCGCCGCGCCTTCACCGCGCAGATCATCATCGACAAGCTGAAGAAGCGCGACGGCATCACGATCGACAACATGACCGAGGCGCTCGACCGCTGCGTGGAAGACGGCGTGAAGGAAATCGTCGTGCAGCCGACGCACCTCATGGGTGGCCTGGAATACACCGACGTGAAAGACGAGCTCGACAAGTACGCCGACAAGTTCGACAAAATCTCGCTCGGCGACCCGCTGCTCACCTCCGACGACGACTACAAGAAGGTGGCCGCAGCCATTAAGGAGAACATGGCGTCCTTCGACGACGGCAAGACGGCGCTGTGCCTCATGGGCCACGGCACCGAAGCCGATTCCAACGCCGACTATGCCAAGATGCAGGAAGTGTTTAAGAACGAGGGCTTGACGCAGTTCTTCGTCGGCACCGTCGAGGCTGAACCGACCTGAGAGGATGTTATCGCCGCCGCGAGCGCCGCAGGCTACAAGAAG
>CABRID010000170.1 GCA_902470895.1 uncultured Collinsella sp.
CCCATGCGGACTCCAATCTGGACCGGACTCGGTCCAACTTTTTGTCCGCACCCCCATCACCGTCCCCATGCCATCGACGCGACAAGTGACGTCACGGGCGTTTTGCTGGTGGCGGCATTGC
Organism: uncultured Collinsella sp.; assembly: GCA_902470895.1. Lineage (GTDB taxonomy): Bacteria > Actinomycetota > Coriobacteriia > Coriobacteriales > Coriobacteriaceae > Collinsella. The sequence goes on from CABRID010000170.1 coordinate 122, forward strand.
TGCTGTTGATTATGGCGGTTCGGGTTGAGGTGGTAATTGCCGGTGGTTTGGTGGCGTGCTGCGCGCTGGGCTACTGCGGATCGACTGCCCACGCAAACTTTGCGCGGCGCTTTGCGCGGACGCCTTGCCTGGCGCGCGCCGCCGCACTTTCTTACGCCATGGGCGTTCTGGTGCAGGTCCTCAACCACATGGTGATGCCTGCCGGCATTCCTCAGCAGGCTGTTCTGGTTGCCTGTGCGATCGCGCAGGTGGCGTTGCTCCACGGTGCCCGACGTGCCAAGCTGCGCGACGAGTCCGATCCCAACTTTGAACCCAGTGTTGCCGGGCTTTCGGTAGATGCTCTGGAATATGGCGCCAAGTGGCATGACGATCCCGAGGCAAAGGCGGCATTCCGCCGCACTGTAGCTCGCTTGACCGTGGCGACAGCGTATCTTTCAAGCGTATTCGCTGCTCTCAACGTGGGCCTCACAACCCTGCATGCTACCGGAGCCGTTGATTTGGGTGACTGGCCGCGCCTGCTGCTTGTCTTGAGCTCGTTGGCCGCCGGCGCACTATTTGACCTGCACGACCGCTCGTATATGAATATCGGCATGACGTGTGTCGCCATGCTGTCCACGCTTTCGTTCTTTGTGCTCATCATCGATGGCAATGGCGGCAACGAGCTTGCTGCCATGATCATCTTTTATCTGGGCTCGGGCTTCTTTGTGGTGTTCTTTACCACAAAATTCGCCGCCATCTCGCTCTATGCGCGCTGGTCATATTTTTGGCCGTGCATGGGTCGCGTCGTCAACAACGTGTGCTCGATGCTCGTGACGGCGCCGGCGGTGGCGATCATCTCGAGTCAAAACGTGCTGGTGGCAGTCGGCGCGGCGCTCGTGATGTTTGTGGGTATTGCGATTACGCTGCTGGGGCAGTTGGGGCAACGGGCCGATGATGTCGTGATGCAGGACGGCCTGCCGCTTGCCACCGATGATCTTGGCGGGGATCTTGCGCCCACATGCTCCGACCCCGAGCTCGTGGAGGCGGCGGAGCTCACGTCCGATGAACGCCTCGATGCCTTCGTCGCCACCTTTGAGCTTACAGAGCGCGAGCGCGATATTCTTGAGGCCTTGGTCGTTTCGGACCAGAGCGTTCAGGACATCGCCACAACGCTCTTCCTTTCGCGCTCCACGCTCTATCGTCACATTTCCTCGATCAACAAAAAGACCGGCACCGCCTCACGTGTGGCCCTTATCAACTTCTTCTGGTCCTGGACACCCAAGGACTAGCTAATCCTCCAATAAGTTGCGGTGGAATAGTCCCTAAATTAAAGTCACGGGGCTTTAAACAGGAACTATTCCATCGCAACTGCTGGGGCTGTCTCTTATACACATCTCCGAGCCCACGAGACCGAGGCTGATCT